>JBELME010000139.1:0-10569 GCA_042096095.1 Enterovibrio sp.
AACCCTGTTGCGATGGCAGCAGGCGAGGCAGCACTGAATGAACTTCGTAAAGAAGGCAATGAAGCGCAACTCGCGAGCATCACTAAGCGCCTTGCTGAAGGTTTTAAAGCAGCAGCAGACAAGCATGGTGTTCCACTTGCGATTAACCAAGTGGGTGGCATGTTCGGTTTCTTTTTTACCGACAAAGAGAGCATCACGTGCTTTGCAGACGTCCAACAATGCGACATCGAGAAGTTCAAACGCTTCTTCCACTTGATGCTGGACCAAGGTGTTTACTTGGCACCTTCAGCATTTGAAGCAAGCTTTACGTCTCTGTCTCATGGTGAGGAAGAACTTGCCGCCACGTTGAAAGCCGCGGATAGCGCATTTGCAGCGCTAGCCAACCGCTAAACAACGCGTATGCAACTCAAAAAGCGGCGTATTTCGCCGCTTTTTTGTTTCGTTACCCAGCCAGAGAGGGTTACTTCCAAAAGATCACTGTAAGAATGCCAAGCACGATGAGGCAAACTATAGGCAAATTGACTCTGCGTCGTTTTTTGGACTGACACTGTCCTTCACAACATCCCATCACATTTACCCTTTTTCCGTCGAAAGTCACAACGTATCATAGCCTTCACACTACACTGTTCACCAGACAATCTGGAGAAGAACCAATAAGGAGCCTATCAGTGGCATCTTCTTACAAAGTTGAGCCTAAGCACTGGACGCTCATAGCCGCACTGGCTCTGGCAGCTTACGCTTGTTACGCCTTAATCGCTCCCTATGTGGGTTCAATCGTTCTTGCGTTTATTGTTTCGCTGCTGTTTTTCCCATTGCATGAGAAAATCGAAGGAAAATTTAGCAAACACCCGAACCTTGCGGCGGCGCTGTCTTGCGTTTTATTGACCGTCATCGTCATCATCCCTTTGATTTTCGTTGCTGCCGCCATCTTGCAGCAAGGGATTCATTTCTTTACCAACGCCTATAATTGGCTAACCCATGGCGGAGCAAAAGAAATTGTCTCCATGCCTATCGTACAGTCCGCTCTGGATACCCTCGATAAATGGTTGCCTGCAGACTCCATTAACTCAAAAGAATTGATTTCACGCGTCGCGTCTACAGTATCCTCAATGAGTACGGAAATGATCGGCCTCAGTTCACGCGTTCTTGGTGATGTCACTGGCGTTTTCGTCAACTTTTTGTTGATGCTGTTTGTGCTGTTTTTCTTGCTACGCGATCACGACAAGATCATCCAAACCCTTCGCCATGTCAGCCCTCTTTCACGAAGCCAAGAAGACACCTTGCTGGATGAAGTTGAGAAAGTGGCGAAATCTGCAGTCATGGGCTCGTTTCTCACTGCCCTTGCACAAGGTTTTGTCGGTGGCTTTGCCATGTGGATGGCAGGATTTGCAGGGCTATTCTGGGGAACCATGATGGCGTTTGCCTCATTCATCCCTGTCGTCGGCACGGCATTGATCTGGATGCCAGCCTCCGCGTACCTGATGCTGATTGGTGAATGGCAGTGGGCAGCGTTTCTCGCAGGTTGGGGCGTGCTCGTCGTCGGTTCCGTCGATAACTTATTGCGCCCATTATTGATGCAAGGAAACTCAGGAATGAACACCCTGTTGATTTTCTTCTCCCTGATTGGTGGCTTGCAGGTCTACGGGCTAATGGGATTGATTTACGGCCCTATCATTTTCTCGCTGACACTGGTGTTGTTCCGTATGTATGAAACGGAATTTCATCACTTCTTAGAGAAGCAAGACAACTCCTAACTTGGGTTGTCACTACGCCGTTGCACGAAACAATGCAGCGATAACGGCATCTAGTGTGCGCGGAGAGTTTCCTCACGAATCGCTTTGTGGGAAAATCCGCGCTCATTTTTTTATACGTCGAGGCGTTCATGTCTTACAGCACCCCAAGCCAAGTAGTGGCTCGTCAACTTGAGTACTTTGAAGGCAGGCATGTATTGCTCGCCGGTGAGCTGGAAGACACTTTCGCCACCGAACTGTGTGAACACGCCGCCAGCGTCAGCATTTTCACCACCAACTTGGCGTACGCCAATCAAATGTCGCGTTACAGTCAGTTGGATGTTCAGTTTGGTGATACCTACCAAAAAGCGCCGAATGTCGACATGGTGTTGATGTACTGGCCAAAAGCAAAAGCAGAAGCAGAATTCTTGCTTTCAATGCTAATGGCAGCGCTCGGCAAAGACACTGAAATCGTTGTTGTGGGCGAGAACCGCAGTGGCGTTCGCAGCATCGAAAAGATGTTCGCGCCTTACGGCAAAGTCACCAAATTTGATACGGCGCGTCGCTGCAGTTTTTACTGGGGACAATGCATCAACGAGCCTGCACCTTTTGGGCTTGATGCGTGGTTTAAGAGCTACCCACTTTCTCTTGGGCAGGACACCATCACGATCCGCTCACTGCCTGGCGTTTTTAGCCATGGCGAATTAGATGCGGGGAGCCAGCTTTTGTTGGACACTTTGCCGTCACTCAAAGGCGCTGTGCTTGATTTCGGTTGTGGCGCAGGCGTGATCGGCACTGCCATTAAACTCCGCCACCCTGACACACACATCACCATGGTGGACATCAGCGCACTGGCGGTTGCCTCGGCCAAAGAAACCTTACGTTTTAACAATCTTGACGGAGAGGTTCTTGCGTCTGACGTCTACAGCGCTGTAACGTCAAAATTCGACAATATCGTTAGCAATCCACCGTTCCATGCAGGCTTGAAAACCCATTATGCTGCCACGGAAACCTTCCTTGAGCAGGCTACGTCATTTTTGTCGAAACAAGGGCAATTAATGATTGTTGCAAATAGTTTCCTTCGCTATCCGCCTTTTATTGAAGCGGCATTTGGCCATTGCGAGACACCCGCTAAAAACAATAAATTTGCGATTTACCACGCGATCAAAAACCGTTAAATACCCAAAGGGCTGTTCGCAGCCCTTCGTTAAAAACGTTAAAACTGAGTACTCGCACGCGCTTCATTGATAACTTACTTGCCAAGAAAAATTAAGTCAGTATAAGGATTTCGACACGGTCATCCTGTAAGGGTGCAGTACATAACTCGTCAAAATTGCCAAAATGAGTTAGTGGACTTGCCTTTTGATTTATTATTTTCAGGCAGAGACATGCAAAAAAAACAGAAGTTCAAGCGACTTCAGCACAAACTGATGTTAGCTTTTCTGGTGCTGAGTATTACGCCACTCACCCTGCTGGCGATATTTTTCCTAGAGTCTCATAGCAGCGACTTAGAAACGCAAAGCACCACACACCTCGCATTCCTACGCGACAACAAACAAGAGCAAATCATTAGCTTCTTCGATGCCCGTCATTTAGAAGTGAAATCTTTTGCGCGCTCAGAACTTGCCACCGCCAGTGGCGGGCGTTTTTATGGGTTAGTCGCCGCATTCCACCAGCTTGGCAAAACACAAGCGCTCGCTCGCGAAGCAGCACGCTTGAGATACGTCGAAAACCCAGACAACCCTCAGCAAAGTAACATCAATGACACCAACTTTATTGGTAGTGAGCGCTATCGCTTACTACATAAGCGCTATCATTGGGCATTTACCGAGCACCTAAAGCGTTCAGACTTCACGGATATCTTACTCGTCGATATTGATGGCAATGTCGTTTACTCGAACCTGAAAGATAATGTCTTTGGGGCAAACTTGTTGTCGCCAGAGTGGATCAACACCGCTGAAGGGCAATCTTTCTCCAAGATAAAGGGACAAGTCAAAGCTCCACTGGTTGATACTGACAGCACCCCGATCATTTTCAGTGATTTCAAACAATCCCCTAACGGCGAGATGATCGCGTGGTTTGCCGCGCCAATCACCCAACAAGGCTACCTGCATAGCTATGTGTTGTTTAAGCTGCCAAACACGGCACTTGCCACCATGCTAAATAAAACGCCTACCAGCAGTTACATTTCGACACTGCTGGTAGGCCGAGACATGCTGCCTCGCAACGTGCTGAGTGACACGCCCCTTGCGGCCGTGTCGAGTAGTGCCATTGACGCCGCCCTCTCAGGCACGCGTGACATTGGTAGTTTTTTAAGTTCAACCGACGAAAAAGTACTTGGCGCCTACGCCCCTGTGGGTGTGTTTGACGAGGAATGGGCACTGATTCTTGAGCTTCCCGAAGGAGAAGCCTTTGCGCGCATTTACCAGCTCGAGAAAATCTTCATCGTAGTGATGGTGGGTGCCATTTTCCTTGTTGTTGTGGCTTCTCACCTACTTTCAAACTCCATTACAGCGCCACTACTGAGACTGACATGGGCCGCAGAACAAGTCTCTGCGGGCGACTTGGATCAGAAAATCACAAGCACTGATCGAGAAGACGAAATCGGCCGTCTGGCGGTTAGCTTCGCGCGTATGCAGCGTTCAGTTCGCGACAAACTCGCGCTTATCCGAGAACAAAACAAAGAACTGGAACAAAACATTCAACTCATTCGTCACAAGAATGAAGAGCTACAACAAGCTGACCGCATGAAAGATGACTTTCTCGCGACAACATCTCACGAATTAAGAACACCACTGCACGGCATGGTGGGAATTGCAGAGTCTATGCTAGCAGGGGCGGAAGGGCCGTTGCCTGAAAGACAAAAGCATCAACTACAAATGATCATCAACAGTGGTCAGCGCTTATCGAACTTGGTGGACGATTTGCTCGACTACCACAAGATGCGTTACGGTGATTTGGAAATCAGCCCACAAGCGGTCGATACGGCCAATGCTGTCCGTTTGGTTATCGAGTTATCGAGTCATCTTTTGGGTGGAAAGCCAGTACGTATTATCAATCAAGTACCGATCGATCTACCGCTAGTAAAAGCAGACGAGCAACGCCTTGAGCAGGTGCTATATAACCTGCTCGGCAACGCCATCAAGTACACGGATGAAGGCAAAATCATCATCTCCGCGACCGTGCTTGATAGCCAACTACGCATCCAAGTTGTCGACACGGGACAAGGCATTCCATCCGATCAACTGGAATACATCTTTGAGCCGCTCACGCAGGCCAAATCAGGAACATCGGTGTACCGACAAGGTGCAGGGCTTGGCCTGTCAATCAGTCGACAACTTATCGATATCATGGGAGGGCAACTGTATGTCAGCAGCCAACCTATGGTCGGCGCGACGTTCAGCTTCACTTTGCCGCTCGCAACCGATGAAGACAAAGCCAAAACACGCCTAGCAAACAATACTCACTTTGCCGCACCCAAAATGGATTCTGATTTGCCTGAATGCGCGCAATTGCCAGACAACCCTGACGGCCCACTCATTATCGTCGTCGATGACGAGCCTGTTAACCTTCAGGTTCTCAACAACTTTTTACGTCTAGAAGGTTACCGCGTTAAAACTGTTGAAAATGGCCGACAAGCGATTGAATCCGTTACGCAAGAAATGCCAGCCCTTATGTTGCTTGATGTCATGATGCCTGAACTGAGTGGTTATGAGGTGTGTTATCACCTGCGTGAAAGGCATAGCAGAACAGAATTGCCGATCATCATGCTTTCTGCTCTGAGCCAAGTGCAAGACAAGGTAAAAGGCTTTGATGCTGGCGCGAACGATTACCTGACAAAGCCCTTCAACAAAGATGAGTTAAGCGCGCGTATCCGAGCCTACGTGAATGCCTCTTTGACAGAGCAAGAACGAGAACAGAACCGCCTTCTGCAAAATGAAATTCACTTCCGAGAGCAAGTTGAAGCTGGATTACGCGAAGTACAAAACCGCCTTCTTGGGCTATTAGACTCTGCGTCAGAAGGCATTTTGTGTGTGCAGGAAAACGGTAAGATCAGCTACGCCAACGATGCATGCAGCAAAGTGTTCCATTTAAGTGCAGAGCAGATTGAGCGCCACCAGCTCAATGACTTTTTGGCAATGGCATTGCCAGAACCTGACATGATGCGCGGACACTTTAGTGGGCAACTTCGTTTTAAAGTGGATAACGACATTGTTACCATCGACAGCGATGTACTGACGCTGCCTGAGTCTTCAGGTATGCAGATGATGTTGATTTTAAATACAGGGTTAAAAGCGTCGTCACAACGTGTTCAGCTACTTGAAAGTGCCGTTGAAGCGCTCTCTGACTACGCGTTTGACGGGGACCAAGGCAAGCTTCAGCAACTACGCGAATTGGGTGGAGAATTCACCCGAATGGCGGATAAATTCTCCAGCGACAAACCTGACAAAGCCGATGTATTGAGGGAAACCTTAGTAAAAGTCATGTTGGTCACATTGAATTATTGGAGTAATTCAACAGGGAAAACCAAGTTTGATTTGGCGGAAGAAAGTGGCTTATGGCGTGTTTATCTTGACAGAAGCACGCTACAAACACGTACGTTGGACAAATATCTGCATGTTGAAACTGTACCAAAATCGCCGCGTTGGCGTACCGTCATCAATACGATTGACTACGTGTTAGAACGTTGCGAAAGCGACACTGCAGAGCGCAGTGAGCTTGCAGTGCTAAGAGATAAACTGCAATCGCTCATTACTCGCTAAGCGCGCTGTAGTCTATCGCATTGTGACGATTTAACGTCCAACACAGCCCCTTTTAGGGGCTTTTTTTGACGATTGATCCCATACAAACACCACGCCTGATTCCATTCCCTATCAGCACATGAGAAATGTCAGAAGTGCCTTTATTCACGCTCTGAGCCTCACAGAGCAAACAGATAAGACCGCGCAAGAAAGACGTCAAAAGCACATCAGGAAGCCTTCAAAATGCTGCACATGGCTCACTGATGCCGTGAGCTTGCGTCAAGACAATTCGTCAAAGAGAGAACAGAACGAGAACTTATTTTCCGGCGTAAAAGACGTGTTTGAAAAAGAAGAAACCACAGGGGCCTTTAGTGATTTCAACGCGCAATAACTGGCGACAAATCACACAACTCTAACGTCTATGTGAGTTTAATTTCGTTTATGAGAAGAGACTCACAACAAACCAGCACCCCAAATTTTCAGCAAGAAATTAACTCGATGAATAAATGGAGATCCTGATCAACATAGCTTGGTCACATACATACAAGCCAATAAATTCGAGTAATAAAATGATAGTAAACACTAACATACAACATTAAAAGCGCATCATAATGTACGGAAATTGACCTAAATCAACAGCCTGTATTTTGCACTAAAAATGAATGTTTTAACGTTTTTGACAGGGTGCTAAGTGGTTTTGACGTTTTTAACGGGAATCCCAATTGACCCAAAATTAGAACAGGAGTTTCCTTAAGTGGCACTGAGCCTGCACGGCCATGTGAATAACCAAGATCACTTGCCTGGTTGTTCATAGCGGGGTCGGGCCTGACCAAAATGATTACGGTCAGAACCAAGTGGAACAAAGCAACTAGTAAGGAACAGCTATGCTTGCCAATCTTAAGAAAACAAAACTAGCAGTAGCCGTCGTTGCGGCCGCAGCGTCTGCACTGGCAGCACCAACTGTATTAGCAGCTGAAAAAAGCCAGCTAACAGTGGTACCTCAGTTCTACCCTACATTAGTTCAAAACTTTAACCCTTTCCTAGAGTCTGCACTAAACACAACAACTGAGTTTGTTTACGAGCCGCTGGTAATATTCAACCAGATGCAAGGTAACAGCCCAGTGATGCGTTTGGCACAAGACTACTACATGTCTGACGACCTAATGGAAGTGACTTTTGTCATCCGTGATGGCGTTAAATGGTCTGACGGTAAAGCTTTCACTGCGAAAGACGTAGCTTACACAGTTGAGCTACTTCAAGCGAAGCCAGAGCTTGACCGTACTGGTCTAAACAAGTGGGTTAAAGACGTTAAGGTTGATGGCAACAAAGCTATCTTCTCTCTAACTCAAGCTTCTTCTAACGCACCATTCGAAATTGTTAAGGCACCTATCGTTCCTGAGCACGTTTGGAGCAAAGTGAAGAACCCTGAGTCTTTCGCTAACGAAACGCCTGTAGGTTCTGGTGCGTTCACTGAGATCGACACCTTCACCTCTTCTTTGTACGTTCAGTGTCGTAACCCTAACTACTGGGATAACGACAACCTGGAAGTTGACTGTCTGCGCGTTCCTCAGATCGCAGGTAACGACCAACTGCTAGCTAAAGTTATCAACTCTGAGCTTGATTGGACTTCTTCATTCATCCCAGATATCGATAGCACTTATGCTGCAGCGAATCCAAACCACAAATACTGGTACCCAGCTGCGGGCACCCAGTCTTTCCTACTGAACTACAAGTCGCCTAAAGAAGGTAACAACGAAGCAATCAACGATGTTGATTTCCGTCGTGCGTTCTCTATGGCTCTTGACCGTCAAACCATCATCGACATCGCTTTCTACGGCAATGGTAAACCAAACGACTATGCGTCTGGTCTAGGTGATGCATTCGAGTCATGGGCTGATAAAGGCACTTACAACAAGTACAAAGGTTTCAATACCTACGATGCTGCTGGCGCGAAAGCACTGCTTAAAAAAGCTGGCTACAAAGACATCAATGGTGACGGTTTCGTAGAAACCCCATCAGGTAAAGAACTGAAGCTTGAAATTCAATCGCCTAACGGCTGGACTGACTTCAACAACACTGTTCAACTGTCTGTTGAGCAATTGAATGATGTTGGTATCAACGCAGTAGCGCGTACTCCAGACTTCCCTGTGTATAACTCAGCGATGGCTAACGCGACTTATGACGTTGCTTACACCAACTTCTTCCACGGTCCAGATCCACACGTTTACTGGAATGACGGCTTCAACTCAGCGTTCCAAGACGGTGAAGGTCTACCACGCTTCGCGATGCACCATTACAAAAATGCAGAGTTGGATAAGCTGCTAAACAGCTTCTACAAAACTTCAGACCGTGATGAGCAGCTAAAAATTGCTCACGTTATTCAGCAAATCATCGCTGAAAACCAAATCACTGTTCCTGTAATGTCTGGTGCGTTCAACTTCCAGTACAACACTACCCGCTTCGACGGTTGGTGGAACGAGAACAACGCTAAAGGCCGTCCAATGATTTGGGCTGGTGTTCAAGAGCGTGTTCTTCAAGTTCTGGACCTGAAACCTAAGTCATAAGTTCTACGTAGTTTGCGGTGCGCGCCCTGCGCACCGCCTTTCCCCCCTCCTTTTATATTTATGGCAGATTCTGTCAGGGGAAGGGTTTGTCCTAAATTCGGTAGCAGGACGCTACTGGTTTGGAAAGGTGTGAGTTATGGGTTATTTCCTACGACGTCTGACGTTCTATTTTATTGCTTTTCTCGTGGCTGCCACGATCAACTTTATTCTTCCTAGGGCGATGCCTGGTGACCCCGTCACCATGATGTTTGCTAACGCAACTGTACAGGTTACGCCAGAACGTATCGCGGCGATGACAAAGCTACTTGGCTTTGTTGATGGTCCATTATACGAGCAGTACTTCACGTACATTAAAAGTATCCTGAGCTGGAACTTGGGTGTCTCTATCCAAACTTACCCGCAAACTGTAAATGCCATGCTTGGCAACGCAGTGGGCTGGTCTCTGTTCCTTGCAGGTACTGCAGTTATTCTTTCTTTCTGTATTGGTTCTGTTCTGGGCATCTTCGCTGCTTGGAAACGCGGTAGCCGATATGATGCATTCATTTCTCCAGCAATGCTGGTTGTTCAGGCCGTACCGCCTGTCGTAACAGCAATGATCGTGCTTTACACCTTTGCTATCGGCTTAAAATGGTTCCCAACCAGTTATGCCTATACACCAGGTACGATGGCTGACTGGACAAGCCTTGCGTTCTATAAAGACATTGCTTACCACGCTGTTCTTCCACTTTTCTGTGCAACCATTATTCAAATTGGTGGCTTCCTCATCGCCATGCGTAACAACATGATTAACCTTCTCAATGAAGACTACATCACCATGGCTAAGGGTAAGGGGTTGTCCGATAACCGGGTTGTCTTTAACTACGCAGCTCGAAACGCACTATTGCCAAGTGTTACTGCACTTTCAATGGCACTAGGTATGGCTATCGGTGGCCAGATGATTGTTGAAATCATCTTCAACTACCCAGGTCTTGGTACTGTTTTGCTTAACGCAATCAACAGCCGTGACTATCAAGTTCTTCAAGGCCAGCTTCTGATCATGACCTTGTTCATGCTGTTCTTTAACTTCCTAGCTGACTTGCTCATCGTTGCTCTCGACCCACGTCTGCGTAAGGGAGGCAAATAATCATGAAAGGTCTTATTACTCTTCTAAAAGGTAACCCTAAAGCCCTATTTGGTGTGGTTATTCTTTCGGTATTTATCTTAGGCGCAATCTTTGCTCCTTTTATCACAAGCTTTGCGCCAGATAAGAAGACAGGCGGTCCACATGAATACCCTGCGTTTATTGTAAAAGCGGCACAGTCAAACCCTGATGGCTGGATTGCGGAAAACCTTGCAGATAACCGTCGTACGCTTCTTCTTTCCAAGAAAGCTGAACACGTACTCGGCACCTCTCGCATGGGTCGTGACATTTGGTCTCAAGTGGTATACGGCGCTCGAGTATCACTGGCTGTTGGTTTTGGCGCGGGTCTTCTGGTGTGTTTCCTAGCAACCGCAATTGGTGTTTCAGCAGGTTACTTCGGTGGCCGAGTGGAT
>JBELME010000140.1:0-10493 GCA_042096095.1 Enterovibrio sp.
GGTTGTCGCAACTTATATGGGCGCAAAAGTGGTGATTGCTTACTTGTTTTGGGTCATCGCGACGCGGAGTTTGAATGTGTTATTGATATGTGTTCAATCTCGCCAGTTTCATCCCATCTTTGTGGTGTTACTTTGGTATGAACAACTGATAGGCTCTTTGGTCAAGGTGTATCTGTTCTTCCATCCCAATGTACAGCGTTGGACACGACAAGGTATCAGTGGTGTCGTAGAAGACAAATCTCTTTCAGGTCAAATCAAGCAATGGCTGCCGCATTTGCAGACGACAGCCGCGTTCAGCACGCTATTGATTTTCGTCATGTGGCTTTATGGATGACAACGGTACGCTTTCGCAAGAAACGTCACTGACGTCGAGAAAGGTTTTGGTGCATAAAGAAGCACGGTATCTGCCTCTAATGCCATTGCTTTGTTTCTTAACTGACTCACAGCCCCCTCTGTCAGTTCACCATCATTGATCAACCAATAGTCATACCAGTGGCCTTGAGAGCCCACAACCACCCCTTTATCTTCACAATGCATCATCTCTAATGCATCTCCCCAAAGAACATTAATTTTCTCGCTTTCTGGCAACGGGGCTGTAACGCATGCCGACAACATAAGGGGGGCAAAAATGGCGAGAGGTTTTCGCATGTTTTTCTCTTGGTTTCTAAAGGCGTTATTGACGATCTTAACGACCGAACGAGGTGACTAAACTGTCACGCCAATTATACCCCTAAAAACGCAGACTGGGCAGCGTTACTGACTATTTCACGATGCAATGCTCTTTCTTTAAATCCAATATTTTATGCATCACAACGCACTTGCTCTTGTGCTGTTCTCACACTAGAATAATACTGTATATAAAAACAGTATTATTCATTATGCTCGATAACCTTCTCGCACTACATGCCGGCCTTTGGACTGCCAATCGCCTCTATCAACCTCTGACTCACTGCCGCCCTAGCGGCTTTGCGCTGTTGGATGAAAAACTCGATGGCGGCTGGCCAGAATCTGGCGTAGTTGAACTTCAACTGACGTGTTTTGGTGTCGGTGAATTGCGTCTTGTGCTGCCTGCCATTGCTACCGCACTCAAAGACAGTGAACTTACCCTCTTCGCTTGTCCGCCGGGCGATGTAAACCCTGTTGCACTGTGTCAGGCGGGCATCGATTTAGACAAAGTGGTGGTGCTCGCACCGTCTGCCGACGCAAGCCTTTGGTGTGTTGAGCAAGCCTTGAAAAGCGGCTGCTGTCGTACCGCAGTCTTATGGGGGGATGCCCTGTCTGTCACGCAAGCGCGTCGCCTTCAATTGGCCGCGACTGAAAACGACTGCCTACTCTTCATGATCACCCACAAGAAAAGTGTTCAAGGGCTACCTGTCAGCTGCCGTCTAGCTCTCACACCGAGTGACAGTGGCATTGCCATCAATGTTGTTAAACGCCGAGGCCTGCCCGTGCAACCTTTCTCGCTTGCCATGCCAGCGATGTATACCGAGCACCACTGGTCGTCGAAAGCGCACCTTATTTGCGAACAAAAAATACCGCCACAAGTACTGGGGTCATCCCCATCAGAGCAACAACATCTGCCCGTCGCCAACAATGTGGTTTCATTGTTCCGATGATGCTCTGGCTCTATTTATATTTTCCGGCACTCTTTCTCAACACGTTAGAGCGGGATAACGACAACCAATCGCCGCTGATTGTATTGTCGCGCGCCACGGGGAACGTGTGTCAGGCCAACCAACAAGCACAAGAGCACGGTATTCGCCTCGGTAATGATTTGGGTACAGCAAGCGCACTCTGCCACGCCTTAAATGTGGTCGATTATGATGAAGAAAAAGAAGCAGAACGTGTGCAGCAATTGGCTTCACTGATATACCAAGTCAACGCCGATATCATTGTGCACGCACCCGCTGGCTTGATGATGAAAGTCTCGCCCATGCTTGCCCTATATGGCTCACTGGAAGCATATTGGGACACGCTTCGTCCTGTCTTGGTCGAACAACAGGTGCAATTTCACTTTGCCTTCAGCCCTTATCCAGAGGCCGCGAAACAGCTCGCCATATCGGGAGCAGATTGCGTATTTCTCACCGAAGAAAACACCCGTACCGCCTTGGCGTTGTTGTCGGTTCGCCAACTCGGTTTCAGCGCTGCGCACGTGACTCAACTTGAACGCATGGGCATTCGTCAGGCTCAGCAATTGCTCAATCTTCCCCTAGCATCACTTGGACAGCGTTTTGGTAAACCGCTGACCGCGCAAATTCGGCGCCTGACTGACACCCAGCTCGCACATGCAGCCACCTTCACGCCACCCGCGTATTTTCGGCAATCTCTCGAACTGCTGCATGACATTGAGAACAGCCAAACACTCTGTTTTCCGCTTCAACGTATGTTGCGAGAAATGGAAGCCTTCTTGCAGGTACGAGAAGCCGTTGTGCCCAGCATTACCCTGTATTTTGCACAACGCGATCATGATGAAAAAACACTCACGATCACCGCTGCAGCACCTGAATCTGCCACCAGCCGATGGATGACGTTACTCCAGCTTTATCTGGAAAAACTCAAGCTTGATGCGCCAGTGATGCACATTCGCTTACACGCTGACACCCTGTTGCCGAAGCAATCTCCGACCCAAGATTTGTTTGCGGGAAAACGCGGCCAGCTGACCCCAGCGGAGTTGATCAGTCTGATGCAAGCCAAGGCCGGCGAGCAAAGCGTGTATGGTGTGTCATTGAAGAACGATCATCGCCCAGAGCACGCTTTTCATCGACAAACACCCTTGATGAAAAGTGACCAACAATTGCCTGAGCATTTACCCGCCAGACCTTCATTGCTGCACATGACACCACGCCCACTCATGTCACGCCCCGCCCTATTGACGGGCCCAGAGCGCATTAGCGGCGGGTGGTGGGATCGCATGCCTGTTCAGCGTGATTATTTCGTTGCCCGGAATACGCGAGGCCAACTGTGCTGGGTATTTCGAAATGCCATAGGGGAGTGGTTTGAACATGGCCTCTTCTGCTAACGACAAACAAAGCCAAGCTCCAGAGCGTCACTACGCCGAACTTCACTGTAAGAGTAATTACAGCTTTTTAACTGGCGCATCGCACCCTGAAGAGCTCGTAACACGGGCTGCAGCGCTGGGCTATCACGCCATCGCCATCACCGACGAATGCTCGCTCGCAGGCATTGTGCGAGCGTACACCTGCATCCGCGATCAAGCATTGCCGATAAAACTGATCATTGGTGCTGAAATCACCTATCAGGACGAAAAGCTTGTGCTCTTATGCCCGACGCGCAAAGCCTATGGCGAGTTGGCACGTTTAATTACCCAAGCGCGCATGCGCAGTGAAAAAGGCCATTACCACGTATTCAGCGATGATTTTAGCCACATCTCGCAGTGTCTCTGTATTTGGGAGCCTCGCCTTTCTCATCTTGAACGTCACGATGCCTCCCACATTCAGCAGTGGTTGAAGAAAACCTTTGAAGGGCGTTTATGGATTGGCGCACAACGTTTGCTTCTGCCAAACGAAGAAACCTACCTGAATATGGTCGACACACTGGCGGACACCCTCGATGTGCCCGTGACCTGCGTAAACGATGTGCTGATGCACCACCCACAGCGTCAGCCTTTGCTAGACGTGGTCACGGCGATCCGTGAAGGGAAACCCTTACAAGAATGCGGACACGCGCTACCGCGCAATGGCGAACAAGCCTTAAAGCCCCTCAGCAAACTGACAAAGCTGTACCCTGACGCGTGGATAAAAGAAACCAAGCGCATCGCCAATTTATGCCATTTCAGTTTGAGCGAACTGCGCTACGAATACCCTGCTGAATTGGTGCCTGACGGTTTCACGGCCAGCAGTTATTTGCGCCATTTGGTGCGCATCGGCATCAAGCTGCGCTTTCCCAACGGCATCAAACCTGGAATCAGCGCCACCATCGAAAAAGAGCTCATGCTCATCAGTGAGCAACGTTACGAATACTTCTTCCTGACCATTTACGACATCGTTCAATTCGCCAAATCCCAAGGAATTCTGTATCAAGGGCGCGGCTCGGCAGCAAACTCCATTGTCTGTTATTGCTTGGAAATCACCGCCGTCAACCCAGAGAAAATCAGCGTCTTGTTTGAACGTTTCATCTCCAAAGAGCGGGATGAGCCACCCGACATTGATGTGGATTTCGAGCATGAGCGACGCGAAGAGATCTTCCGCTATATCTACAAAAAATACGGCCGCCAACGCGCCGCCATTGCCGCGACCGTCATTACCTATCGCTTCAAAAACGCGTTTCGCGACGTCGGTAAAGCACTGGGGATCAACGAAACCCAGTTGGATTACTACATCAAGAATT
Organism: Enterovibrio sp.; assembly: GCA_042096095.1. Lineage (GTDB taxonomy): Bacteria > Pseudomonadota > Gammaproteobacteria > Enterobacterales > Vibrionaceae > Enterovibrio. The sequence goes on from JBELME010000140.1 coordinate 4,348, forward strand.
TGAACCACCGAGACAAAGGGCTCGATAAGACCGAACAGCTCAGTGCATTGGGATTAGACACCCAATCACACCTTGGCCGCTGGCTACTCGATTTGGTGGAAGAGATTCGGGGTTTTCCGCGCCACCTCAGCCAACATGTCGGCGGCTTCATCATTTCCGCAGGGCCGCTTTACGAACTCGTGCCGGTTGAAAATGCCGCCATGGCAGAACGCAGTGTGATCCAATGGGACAAAGACGATTTGGAATCCCTCGGTTTGCTCAAAGTGGACATCCTTGCGCTTGGCATGCTGAGCGCCATCCGCAAAGCCTTTGCCATTATCACTAGCCAGCACCAGCGCACACTGTCCATCGCCAGCATTACGGCCATGGGCGACGATCCTAACGTGTATCAACAGCTTCAAAAAGGCGATTCCGTGGGCGTGTTTCAGGTGGAATCTCGCGCGCAAATTAACATGCTGCCTCGACTCCGCCCTGCCTGCTACTACGACTTGGTGATTCAAATCGCCATCGTTAGACCTGGCCCAATTCAAGGTGACATGGTGCACCCTTTCCTTAAACGGCGCTGGGGTAAGGAAGCGGTGACTTACCCGTCAGAAGAGGTAAAGTCTGTACTGTCTCGCACCATGGGTGTGCCCATCTTCCAAGAACAAGTGATTCAACTTGCCATGGTTGCAGCGGGGTTCAGTGGCGGTGAAGCAGACAAATTACGTCGCGCCATGGCGGCATGGAAACGCAATGGCAAACTGGCACCGTTTCGAGAAAAACTCATTAACGGCATGCAAGCACGTGGCTACAACATTGAGTTTGCCGAACAGATTTTTCGCCAAATTCAAGGGTTCGGCGAATACGGATTCCCTGAGTCTCACAGCGCCTCATTTGCGGTGCTGGCGTATACCTCATCATGGCTCAAGCATTATTACCCCGTCGCGTTTTACTGCGCCTTGCTCAACAGTCAGCCCATGGGGTTTTATAGCCCGTCTCAATTGCTGCAAGACGCCACGCGACATGGCGTGGTTGTACTCCCCGTGTGCGTCAACAACAGCCTGTGGGATCATCAACAAATCCTCACACCACAAGGCCCGGCATTACGGTTAGGATTTCGTTTGATCAAAGGCTTTTCGTCTCAAGGCGCTGAGCGCTTGCTCACGCAAAGACCGGACAATGGCTTTCAAAACCTGAACCAGTTACTCGGCTGTGGCCTAAGCCGAGGCGATTTAGAAGCACTTGCCAGCGCGAATGCCACCCAAATATTGGCCAACAACCGCTTCTCTGCGCGTTGGCAGATGATGGATAACAGCCATACCCTTCCGCTGCTGTCTCAAGATGCTACTGACACCAGTGATGCCAACGTCATTCACGCGCCCTCTGCTGTGGAAGATTTGGTGGAAGACTACGCGGCAACGGGAATTACCTTGGGTAAACACCCTATCGCGCTATTGGATGAAAGCGGCAAGTTGGGCAAACACCGGCTCGCGAGTGAATTAACCAGCATCAAATCAGGCACGGCCGTCACCGTTGCTGGTATCGTCACTGGTCGACAGCGCCCCGGCACCGCCAGTGGCGTGACCTTTATGACCTTGGAAGACCAAACAGGTAACATCAATGTGGTGGTGTGGTTAGCCACCGCGCGCGCGCAAAACGCCCCCTTTGTCACCGCGAAGATTTTGAAGGTAAAAGGCATACTAGAACGTGAAGGCGATGTGGTGCACATTATCGCAGGGCGATTTATCGACATGACCTCAACGCTGGATCAACTGCTCATCCACTCAAGGGATTTCCACTAACGCATTCAGGGCGCGGAACATGTTCATTCCTGTGTCTTAACAGACTGGGCTGATGCGAGGGAGCAGCGTTGTAGCTCTCGCACCAGAAACCGCCGTGATGCGTCGTTTGGCGCGTTCTGGATAGCGTGGTGATAAGCCGCACACGCATCGGAGAAATGGCCCAGTTTATTCAGAACATGGGCTCGGGCAGCATACAATGGTTGGTAATTCCCGAGCTCAGCTTGCAACTCATCAAGCCGTTGTAACGCACGTTCACAGTGTCCCAATTCGGCCATGACCACGGCCCAGTTCAGGGCGACGACAGGCGTAGGTTCATAAACCCACAGAGAGCGGTAGAGTAAAGACATCTGGAGCCAGTCAGGCTTGGGCTGCATCATGTGGCAATCTGCAATGGCAGCTTTAATCTGAAAAGGGCCTGGCTGTTTTCGTACAATCGCCTCCTCAAGAATGCGCTGCGCTTCGGAAATCACATCATTCTGCCAAAGGCTTGGATCCTGCTGTTCAACAGGTACGATTGCCCCGTCCGCGTCAATCCTTGCTCGCCGCCTTGATTCTGTAAGCAACATCAACGCAAGCGCTCCCTCAATTTCAGGGTCATACGGGCAAAGCTGGCGCAAGAGGCGCGTCAGGAAAATACCTTCTTGGCACAGATCACGAGGGCTACTGTCTTCTGATACATAGCCGGAGGTAAAAACCAGATACAAGGAAGACAGCACTGTGCTTAATCTTTCCGACCATCGCTCGGGTTCTGGCACCGAAAAGCCGATGCCTTTGGATCTGATTTTGGCTTTTGCTCTGGAAAGTCGCTGGCCCAGCGTTTGCTCGCTATCAAGAAAGGCGGCGGCTATCTCGCGCGTCGTCAGGTTACACACAGTGCGCAGCGTCAACGCAATGCGGGATTTTTCTTCTAGCGCGGGGTGACAACAGGTAAAAATGAGCCGCAGTCGCTCATCGGGTATCGTTTCGTCGATGTCGTCGCAGATGACGTCTGGTGAGAGGCTCGCGAAGTCGGTCGTTCTCTTCGTTTCGCGTTGTGCAGCCCGGATGTGGTCAATCCCCTTATTCAATCCCACCTTCATAAACCACGCCACGGGATCGTGAGGAACACCCGTTCGCCCCCAATGCTTGAGCGCAGCAATCGATGCCTCCTGCAGCGCATCTTCGCCCAACTGAAAATCGCCGAGTCTTGAAATTAGCCCAGCTAAAAGCCGCCCCCGATCGTGGCGTAGCACCTCATCAAGACGATGAGAGACCGCGATGGCGTTGGGAACGGCATGTTTCATTTAACCGTCCGCTGGGTCATAGTCCAACAATGGCCGTATCTCGACAGTGCCGAAATGGGCAATGGGGATCATCTCCGCGTATTTCAGTGCCGAATCCAGATCCGCCACATCCACAACGTAATAGCCGCCAAGATGCTCGCGCGTTTCCGCAAAAGGGCCATCCATGATTTCGACCTTGCCCGCTTTGATCCGCAGTGAGGTTGCTGTTTCAACCCCTTGTAATCCTTCTCCGCCCACAAGCACGCCGTCGTTTTTGAAGGTGTCGCTGGTCGCAGCAAACGCCTCCATCATGTCATCAAACTCTGGGGTGCCATAGACAGGCTCTTTATCCGGCGCAGCATAGAGCAACAGCATATATTTCATGTCGAACTTCCTTCTCTTTTGATGGTTCATGCTACAAGGACGATCCCGTTCCTCAATTTTCGACATGTCCCGATTTATTTTATGTTTTTTTCTACATCTAGGCGAAAAAACGGGAAGTAAGCACTTCCAATATAGTCAGAGTGGGCGATGCTGAGGTGCATTAGAGGGGAGACGATCACTAAGGATTGCGGTGTTTTGGGGCAACCCCTCAAAGGCAGATGTCGAATGCAGAACTAAAGGGCCTTATAGAGCCTCAACATGTCTTGATGCTGGATGCCCTTTTCAAAGATGGGCTCGGGATAGTTGCGCAGAAAGTGGTCTTTCACCACGGAGTCCACGCGAAAACCAAGCCGCTGATAATAGGTCAATTGGTAGTCAAATGTCCCCGTGCCCAACTCGACGCGCGTGACGCCTTAGTTGGGTAATTGTGATAGCACAAACGTTAGAAGCACTGAGCCAATGCCTTGACCTTGATACTCGGGATAAACGGACACGTTATAGATTTCGGCAAGGCCATCATTCAGAGGTTTCACGACACAAGCGGCGAGGATTCTCGCATTGTCGGAGGCAGTAAAGCACCATAAATCTGATAAATACGATGAAATACTCGCTTCAGAGGGATCGGCCTCGAGGAGCAAATCGAGTGGGATATCACTACTTCTAGTTTCGATATATTTCATCTTTTGTCCGCAGGGAGATAAAAGTGCCTTTCCTCACTATCCTTTGCCAGCATTGCGCTTAGCGCGAGATTTGCCCGCTATTTGTTCTCGGCGACACGCCACAACATACCACTAGGGTCAGTAAAACAAATCGAGCATTCCCCAAGGTTGTTCGACAAGCTCAGTGACCCTCACACCAAACTCTTCAACAATCTTTAGCTCTAGTATGTGCTCATACCAATGTTGAGTTTCAACTCTCGGATAACCATATCCGTTAGGCCGATTTCAGAGGCTTTTTTTACAAATCGATCGTTTCTTCGGTGTGGGTTTAAATCGTGAAGAATCCAGCTGAGTGTTTCTTGCAATGATGGCCTGACTCTCGTCCTCAGTACCTTTGGGCCAGCTTTTGTCTGGCTTGATTTGGTAAAATGCTCAAGCAATGCTGATTTGCCTGCACCAGTATCACCGAAGATCAACATTGAAGGTGTAAAACCTGCTCTCGCACTTTTACTGCGTAACTTCTCAAGGTCGCCAAGAATCGCGTCAAAGGGCGGAAACAATGCAAAAGACTGATTGAAATTGGAGACGAGCAGCGCTACCTCGCTCACGCTGCTAGTCGTCATCGAGATCTCCAAGTATTTCCTCCCAATCTTCTAGGAAATCTGCAGCCTTTTGAGAGTCTTCCCCTTTGTTTTTCTTTGATGTGCTTTTTTGGGGCTTGGCTGTTTTGGATTCAATTGCTGCACTGCTAGTACCTGAGAATTCCGCCATCTTTTTCATATTTTTAGGTGGCTTACGCTTTCTTTTAAAAGTGCGTAGGTCTTCGGTTTCTTCTTCCATTCGGGCCGCCAATGCCAGCCGAGCTTTGGCCAGCGAAAGCGTGTCTACATGTCCTTTTATGTATGACTTGTGAGCTCGTTTGATAATGAGATGTTCATGAAGTGAAAGGTGCTTGGTATAGCCGACGGGATCATCACAAGGCACTTCAATATAGCCATCGAGTTCCTCAAGAAAAACGAAAATTCTCGATATGTCATCGGGGTCGATTTTGATGGTTTTGATCGCGGACTCTTTCGTCTGTGGAAACCTCGCGCGGTAGTCAGCGAGCGCTTGGCTGCGATAGAACAAGTCTTCATATTGAAAGCCTTTCTCTGTCAGCTTTCGCTTATCTAACAATCCCATGACAATAGACAGTTGCTTGTTGTACTTCACAAGGAGGCGAGGAGGAAGAAGCGTTTTCACGCTTTGACGCCAATACAAATTGGGCAAGCGGTTGTTTCTTGAATCGGCCTTCGCATTGTGAACATCGATAATCCATCGATGTAGCTCTTCAACAAACGTGGAGAACTTCATAACCGCCTTGTTGGCAGCGTCATAGTCACCTTTTTCAAGGACATTTGAAAACGTCTTTCCCGGTATGGTGTCTAGTAATGTTTGATTCAGAATACCGAATGTTCTTTCAATGAAAGGTTTTAACCAAGGCTTTTTTACAGGGTTGTATTGGATTGCAATGTTGAGTTCTTTACAGGCATCATCGATACTTTTGGACCAAAACTCTGCCCCGTTGTCCATCACCAGCCTTTCGATTTTTCCCTCGCAAAGCCACTGGTTGTTAAGCTCAATTGGTAAGTCTTTAACGTAGTCTTTCGGCTTCATGGCATTAAGTAACGCCTTAGCAACTGTCGCATATCCAGGTGCATGAAAACCTAGATGGAAACCAATGATGCAGCCGCTAAAGACATCGATAAGCATGGTTAAACAAGGGCGCCCAATAGGGACAAGGTACTCATCATGGAGCAGCATCAAATCGAGCTGTGTATGATCGATTTCAACGCGTTCTAACACTCGCGTCGGCGGTTTATGTTTAGCATTATGGCGATACCAGAGATCTGCGAAGTATTTGCCATGCCTTTGCAGGGCAACAGCATAAGGTGGGAGCTGTTTGAGCCTTCTTGAGAACGTTTTATAGCTGACGCAGGGTATTTTCCCGACAACAATGTTTTCATTGGCGACATCAATAGAGTCTGAGTAGCGTTCATAGGCTTTAGAAATTTTTG
>JBELME010000141.1:0-10386 GCA_042096095.1 Enterovibrio sp.
GGGTGTAAGGGTGATCAAATGACAGTTGTTCTGCGTGCAAATGAAGGCGTGCGTTGGGTTCACCATATAAACCGTCGCCAACCATGGGCATATTCAGCCCCATCACGTGTGCGCAATGCACTCTGAGCTGGTGGGTGCGGCCGGTTTTCGGCTGCATGTGAAGTTTACTGCGACCGTTTTCGGCGTGGATGAGCTGCCAATACGTCGTCGCTGGCTTGCCATGTTCAAAGCAAACCAATTGGCGCGGTCTGTCGTCAGGGTCACCGCGCATCGGCAAGTTAATCTCACCGCTTGGTTGTTCAACAATTCCTTCTACCATGGCGACATAACGCTTCTCAACACCACGGGTGATGAATTGTTTCTGCAGGTTTTTGTTTGCGCGTCGAGTAAGGGCAAACACCAACAAGCCAGATGTTGCCATGTCTAATCGATGCAGAACAAAGATCTCTTCCACCTCTGGCAGCATGGCAATGACGCGGGTGTAGGCCGAATCTTTAATGGTTTTGCCCGGCACGGAAAGCAGACCTGATGGCTTGTTCACCACGATGATGACCTCGTCCTGATAAACCACCTCTAACGCTTTGTCTTCTGCCCAGTTGGTTTCGAGCGGGTTTGGATCAACCGTTAACCCTTCCAGCATGTGCCCCAGAATGGGATTGCACTTACTTTGGCACGATGGGTAGAACTTTTTATGCTGACGCACTTCTGATTTTGGTGAAACGCCCCACCAAAACTCCGCCATTGCGAGCGGGGTATATCCGTGCTTGTAGGCATAGTGCAGCAACTTAGGCGCGGCGCATTCTCCTGCACCCGCAGGCGGCGCTGGGCTGGTGGTAGAGGCAAAAATGGCTTTGAGGGATTTTTCTTCACCGTTCGCATTGAGGAAGCAATATTGCTCAAACAGTTTGTTTTGCAGTGCGTTTGACAAGGTTTTACGCTGCTGCTTCGCATGGTCGATTGCAGCGGTTAGCGCGGTTAACTCAGCGTGAAGGACGTCGATTTTTTCGTCCCATGCCATCTTGAGGTATTTGAGGTCGTTCTTCTCGGCAACGCTTTGCTTGGCAAGCTGCTCTAGCGCGGCGTTCAACGCCTCGCCCGTCAAGTGGACTTCTGCATGCTGGCGCTGCTGTTTACGCTCGGCACGTCCTTCAATCATGGTTTGGCGCTGCTGTTGCTCTAGCGCTTTGTAGTCGGCTTGGTATTGCGCGATTTTGCCACTCAAGTGCGGTATTTGAGGGTTGGCAGAAAGGGCAGTGACTTGTGCGTTAAGGGCGGTGATCGCTGCCAATTCGGTTTGGAAGAAACACTCTTCGGCCAGCATATCAAACACAGGCGGTACGAAATTCGACAGGATGTTTTGATCAGCAATTTTGCCCGAAAACGCACTGAAATAGCCGAGCTCCCCGCATGGAGAGCGCACGAGCAAGACGCCAAACATTTTGCCTGTGCCTTCTGCTGCATTTTCGCCATCCAGTTGGAGCTCACTGTTAAGCCCAAAGTCGTGTTGCCAATCGATTTGCATGGCAAGGTGTTGCTGCAGCTCTTGTGCAGCACGCACACAAAGCGGGTGTGGCTGATAGTAAAACGGGAAGGTAAACGCGCTCGGCAATTCGAGGTGGTCGATATTAGCGTTAAAGCGGGTAAATAGCCCGTCTGGTATGAACGATGCGTCTGTGTGCATGGTAAAAGTCTATCAGCAACTCGATTGGGGGCGTGATTTTACCTGTTTAAGTGAAAAATACTACGTTGGGCAGCCTCGTGATAAGTCGCTTTCCTGCGGCTGGTTTCGTCTTCACTTGAAATTCAGGGTAATTGGACGTGTTTTTGTAGGCGCGCTATGTTTCACTTTCTACTTCATCTTTTCCAACGTCAGATATTTTATATATGGAAGCTTTGCCGTATCTCAAAGAGGTTAGCTTAAAGCGGAATCGGGTTGATTCATTCAACGTTTACCCGTTTTCTATTCCGGCTGTGAATCACCTTGATACGCTTGAGTTTGCAAAAGACGTGACGATCTTAGTGGGGGAGAATGGCAGCGGGAAATCGACCCTGCTAGAGGCCATTGCAGTTGGAATGGGGTTTAACGCTGAAGGCGGCACCAAAAATTTCAACTTCGGCACCCGATCTACGCACTCGTCTCTCTATGCGTATTTAGGTCTTTCAAAATCCTACAAGAAGTATCGTGATGGCTTTTTTCTGAGGGCGGAAAGCTTCTACAACGTCGCCACGAACATTGATGAATTGGATGAAGAACCTGGGCCCCAGCCGCCGATTATCAATTCATACGGCGGTGTTTCTTTGCATCACCAATCTCACGGCGAGTCGTTCCTTGCTTTGATGGTGGAACGATTTGGAGGGGAGGGTTTGTACATACTTGACGAACCAGAGGCGGCGCTGTCGCCAACCCGACAGCTCTCCGTATTGAGCCGAATGCATCAACTGGTGAAAGCCAATTCCCAGTTTATTATCGCAACGCATTCCCCAATATTGATGGCTTACCCGGGCGCGCGGATTTATCAGATCGATCAGTGTGGTATCAACCAAATCAAGTACGAAGACACCGATCATTATCAGGTCACCAAAGCGTTTTTAAATAATCCTGCACCGATGCTGGCACAATTATTTGCGGATTAATCGCGCTTATCGGGCTTATCGGGCTTATCGGGCTTTGCAACCGCTTGGCCATTGTCCTTGAAAAACGGCGTCGGCACGTTGTTGCCCTGAATTTTGTTCTTAAGCATGAATGACATCACGGCCGCAAGTGAGGCAAAGGAAAACTTAGGGTGTGGGTTAGTGGGTGGCGTGCCTTTGGCAAATTTGCCCATGACATAACATTTCACTGGGCCAACAGCGGCTTCTTTGCCTTCTCCTTGAAGCGCGGTGAGCGGAATGCCGGCAAATGGCATTTTTCTGCTGATGGTGTTCACGATAGGGGAATGACAGCACGCGGTGTAGAAGCGATAAACGCCTTTGGGTGTCATGCGCATGCAGCGCAATTGGTCTGCCCCTTGGTGGATTTCAACTTGCGAGGGAGCCAGTTGGAACAAATCCGTGCCACCAAATTCATCGAGCCATTTCTCTTCATTGCCAATTTACTTTGCGAAGCCTTGGCAATCGTCACAGTAGCAAACCATATGGTTGCATTTCTTGGGTGATACATTCTTGACCGTGCCTTTTAATGCGCCGCAATCACACTGCAATGATAAATCTGTCATAAGAGAATTCCATCCGTTGAAAAAGGTAAGCGAATTATTGCTCCCCTCTTTTGACACTATAACGAATGTTATCAAAGCGCGAGTGTATGGACGGGCGATTGAGCGCCCGTCTCAGAAAAGATCTCACTATTTCCGCATCTTACTTAAATATTACCGCCTGGATTGAGCCCGCTCAGCACCGCATCAGGAATGGTTTTATCAAAGCTCTCGTCAGTCAGTGACATCAAGAAGGCTTCAATGGCGTCTATGGTGTCGCCGTTATTATCAAAGTCTAATGCGGCGAGGTCAGGATCATTGCTTGGGTTACCGACGCCGTTGTAAAAAGCAATGGCATCCCTGAGTGTCCTCTCCGTGCCGTTATGCATGTAAGGCGCGGTGAGGGCGACGTTTCTCAAGCTTGGTGTTCTGAATGTGCCGTCAACGCCGTTGTCTTCAATGCCTGCATTCGTCAGTTTTGGGTTGGTTTCAACGGTGAGTTGGTGCAACGCGTAATCTGAGAACATTGGTCCACTGTGGCAGGCATTGCAGCCCGCATCTATGAAGGCATTTAGCCCGCGAACCTGCTGTTGCGTCAGTGCTGATTCATCGCCTCGCGCATAGCGATCAAAAGGGCTGTTTGCTGAGATCAGTGACCTTTCGAATGCAGCAAGCGCCTGTGCAATACGTTCATCATTGATGGTGCTATCGCCAAAAGCGTCGGTGAACAAGGTGACATACTCGCCATTGGCATTGAGACGCGACACCACCTCATCTAAGATTTCAGCTTCCGTAAACTGGTCGCCGCGCATTTCTTCCTTCGAACGAATGGGATCGAGTGCTTGGTCTTCCAGCGAGGTCGCACGGTTATCCCAAAACATGACGGTCGCAGACGGGTCGTAGTTGCTGTTTTCATCAATCCCGTTGTAAGCCGTGTTGACGATGGTGGGGGAGTTTCTCTTAACCAAAGTGCCAGAGATACGCGCTTCGGACAACCCTACACCGCCAACACCCATGCTGACATCAATGTGATCGGCGTAGCCATTATCAGGGTGATGGCATGTCGCGCAGGCCACATCTTGGTTGTCTGATAAAATCGGGTCCCAAAAGAGCTGTTTTCCGAGTGCGACTTTTTCGGCGGATGATGGGTTATTGGCTGGCTCGATAATGGTTAATGGCAGGCTGCCGACCTGCTCGCTTGTTGGGTCATCACTGGGTGATGCACCACCACAGGCAGCCAGAACGAGAGGAAGGATTACAGCGCTTAATTTCTTCATGATGAAAACCTATTTATGTGTGCATTAGAGGGAGTATGAAAAGCTCAGTCCGGCGGTGAGGTCATCGGAACCGTATTGGTTGACAACGAGCGTCGTACCAAAGGCTTTTTGCCATTCAACACCCAGCCCCAGCGATGCTTTGAAATCAAAATCCGAGTAGGAATTGTTGGCTTCTCGATCAAGCAGCGAAACGGCAATCTCTTCATTGATGTAAGCCCCGCCAATAGAGGCTTCCAAGAAAGCGCGATTTCCCCAAAATTCTGCAAAATCCCATTGCGATCCAACATCCGCATACACGATATCTACCGCGCTGCCTTCTTTGTCGATGTCAGTTTTGTAGCCAGCGGCGAGGAAAGGGTGAAAGGGAGTGGTAGGCAGAAAGACGTATTTGAGTTCTATGCCGAAGAGCATTTCATCTTCACCGCCGAGCGCACCTGTGGCAAAGGCTTCACCAGAGATTGCTATTTGATATTGGTTTATCTCTTCGGCTTGAATCATGCTCGAGAAAAGAATGAGGGGGAGCGCAAACATGGGTATTAAAGAGGGAGCATTTTGACCCGAAAAATTGGTTTTCATCATTTGTTTACCAGAGACAACGGTGCGTGAATGGTTCATGTGTCGACAGGTATAAATGATGGGATGTGAAAGAAATGTAGAAATTGTTAATGATTTGCACGAGAGAGTCTTGTTTTCTCGATGTTATGCAGCGCAGGTGCAAACGGCTAGCGTGGTAAGTGCGAGTAAAGAAAGGGTAGAAAAGGCAAACACTGTACCTATCAAACGATGTTTGTTAAGCGTTTGCCTCTATCTGCATAAATAAGGCTTAAAGGCGCTTGTCGTTAGAATCCGCGAAGATCTAACTCTACGGTATTCCCAAGCCAATACGCATGTTTCGTGTGGTCAGCAAGATCGTCGCCAGTGCTGGCATGAACAAGCACATTCAATGTTTTTCTTTCCTCATCTAACCAAGGAATGAAGCGGTCGAAGTCTGCGTTGAAGAAAAGTACTTGATAGCTCCACATTGTGTGTGGGCCAACAGGTCTTTCATGTATTCGCCCTAATTTTAGGGAGAGGTTTTGCTGAATTTTCTGATGAAGATGCTTTGCTGCATCCAGTGTGCTCTCATCAAAATACACATGGGCATGGTAGGCCTCATGGTTGTTTATCGGTCTTTTAGGGCTGTCCATCCTACTTCTCCTCAGCCTGTGTTTTATAGCTAGCCTAGCGTATTTTACTTTGTAGATTCCATACTTATTGCCGGATGAGTGCGAGCATCGGCATTGTCGGTAGCGCCTATCGCTGATTTATGAATAATGAGGGTGGTGCAGTTGCGGCTGTGTGGCAGGAGAGACTGGGTATTCAAAACATCCCTCCTCAATGAATCAGTAAGGAATCGGTTTGGCTAAAAAATACTATGTGGTTTGGAAGGGTCGTAAGAGTGGTATTTATACTGACTGGGCGCAATGCAAAGTGCAAGTTGACGGATTCCAGGGTGCAAAATTCAAATCGTTTCCCACGTTAGCGGAAGCGGAAGCAGCGTTTGGCGGTAAATCTAGCGCAGCATCAGCAACGTCTTCTGCCGTTAAGAAAACGAATAAATCAAAGCCTGCTCCGTTATCCGAAGCTCAAATCGCAGCGATGCCGTTTGATATAAAGATCTTTACGGATGGCGCGTGTGAACCTAACCCTGGCGAAGCGGGCACGGGTTTAGCAGTATATGAAAATAACCAATTACGCGAGCTGTGGTATGGGCTTTATCAAGCGGTAGGCACGAACAATACGGCTGAGCTGCATGGGCTAGAACAAGCGTTTATGCTTGCGCAAGAGAAGCTTGAACAAAAGCAGTCCGTGGCGATTTATTGTGATTCAAAATACGCCATCGATTGCGTGACAAAGTGGGCTGAAGGGTGGGAGAAAAAAGGCTGGAAAAAGGCAGGCGGTGAAATTAAAAACCTCGACATTATTCAGTCGGCTTACGCGCTATACCAATCAATGAAATCTGATATCACGATCCATCACGTGAATGGTCACGTTGGTATTGAAGGTAATGAACTCGCAGACCGAATGTCGATTGTGGCGATTGAGCGTCAAGATCAAGGGTTAACCCTCTTCCGTGAAACTGATGATATCGCAGAGATTTTGGCGTTCAGAAAAGGGTAATACATACTCGTTAAGATATTAAATCTGGGGGCGCCTCTGTTTCTCGACCATGTGTTGAAAAAGAGGCGTGTTCATCGTTGTTTTCCTCCTCCTTTCATTTCCATTGTTATGTCTGTGACTGCGCCCATCATTCCTTCAAACTGTTTATAACAATCAGAGACATAACTTCGATTGTTCATTTTTTGAGAATAATGAATTCAATTTGTGTGGATTTTATCGGCACAGTGATCGCCGGCATTTACGAAGGCATTAGCAATGGTAAGGCTGATAACACTAGACATTTTGAAGCCGCTTCCGTTAGGTCACCTCAGCGTTGGCAGGCTTACTTTGATGCATTAAAAACCCAATAAACCGGATAAATGCAGACGCTCAAATAGTCAGATGTGAAGCAAGATCATCATGCTACGAAATTAGGCGTACCGAGTCAGAAATATGATACATCTTGCGTAGAAATAGCCCGCTACCTTAAACGAGCAATGCTTGAAGACACAAAGGAGCGGGTATGAGTGAGATCGATGAAGCATTTGGCGCCGTTGTTGACATGCACAGCAGCGGAAAGAACAAAGTGGAAATTGCAGGCGAATTGTCTCAACAAGGGTGGAGCTTTTACGAAGCACTGGAATTTACGAAAGGCGTATACGAATGCGAATCCCTGTCTGACCCGATCATGATGGGGAGCTCGCTTGAAGAGATGCGAAAGAAACCGCCACTCGACATTTGAACGTATAAATGAAAACAGCCAGCGCTCTGCTGGTTGTTTTTTTGCTTACAATGGCAATGAGTGTATAGATACGCATATCCACCATACGCATTTGCGTGCATTTCAGCCCTTGATTTTGTCACAAGAAACGCGCCGCGCGTAGCATTTCTCCCCTTCAAACTGACTGAATTAAATCAAAGCGCTTAGACTGAGAGTGTTTAAATTAACACGGTTTTCCGCTTCAATTCGTTGGACTTATAATGATTTCTCGACGTCGATTTATTCAGCAAACAAGCGTGCTCGCGATGACATTACCCTTGACCCGTTTTGTGAGTGCCGAAGGTATGTCGAAAGGATGGTTAATGCCTGATGAGGCATCACCACATGCGCGTACATGGATGACATTTGGTGCCAATAATGATATTCGGGGTCAGCGCTTATTGCCCGGCGTGCAGGAAAATCTCGCAAATATCGCCCTGACCATCGCGGAATACGAACCTGTTTCTATGTTGGTTCGCCAAAACGACATGGCAAGGGCTTATGCCTTGATGGGCGACAAGGTCGATTTCATTGAAAGTAACATGAACGATCTGTGAGCAAGAGATACTGCGCCCCTGTTTGTTGAAAACGCAAACGGTGAATGCGCCGCGGTAGATTTCAATTTTAACGGCTGGGGTGGAAAACAAGCCTATCGATTGGATGCGAAGGTGGCGGCGCAGATTGCCAAATACGCACAAGTCCCGCTCAAAAAAGCGCCTGTGGTGATGGAAGGTGGGTGCATCGAGGTGGATGGGCACGGTACCGCAATCATTACGGAAAGCTGCACCTTGAACAAAAACCGCAACCCGGGCATGTCCAAAGCGGCGTTTGAAGACGCACTTTCGCCTTTGCTGGGGTTGGAGAAGATCATCTGGTTGCCGGGCATTAAAGGCCGCGATATCACCGATGGGCACACAGATTTTTATGCGAGATTCACCACGCCAGGCAATGTGGTAGTGGGGATTGATACCTATCCGGACTCTTACGAATACGATTTAACGCGCGAACATGCCGACCTACTTGCGAGTGCTACAGATGCTCAAGGCAACAAGCTGATTGTTCACCCGCTGGAAACGCCAAATACAGTGCGAGAGAGGTACGACAGCCCTGATTTTTCCGCGGGCTATGTGGGCTTTTATGTCTGTAATGGCGCTGTCATCATGCAAGAGTTTGGCGATATTGAGGCAGACACAAAAGCCAAAAACACATTGGCTTCTCTGTTTCCAGAACGCGACATTGTGGCGCTCAACGTTGATGCCATTGCCGCAGGTGGTGGCAGCATCCATTGTGCAACACAGCAAGAACCAAAGTGTTTGATATAACGTGCGTTTCGAGTGCGTTTCTTTGCTATCAAGCGGCAGAATGAAAAAGGTAAAACGATACGGGCAACATGCCAGCATCTCTTTTTTATGGTACTCAGATCGGCTTAAATGCTGCAGCCATTTTCGTCACAGCCTGCTCGAAGGGTCTCATCAACCGACACGTTTTCTTTATCTTTTTGAGACACTTTTTCTTCCAATAGAGAACCAATGATCGCACCCAGCTGGAGTTCATTCACCGCGCCAAAGTGGTTCAGCCTGAGTTTACCAGATTGGTCTATCAGCAATATTGTCGGTGTTCCGCCAAATTGATAGGCCTTCATGGTCTCAGGAAGGTGACTATATTTGCTCGGCGTATCCACGGCGATTGGAAACGTGAGGCGATATTCATGAATGAAGGCTTCCAACGCTTTGGGCGTCATCACGTCATGATGCTCGAAAACCGAATGTAAACCAATAACCTGCACGTCGTCATTACGAAAAGACTGTTGGATGTTTTTCGCGAGTGGCAATCCGTGAGACACGCAACCTGGACAGAGCATTTGGAATGCATAGATCACTACAACACGCCCTTCGAAGTCAGCCATCTCAAGGCTTTTATCTGTGTTAAACCACTCACTGACGTTGAGAGTAAATGTATTTCCCGAATGATTGTTCAACATGATGTTCTCCTTATAGTGATGGAGTGAATTATTTTTTATTGGTGTCGACACGAAACAAATAATCTCACTAGCATGATGCTTTGTCAAATAAGTGTCGTGTCAAAACCACTTTGGTTTGGTGTTTAGATTCAATGTAAGAAGCACGATGAGATCGATGCGCTTAGCGCCTCGTAACAAGAAAAGAGAGCAAGAAAGGTGTAAACCCTCTGTGCGAGAAAAAGCTTCTGATATTATCAGCAACTAAGCACAGTGAATATGAAGCAGAAAACAGCATGTGGTCGTTTTCTGTATGGCATGAAAGGAGAGCAATACATGGATCTTAAAGGTCTGGAAAAATATCTGGCAGCAAACAATTACGATTCAAAACCTGTCACCGGTGGTGTTCTGATCAACTTGGGGGCGCTGGTGGGACGTGTGCACGTGAAGTACGACGATGCCACGAAAACCATGAGTTTTAACGACAAGTCTCGCTGGGTTACTCAGTCCATTCTCGCTCTGATCATGTTGTTTTTCCTTATCACCAATTTCAATGTGTACTCCCAACTGCAACTGTACTCTTGCATCGCGGTCACCATTGGTATGTTCCTGATTTTTTGGTTTAAAGAAAAGAAAATCACTGCGTTGAAACAGGCTTTAGAAGCCGCTGGCGCTTCACAAGGCGCACCCAAAAAGAAATAACCCAGCGATAAAGACGCGAGCGAATTGCAATAACGCGATCAGGAGGAAAGTATGGAATTCCACATCGTGAATGATCCCAACGCGGACGACATCATGGATGTGCGACGGGGCCTGATTGCGTTCAATGACCCGTTTGTTGAGGACGCACAAGACATTGATGTCGGCGTGTATGCCGTGGATGATGCGGGCAAGCGCGTCGGCGGCATCGTTTCAAAGATCTGGGGGAATTGGATGTATATCCGCTTTCTCTGGGTTGCTCCCGCCCTGAGTGGAAGTGGCGTCGGTACCCAACTCATGAAACGGATGGAAGGCTATGCCATTGCGCAAGGCTGCCATTCGGCGTGGGTTGATACGCTGAGC
>JBELME010000142.1:0-10157 GCA_042096095.1 Enterovibrio sp.
GCCGGTAACCCAAAGTGAAAGCTTCGGGAGTTTACTTTCCATTTCAGGTTGTCGATCTGCATGTGGATTGATGTAGTTCAGGTACAAATCTTTCAGCAAGGTTGCCGATGCCTGTATCAGTTGAGAATCAATGGTTGACATGATCGCTGCCATGGGACCCGCCAAGAACACGCCAGCCACTACAGGCGGTAGAACTGTCATCATTAACGTTGGCATGATTTGGTCAGGGTTTGAAACATTGGGCACGATGGCTCTGCCGAGCGCGCCAGCGAGGTGCATCCCGAGCATCAAGAACGCCACCATGGCGGTGCTGATCACCATGCCTTTGTGCAGTGAGCCGCTTGATTTATACGACATGCAGCGCACGGCGGCATGGGGCAGCCCGATAACACCAAAACACACCAGTACCCAAAAGCTGAGCATAAAGGGTTGTGAGAGGAATTCATCTGGGCCATAAGGCGTGATCAGTGCGGGGTCGATGGCGTGCAGCTCTGTCATCATCTCACCAATGCTGCCACCGGCATGCACGATACCAACTAAGAGCGCAATTGTGCCGATGATCATCATGATGCCTTGCACGGTGTCGGTCATGACCACGGCACGGAAGCCACCTATGGTGGTGTATATGCCGACCGTCAAGGCAAACAGCATCAACCCATGCATGTAAGACAACCCGGTGACGGTTTGTAGTAAGCGTGCGCCGCCAACAAATTGAACCACCATGGTGCCAAAAAAGGCCAGCAGCAGTGCAAGGGAGGCAAAAATGACCACTGCACGGTTTTTATATCGCGCATAGAGCATGTCATTGAGGGTCAATGCGTTGTGGCGGCGAGATTCAATGGCGAACTTTTTACCAAGCACGCCCAAGGTGAGCCAAGCGGCTGGCAGTTGGATCATCGCCAGCAATACCCAGCCGAGCCCCATTTTGTATGCCGCACCAGGGCCGCCAATGAACGAGCTGGCGCTGGCATAGGTGGCCGCTAAGGTCATGGCGAGCACAAAACCGCCCATGCTGCGATTGCCGAGTAAGTACTCGTTAAGAAAACCTTGGCTCTTTTTGCCT
The DNA here is from genome assembly GCA_042096095.1 of Enterovibrio sp. Classification (GTDB taxonomy): domain Bacteria; phylum Pseudomonadota; class Gammaproteobacteria; order Enterobacterales; family Vibrionaceae; genus Enterovibrio. Next base: position 1,064 of record JBELME010000142.1, read on the forward strand.
TCTCGGCGCGAATAAATCGCCAATGCGAACACGGCCACCAAATACAACGCCATGGGAATGAGTAACTGGCTATTCATTGGAGGTGTCCTGTTCGATATCGAGAGGCATATCTTTATAGAGGTACTTCACCATGAGGGCGCACAGTACGGTAAAGAGTAGAGGGCCGATAACACATGCCATGAGAAACCAAAGTGGCATGCCGAAATACAGCGTAGGAAGTGTTTGTTCAATGCCTTCAGGGGCCAGTCCATAAGCGGAGGCATACCACCAAACGAAATAAGCAATGGCGAGCGCAATGGCCCATTTTGCTTCTTTATGTGCTTGGTGGTATCGGCTGCTAAGTGTCTTCATAAGACGTCTCCAAAACAGAAATGGTGGGTCCCAGTGTCTGTTTGCAACAATACAGTGTGAAGAAAAGGGGCACATTGTACTCCCAATCCCTTATCAGGTGCAGGGGTTAAGATGCGTGTCTGTTTTTATCCAGCAAGCGGCACCGAGAAGCGCCAACGGGGTGAATGTGTTGGTGTTGAGCCATGGCGACAGGGAATGTTTAATGGCTAGATGAGGGGGGCTCGTCTGTTTCTGATATGAGGACAAAAAGAAAAGGCTGCATTGCTGCAGCCTTTCGAGATATTAGGACGTCACAGTAAAACGTGATTACTTATGAATACCCAATTTCTTTTCCAAGTAGTGGATGTTCGCGCCACCGTGTTGGAAGTTTTCGTCTTTCATGATTTCCAGCTGAAGTGGAATGTTCGTTTTGATGCCATCAATGATGGTTTCTTGCAATGCGTTACGCATGCGCGCAATAGCAACATCGCGGTTTTCACCAAAACAAATCAGCTTACCGATCATTGAATCGTAGTGAGGCGGTACGGTGTAGCCAGAGTAAATGTGCGATTCCCAGCGCACGCCCATGCCACCTGGCGCATGGAAGCGTTCAATTTTGCCTGGGCAAGGCAGGAAGCGCTCTGGATCTTCCGCATTAATACGACACTCGATCGCATGACCACGGATCACGATGTCATCTTGCGTGAATGACAAAGGCTGGCCTGCGGCAATGCGCAGTTGCTCTTTGATCAGGTCAACGCCGGTCACCATTTCTGTGACTGGGTGTTCAACCTGAATACGGGTGTTCATTTCAATGAAGTAGAACTCACCGTTTTCATACAAGAATTCAAACGTACCTGCACCGCGGTAACCGATTTCGATACATGCACGGCAGCAACGCTCACCAATGTACTTACGCATTTCTGCAGTAATACCTGGTGCGGGTGCTTCTTCAACCACTTTCTGGTGGCGACGCTGCATTGAACAGTCACGCTCACCAAGGTGGATTGCACCGCCTTGACCATCTGCCAGAATTTGCACTTCAACGTGACGCGGGTTTTCTAGGAATTTCTCCATGTAAACGATGTCGTTGTTGAATGCCGCTTTCGCTTCTGCACGGGTCATGGCGATAGAGTTGGTTAGCTCTTCTTCAGAGCGAACAACACGCATACCACGACCACCACCGCCACCAGAGGCTTTGATGATAACAGGGTAACCGATGCGTTTGGCGAAGGCTTTGTTCTTCGATTCATCATCGTCCAAAGGACCGTCAGAACCCGGAACACAAGGGACGCCTGCTTTTTTCATTGCATTGATAGCCGACACTTTGTCGCCCATCAAACGAATGGTTTCTGCGCGTGGTCCTACGAAAATGAAGCCTGATTGCTCAACTTGTTCAGCAAAGTCTGCGTTTTCCGAAAGGAAACCGTAGCCAGGGTGAATCGCAATCGCCCCCGTCACTTCCGCAGCACTAATGATACGCGGAATGTTTAGGTAACTTTCAACACTGGATGCAGGGCCAATACAGACTGACTCATCGGCTAACAATACGTGTTTTAGATCGCGGTCCGCTGTTGAGTGGATCGCGACGGTTTTAATACCTAACTCTTTACACGCACGCAGAATGCGAAGTGCAATTTCACCGCGGTTAGCGATGACAATTTTATCTAACATAGCAGTCCTCGATTACTCGATGATGATAAGTGCTTCGTCGAATTCAACGGTTTGACCGTCTTCAAACAAAATCGCTTTAACCACACCCGCTTTATCAGATTGGATTTGGTTCATCATTTTCATCGCTTCGATGATGCAAAGGGTATCGCCAACATTCACTTGCTGACCCACTTCAACGAATGCACTCGCTTCAGGGCTTGGCGAACGGTAGAACGTACCTACCATTGGAGAAAGCACTTTGTGACCAGAGACTTCTGCTGGTGCTGCTTCAACTGGCGCTGCAGGTGCGGCCGCCGCTGGTGCAGGTGCTACAGGTGCTGGAGCAGGCGCTGCTGCATATTGTACAGGTGCTGCAACGGGTGCCATTGCACGGCTGATGCGCACTGATTCTTCACCTTCTGAGATTTCCAGTTCAGCAATACCAGACTCTTCTACCAGCTCAATCAGCTTTTTGATTTTACGAATATCCATGGTGTCTTATCTCTTCAAAATTGTTGTTCAGTTGGCATCTGACTGCAGGCGGCGAGCCGCTGCCTTCAGGGCAAATTCGTATCCGTCTGCGCCCAATCCGCAAATAACGCCCACGGCTTTATCCGATAGGTAGGAATGGTGACGGAAAGGTTCACGTGCATGCACGTTGGACAGGTGTACCTCAATAAATGGGATGCCTACCGAGAGAATGGCATCTCTCAAGGCGACGCTGGTGTGCGTAAATGCAGCTGGGTTGACGATGATGAAATCAGTGTTGCCCATGGCCTGATGAATGGTATCGATCAGGACGTGCTCGGCGTTTGATTGCACATGATCAAGCTGGATATTGAGTTGCGTTGCTAGCGTTGTCATGTCCTCAACAATGCTTTTCAACGTTTGCTGTCCGTAGTGTCCAGGCTCTCGAACGCCTAACATATTTAGGTTAGGGCCGTTTATGAGTAAAACTTTGCGATTTGTCGTCATGTTGATCGCTTTGTTCCTGTTCTTGTTGCTAAAAGACCGTATCTTTCGCTTTCGTGTGAATCAGGGATGAATTCCTGATATTTAGCTCTTTTGCTACACGCTAAAACGCAATTATAGAGAAATCACCGCAAATGGCAGCAAAATACTGGTCTAATCAGACATAATTTGACATTTAAGGTTACAGATTACGTGATTCTGACAAACATTTCGGCGCAGTAGTTCACGATTTAATCACGCTTAAGCATCAAACTGTTAGATAGCTCCCACATATTAAGGGCTATGTCGAAGATGTCATCTATCTGACTCGCAAAGACGTTACATTTATTGTCTTTTAATTAAGACACTAACGCGTTTGTTGTTTAAAACAGCAGAGGTGCTTGCTCTGTTGCTCATGCGGTGCACGTACCGCCAGCTTTCTCATTGCGCATCTCAACTTTGGAACAACATCACAGGGCCTCCTGTAATGCGTGTTCTTTGTGCTTCAGTTTTGAACCCATCACTCAGAACCGCAGAGTTCGAACAACGAGCTTATCAAGCTTTTTCTAAATTGCCCGCTAATTCAGACAATGGCGCAGTGATCTCATCTGCACAGGGTTTGACTTAACGACGAGCCATCTTAGGAGGCTTTATGATACAGAAACGTTACGATACGCTTAGCCGAATGCTGCACTGGAGCATGGCGATCATCATCATTTATGCAACTATTGCAGGCTATGTCATGCACTTGGTTATCGATTCACACCCCTCGATTTTCCATGTTCTCTCGGTCATCAATATGTCCTTGTCGACCATTGCTGCTGGATTGTTCTTGGTGCGTTGGGTATGGAGCTCGTTTCGCCCCAAAGTAAAAGCGATGGCTTCCGGTACGTTGCTAGATAGAAACATTGCCAAGTTTGTTCACGGCATTCTTTACAGCTTAATGTTCTTTGTTTTTGTGACGGGTTTTTTAATGCTTAAAGAGCCATTCTGGTTTTTCTGGCTGTTTAAAATCCCCAATATCGTCAGTGAGCCTGCGATAAACGCGTATTTCTTTACGTTGCATAGAGTGAGTTGTGCATTGCTGGCATTTACCGTGGTTATTCACGTTGCTGCTGCGCTTTACCACCAGTACTGGATGCGGGATAACTTAATCGAAAGGCTACTGCCGCCTAAAGGTGTGGCAATGACGTTCAAGCATAAAAAGGGCCGCATTTAGCGACCCTTGAATGGTAAGTAACTTGCCGATGTTTGGTTTACACCACGGTAGATTTTTCTGCGATGAGTTTATCGACAACACCAGGGTCGGCAAGCGTTGATGTATCACCAAGGCTACCTGTATCGCCTGTTGCAATCTTACGCAGAATACGGCGCATGATTTTGCCTGATCGGGTTTTCGGCAGTGCATCTGTCCAGTGAATGAAATCAGGTGACGCAATAGGACCGATTTCCTTACGAACCCAATTTTTCACTTCTTTGGTCAGCTCTGCGCTAGGGATTTCACCTGAGTTGAGCGTGATATATGCGTAAATAGCCTGGCCTTTGATGTCGTGTGGAACACCGACAATCGCAGCTTCAGCAATTTTATCGAACGCCACCAATGCGGATTCGATTTCTGCTGTGCCCATGCGGTGACCGGAGACGTTCAATACGTCATCGACACGGCCTGTGATCCAGTAGTAACCGTCTTCATCACGACGCGCACCATCACCCGTAAAGTACATGCCTTTAAAGGTTGAGAAGTAGGTTTGCTCGAAACGCTCATGGTCGCCAAATACAGTACGCATTTGACCCGGCCATGAATCCAGCATCACCAAGTTACCTTCTGTCGCGCCTTCAACAATGTTACCCATGTTGTCGACCAATGCAGGTTGTACGCCGAAGAATGGACGGGTTGCCGAACCTGGTTTCAATGCGGTTGCACCAGGCAGCGGTGAAATCAAGATGCCGCCTGTTTCTGTCTGCCACCAGGTATCCACGATCGGACATTTGCTGTCGCCGATCGTTTTGTAATACCACTCCCACGCTTCAGGGTTAATCGGCTCGCCCACCGAACCCATAATACGCAAAGAGTCACGCTTGGTGCCTTCAACCGCTTCGTTACCTTTCGCCATCAATGCACGAATAGCGGTGGGTGCAGTGTAAAGGATGTTGACTTGATGTTTATCAACCACTTCACTCATGCGCGCGGTTGATGGGTAGTTTGGTACGCCTTCAAACAAGATGGTCTTCGCACCGTTTGCCAGTGGTCCATAGATCAGGTAGCTGTGACCCGTAATCCAACCCACATCTGCGGTACACCAGAACACTTCGCCATCTTGATAATCGAAAACGTACTTGAACGTCATGGTGGCATACACCAAGTAGCCGCCTGTGGTGTGTAGAACGCCTTTTGGCGTGCCGGTGGAGCCTGAAGTGTAAAGAATGAACAGTGGATCTTCCGCGCTCATTTCTTCTGGTTCGCAGTTGTCTGAAACGACTGCCGTTGCTTCATGCCACCATACATCGCGATCAGATTGCCACTCAACAGCGTTGCCAGTACGTTGGTAAACAACGACTTTTTCAACGCTTGTTACTGCTGGGTTTTTCAGTGCTGCATCCACGTTCTGTTTCAATGGAACAGCGCGACCGCCACGTACGCCTTCATCGGCAGTGATCACAACTTTTGCGTTTGAATCAACGATTCGGCCTGCAAGTGCTTCTGGTGAGAAACCGCCGAAAACGATGGTGTGAACCGCACCAATGCGGGTACAGGCAAGCATGGCAACCGCCGCTTCCATGACCATTGGCATGTAAAGACACACGACGTCACCTTTACGAACACCTTGGCTTTTTAGGGCGTTTGAGAACTTACACACTTCATTGTGAAGTTCTTTGTATGTCAGGGTTTTATCATCGGCCGGATCGTCGCCTTCCCAAATCAGCGCGACTTGATCGCCTTTGCTTTCAAGGTGGCGGTCAATACAGTTAGCAGAAACATTCAGCGTGCCATCTTCAAACCACTTGATGTCGACATGGCCAGTATCAAAAGAGGTCTGTTTAACCTTGGTGAAAGGCTTGATCCAATCAACAATCTTGCCATGCTCACGCCAGAATCCTTCTGGGTTAACGACTGACTGCTGATACATCTCGCGGTATTTATCATCGTTAACGTGTGCGTTTGCTTCGATTTCCGGCATTACCGGGTGCAGGTGGATCTCACTCATTATCTTTCTCCTTGTGTTCCTGCTTTATGCCTTTGGCATGTCCATTTATCGACCACGAAAAATAAGAATAGGATGCGACATTGTGGTCTAGTCCCACTAAGGTCTGTTAGTTGAGGTTTCTCGACAATTAGACTTTAGGATGAGGGCAGTGTTTTCTATGAAAATTGTGATGTGGCACTTAGGGTCATGAGGTATCGCTCTCATTTCAATGCGACAGTTTGCGTTCTATTCAAACAGATTTGGGCATTGGTACATCGCCATACTTCAGCCGCACATAGATGAGGGCTGCACTGATGGCATCCTCAAGTGCATCATGTCGACCAGACAGTGGTAGGTCGAGATGGTGTCCTATCGCCTCCATACTCAGATCATAGTAGGCATTAGGTAAAATATGTTCGAGTCGTTTTCGATAAAGATGGCTAACTTCTATCAATTGATTCGGCAATGGAAAGCCAAATAAACGGCGTGCATAGCGATCCAAAATCGATTTGTCGTAACGGATGTGATACCCCACCAAGGGCCGGTTGCCGATGAAATCGAATAATCTCGTCATGGCCTCTTGATCGCTCAATCCATTGTCTAAGTCCTGGTGGCGAATGCGATGAATGGCGATCGATCGTGCACTAAGACTTTGCGGTGCACGCAATGAGATGGAAAAAGGTTGGCTGGTGACGATGGTATTCCCGCGTATCACTGTGGCGGCCATGGTGATGAGATCGGCTTTATGCGGATCGAGGCTGGTGGTTTCACAATCCAGTGACACCACCTCATCGCTTGCCGGCTTGTCAAAGAGGTGCGCGTAGGCGGTGTGCTTAAATCGATGACGATACCAATGACGCAGCAGCAGGTTCATGTTAATCCCTTACTTGATAGTGCGCCGCTAAGCGTTCTTTGAATGCCTTAACTTCGCTCAAGCTATGACGCAGCAAGTCTCTCTCCGTTCTTGGCAAGGCTGATACGTCGAGCAAATTGTGGGTTTCATCGTCATCGAGTTGTTGGCGTAAGCGCGTTTTCACGAACAGTTTCAATGCTTCTGTCAGGTTATTCGCGGTTTCTTCATCGATGGCGTTGTTCTGCACCAGTGCCGTTAAGCGTTCAAAGGTGTTGGTTTGAGGTAAGCCGTATTCCAATGCAAGCGTTCGCACCCCGTGAACCAAGGGGAATATGCCGCCTTTTTTCACGTCTAGCCCTTCTTTGTCTGCTTTCAAGCTGCCGAATAAAGTAAGAGGCATTCGAAACGCGAGACTTGGGCGAATGAAGGTATTGAGTGTTAGCATGTTCCCTTTCAGGGCGTCGACCAAGGTCGAGGTTATGGCGGTCAATAATGTGGAATTTCCTGCGACAGCATGGCTATCTGCAAGGATAGCGAGATCCATGAGGCTACTTTCGTCGGAGACATTCGAAAGATGACGGACCCTTTTCTCCCATTCTGACTCTGTGTTCACCCATTTGGGGTTGCTGACCATGACTTGGCCTGGGCATGCGGGGTATCCCAATCTTGAAAGCACGTTGCTGAATGCTTGCATGTCGTCATGAACACTTGGCCAGTCAACAGCGTCCTGCACGATGAGTCCGTTATCTTGGTCTGTTTTTAGAATTTGCTCTCCACGGCCTTCTGACCCCATGACGAAAAGACAACATTGTGCATGGCGGTGTGCTGGAATGGTGAGTTGAAAGGCTTTCTCGATGATTTTCTCGTTCACCGCAGAGATAAGCTCCATCACAAACTGTGTATGTATGCCGTTGTTACTGAGGGTTTCGACGAGTTGCTGCTGGTTGTTTGCTGCTTGAGCAAGCTCTTCAATGGACGATGCGCGATTGATTTGTAGCGACAGCACGTGTGAGTGGGTCGAGAACAAACTCAGCACTTGTGTCATGTCAAGCATGCCGACGGTTTGATCTTCATGGGTAACATGGACGCGCTTTACTCTGTCGCGCGTCATTAAAATCATGGCATTGAAAAGGTAATCTCCCAACTTCACGCTGATCACGGGGGAAGTGGCGATGTCGCCAATAGGGTGTGACGTCGGAAGGCCGTTTTCGATGATGGCATGCAAAAGGTTGGTGCGTGTAATGATGCCGATATCCTTGGGGTTGTCCGTCAACGACACCAATGCGCAATCTTGTTGCTGCTTTTTCAGTACCAAGGTCGCTTCGTGAATCGAGGTGCTGTGCGGTAAGGTCAGTATTGGCTGAATGTTGGTTTCATCAACCTGCGTCAGAATGAATTCAGCGAGGTTCTTTTGTTTCTGCGCGTGCTCGAGCAATTTTTTTCGCTGGCTGAAACTCGCCGTAAAATAGTCCGCAAATGACGGGTTGTTTTCGTACAGTGACAAAAACACCGATTTAGGCAGCACATAGCAAAGCGTGTCTTCCAGCGCCTTGTATCTGTGTTTGGCGGTGCCACTCAATACGGCGTGAGCATCGAACAGGTCATCTTTGATGTATTGTGCGAAGACTTCTTTCGTTTCACTGTCACTTTGTTCAACGCGGCCTTTCAGTACGATGAAAAGGTGGGTCGTGCCAGCGTCTTGTTCGATGACGCTGTCGCCGCGACGGAAATAGGAAACGTCGAGAGAAGAAACAAGCTGCTTCACTTGTTTTGGGGTGAGCCGATTAAACGGCGGCGAGGTGGTGTCGAACGGTTGTGGCATAGAGACTCCCAAGGTGCGAGACAGTATTTTTCACGCAAAAACAGAGGTCTTACGTCGAGCATATAGTCACAGTGTGTCTGAGTGGTGAGAGGCTCGCCAGCAGACTTTAGTCTAGATATTAAGCCAGAAAGTCGCTGTTAACTTAGGCGGTTCGCTGTCAAAATAGCCACCACCTCGTTGGCACTAAGGATTTGCCGTTTTGTCTTTTCTCCGACCTTCGCCGTATCGCTGGCTTTCTTTTTACTACAGCGCATTCTTCTTCTCTTTTGGCGTGTATTTGCCTTTCTGGTCGCTGTGGTT
>JBELME010000143.1:0-10120 GCA_042096095.1 Enterovibrio sp.
CAACTTGATGCTCTCCACCACGACCAGAAACTGGGGCAATGTGGTGAATGTGAAGCTGAGGCACCATGTTTCCAAGCGCTGCAACGTTCATTTTTTCTGGGTTCGTTTCTCTTTCGATGATGCCGGAAAGCATGCTCGACTCACGCATAAGTTGCTGTTGGTCAGCATCACTGAGGTGGTGAATTTCTCGCAGTTCTGCGATTTTCGGGACGAGGATAAACCAAGGGCCAATGGCTTCTTTGATCAGTAAAAGACGGCAAAGCGGGAAGTCGCCAATCCAACTGGTATCTGCAGCAAGACGTGGGTGTAATTCGAATGCCATGTTGTTTTCTCTTAAATGAAGGATTGTTCAAAAAGCTACTTGGGATTGCCAGTAATGTAAACCGATGACTCAGATAAAACTATCACCGTCACTCGTTGCGTCATCTTGCGTAATTGTCTTGTAACAATCACAAAACGTAACCTTGTGTTGGCAATTTCACACCGAGCTGTTTGATTAGCGATTAGGCTAAAAATAACGGCATTGGGCGTGAATAATCTCGAGGTACGGGGATGGATTATATCGAGGTTTTAGATTTTTGGTTTGGGGATGCAGTTGCGCCTCAATCCGATGATGAACGCCAGTCGCTGTGGTTCAGAGGAAAGGGTGAAACGGACAGTATTATCCGAGAGCGATTTTTGCCCTACGTGAGCATGGCGGGAGAGGGACGCTTTGCTCAATGGCTTGATTCTCCCGAAGGTTCATTGGCCAATATCATTCTTTTAGATCAATTTAGCCGCAACATTTACCGCGGATTGAGTGCTGCATTTCGTTATGATGAGTTTGCGTTAGCGCTGTGTAAGCGTGGGCTTGCAAGTGCGCAAGATGAACAGCTTCCATTGATTCAACGCGCGTTTTTCTACATGCCTTTGCAGCATTCAGAGCATCTGGAAGATCAAGAAGAAGCGCTTTTTCGGTACAGCCAATTGTGTGAAAGTGCAGGGCCTGGGCTTGAGGGAATGTTCGAACATTTCTATCGCCATGCGCGAATTCACCATGACATTGTGAAACGATTTGGGCGTTTCCCACACCGAAATGCGTCCCTAGGGCGCTTGTCGACAGAAGATGAAATCCAATGGTTGGCAGATGGTGGCGCGAGGTTTGGACAGTAATGATGCGCTCGCCAAACCTCGGTATCTGCTTTAGATTCAATTGTTAACGAAAACCAGGCATGACACGGTTTCGGCCATTTTCTTTCGCTTTATATAACTGCTCATCTGCTCTTGCCAATAAAGAAGCGCTTTCTTCACCTTCCCCTAAAGCAGCAATACCAAATGATGCAGTAATGGAGTTTATTTTCTGGCCAGAACGCTTGTCTGTGACAGACAGTCGCTCCAAAGCTTTGCGTGTTTTCTCCGCAATTAACCAAGCCCCTTTAATCGAAACATCCGTAACCAGCACGGAAAACTCTTCGCCGCCATATCGATAAACAGTCGCCACTTCCTGCATATTTTGTTCGAGCTTGTTTGCCACAATCTTGAGGACACTGTCGCCCATTTGGTGGCCAAACTCGTCATTGAACAGCTTGAAGTGATCGATATCGACCATGATAAGACAGACGCCATTGTTATTGTGAACATGCTCCGCGATTGCCAGATCAAAGGCGCGCCTATTGAGGCAGCCTGTTAAGGCGTCATGGGAGGCTTGTTTGCGGTAGTCTTCCAACTGCTGTTTGAGTTGGTCGATCTCGGTGCGTTGCGCTTTAACATGCAGTTGATACTGCTCGGTCGCCGCCAGCAGTTCTTGCGAGCCTTGTAAAAGATCGTGGGTGATTTTTTTGCTTTCTTTGCCTTGAAGTTCGCGGTTCTTTACGTCTTCTAGCTTGGTCACGGACGAGTTCAGGATGTCCTGAAACTCTTCAGTGTTGGACATGGTTGTATCCATGCTGCTGCCAAGATCAGCGGCTAAGCCTTGTACTTTCTGGCGGAAGGTATCGAGTTCTTTAGTTGCGTCATCGAGCAAATACGTTTCGATAAAATCATCACAGTGTTCGACGGTGCAAAGCCCCTCTTTTTTAATGATGGAATCAAGGGCGCGGTTAAGGGCCGGGTGGGTGCCAGCACAATAGGCATACCACAGCGAAAAGTAATGTGGTGTGGTTGGCACTTTATGTTTCACCATCAAAGGCACTGCGCGTTTAAACACCCTTGTGGCTTCAATCAAAGCATATTCATTCATTCCTGATTCTCACTTCCATGTCAAAGCTATCAGTAATGATATGCACAAACCGTACGCTGTGTTATTTGAGAACCAAAAAAGCCCCGATCTTTACAATCGGAGCTCTCATTTTGTGAACAAGGTTCAGCTTTTGGTTTACATACGCTCTAGCGTTTTAATACCAAGTAGATCAAGACCTTGTTTGATAGTTTTTGACGTCAGCGCAGCCAGTTTCAAACGACTCTGCTTCGTTTCGCCTTCAGCATTTAGCACTGGGCAAGCTTCATAGAAGCTAGAGAAAGTGCCCGCCAATTCGAAGAGGTAACCACACATAATGTGGGGTTGGCCTTCTCGCGCAACAGACTGTACTGCTTCTTCGAATTGAAGCAGCTTAGACACAAGTGCTTTCTCTTTATCGTCTGCAATCAGGATCTTACCGTCGATAGCGTTAGGATCGATACCTGCTTTGTTGAAGATAGATGCTACACGGGTGTAAGCATATTGCATGTACGGTGCAGTGTTACCTTCGAATGCCAGCATGTTGTCCCAGTCGAAGATGTAGTCAGTGGTACGGTGCTTAGACAGATCTGAGTATTTCACCGCAGCCATGGCAACAGTTTCAGCGATGTTTGCTTTTTCTTCAGCAGACAAGTCAGGGTTTTTCTCTTCGATCAGTGTCTTCGCACGCACTTCCGCTTCATCAAGCAAGTCAGCCAAACGTACCGTACCCCCTGCGCGAGTTTTAAATGGACGACCGTCTTTACCCAACATCATGCCGAATGCATGGTGTTCTAGGCTCACAGACTCAGGAACGTATCCTGCTTTACGTACGATGGTCCACGCTTGCATCAGGTGCTGGTGCTGACGTGAATCAATGAAGTACAACACGCGGTCTGCATTGAAGGTTTCGTAGCGGTATTTCGCACACGCGATATCCGTGGTGGTGTACAAGAAGCCGCCGTCGCGTTTTTGGATGATAACACCCATCGCTTCGCCATCTTTGTTCTTGAACTCATCAAGGAACACAACCATTGCGCCGTCATCTTCAACCGCCAAGCCTTGCGCTTTAAGGTCTTCAACGATGCCTGAAAGCATGCTGTTGTACATGCTTTCACCCATCACGTCTTTGTCAGTCAACGAAACGTTTAGGCGATCGTAGTTACGTTGGTTTTGCTCAAGGGTGATTTTAACCAGCGTTTTCCATTTTTCTTTGCAGTACTCGTCGCCGCTTTGTAGACGAACAACGTAGTTACGTGCCGTTTTCGCGAACGCTTCGTCTTCGTCATACAACTTTTTAGATTCGCGGTAGAAGCCTTCGATGTCGCTCAGGTCCATCGAGATGTCACCGCCTTCCGCTTCGTGACGCTCAAGGTTCGCGATGAGCATACCGAACTGCGTGCCCCAATCACCAAGGTGGTTAGCACGTGTCACGTTGTGGCCCAAGAACTCAAGGGTACGAACAACGGCATCACCAATGATGGTTGAACGCAGGTGACCAACGTGCATTTCTTTCGCTACGTTTGGTGCTGAGTAGTCAACAACGATGTTTTGTTTGTCAGCTTCTGCCACACCTAGGCGGCTGTCAGAAAGGGCTGCATCAGCTTGTGCTGCTAACCATTCTGTATCAAGGAAGATATTAATAAAGCCTGGACCCGCAATTTCAGTTTTCGAAGCAATGCCATCGAGATCCAGTACATCCAACACTTTTTGCGCGAAATCGCGTGGGTTGCCGCCAAGTTTTTTAGCAACGCCCATGATGCCGTTTGCTTGATAGTCACCAAATTGTGGTTTTGCTGATTGACGAACTGCAGCTGGGCTGCCTTCTGGTGCACCGGCTGCAACCATCGCTGCCGATACTTTGTCATTGAGAAGGGCTTGAATATTCACGTGCTTACCTTAATTTTATTACCCGACTGACACCGCGTGATATTGGATCACGACGATGGGCTTACTTGTCATGGTACTAAAGCAAAAATCCGTCAACGATACCCAATGATAAATGTTCATTGCAGGGCATGGTTGACGGCTTTAATACCAAGCATTCGGCACAGAATACGGGTGCAGATAGATAGGCGTAATAATACCCACAAATAGCTGCGGTTTGAAACCCAAATGCGGTGAAATACCCTGATTTCATTGTCACCGCGCTTCGTTCATTTCTTTACAACTGGATTCTGGAGAAAATTCACGCGTTCGATAGGCTATTGTTAATCCCGTTCTTGGGATGGGATACTGAGAGTGTTTTCCATGACGATTAAAGAGATATTCATGTCATTACTTACTGTTGAGCACCTTTTCTCCGCACTGCTGCCGTTTAGCCAGCGTTTACAAGGGTTGATTGACACACTCGGGCTCGATCTCTCGCCTTATGACACTGACCACATCGCTCTTCGCGTCAATGACACAGAGCAAGCCAAACAATTGCATCAAGCATGGTTGGCGTATGGTGACGAGATTTCAAACAACATGATCAACGGCCGCCCCATCGTGGTGGTAAAAACACGTGAAGCGCTCACGTTTGGTGATTGGAAAACACACTGTGTGGAATTGCCTTATCCTGGCGATAAAGCGTATCCAGAAGAAGGTTGGGAACATGCGGAGTGGGTCATTCCTTCTCTCGCCACCACGCCAGAAGCCTTGCTTGAAGATGTGTTCGCTTTGTTTCCAACCCTAATAAGCGAATGGGACACATTGGAAGAGAAGGGCGTGAAGGTCAAACTCAGTGCACCGTCTGGAGAAGGGGAGCGGTTGGCGAACCCTACGGTCGCGTTCAAGGGTAAAGGCGTTTGTATCAAGCTCCATCCGGTAACGTTAGAACAAGTGATTGAGAGCGAGCAGTAACCGCAAGAGTCCCATTTACTCCTCACTTCGCAGAGCTAAAATACGCCTCATTAGCTCTGCTTATAACACCCATAAGCACTGGCAATTAGAGCATCTTCAGCAATCTCGTTACCTTACTCGCGTACTCAACTTACAGGTGACGATTATGAAGAAAACGCTATTGGCCCTCATTCTAGGCTCAACTTTTGTCGTGGCAGGATGCTCTTCATCAAACCATGGTAGCAACGATCATGTTGTTGACCGCCCAGAACCGACAGATCCGAGTTTTGGTATCCCACTGGTTCCCACCATTCCTGACATTGATGATTCAGAAAAGCAGCGACCTGATCTTGATACGTCACCTGAGTGGGGATTAGATATTGGAGATACACCCGACTGGAGCGGTGTAATTGGCGATATTCATGTTGATAACGATGGGCTAGTTCGCTTTGAGGGGCAGGAATACCAAATCACTGGTTATGATGAGATGACGAAAGAATTTGCTCTTGTTGATAAAGACGGTGAGGCTGTTGCAGCAAGAATTATGGGAGATGGCACCATTGGTGTGATTTATAAACAGCAGGTTTATTTTTTCAATATTACCCGTTTTGCTTTCACCCCAGATTACGACTTTGGTATTGACTCGAACCTTGATTACGTCGCCAAAGACGATATTACTGCCGTACTCAATCTGCAAAAAGAAATCATCAAAGCATATAACCAAGAAGATCTGATCGGTGAGTATCTTAAATACGGTTCTGGCATTCATTACGACCAAGCCAAGATGGAGCAAGCTGCATTCACCGTGATGGCTTACTACCTAACGACAGATGCTGATCTCGATCTTCAACACAAACTTGGTGCGTTAGCATTCTCATTCAATGGCAATGTGTCGATTGCTCACTCGATTGTGGTTAATGCACTAAAGCACATTGATAAAAACGTGGCTGACTCAGACAAACAGACGGTGCTGCGCAGTATCAACGATTACCTAGGCACTGAACATGACAGCATCCAAAGCGTTTACGAAGGGGTGTATCGTCACGGACAAGATATGCTCTCTCGCCTTGGTGTGTCTGGCAATGAAGGGAACCGCTACACCATCGCATTGATCCGTAATATTCAGCGTCACGGCTGGGACAATGTAAAAGGCAAGATTGAAGATCACATCAAAAACAACCCGCAGCCAATGCAAATAAATGCCCCAGCGCGAAACATCGACCGCGACAAAGTGCGCAGCGAAATTCGACACCGCGTTAGTCAGTAACTCTTCCTAGGCTCCGCTTCTGCGGAGCCGCTTTCTTACTCTCCCCACGAGATATATCCAAAACACTATGACTAAAAAAATTCTGCTTTTGATCTTGATGCTGTCGCCAGTTTTGGCATCGGCAAATATGAATGTGAGTTATTCAGACAAGATTCTAGAGTTGGGATACTCGGTGGATATCAAGGACGATTCGTATTTGTACTTAGGGGCGGATTCAACCAACTGGTTTGCCGTCGGTTATGGCCATGCCTACATGTTTGAGAATTATGTTCGACTCTCGGGTTATTACGAATATTCCCAATGGGATAATGTGTTGCTAGGTGACTTTGGTGTGCGAACAAACAGCCATCTTATTGATCTTTCGGTGACTAAATTTTTCCCTGCGTCTTCGATTAAGTTTGGGGGTAAATATGAACGGATTGATGACAGTGGCTGGGAGTTTGAAGCAGGCGATAAACAAGCGCTCTACACAGGCTACAGCCGGTATTTTGAAAAGTGGTATGCCTCGGCAACCTTTACGCATTCATTGAGACAGTATGACGATGAAATGTGGGGTGATAGCGACAGTGATTATCGAAGCAATGAGCTGGAGCTGACGTTGGGATGGAATCAAGTGTGGAAGGTTTCGCCTTACATTAAAGGCACGGCATTTCGCATGTATGGCGACAATACAGGTTACAGTTGGTCGGTGGGGGCAGTGTTTCCTTTTAATTGAAACCAATGCAAAGACAAAAAAACAGGCCGATTAACTCGGCCTGTTTGCGTATATTTTTGCAGTTGTGTCTACAAAATCACGGTCTTGTTGCCGTACACGAAAACCTTGTCTTCAAGCACCAAACTGAGTGCATTACTTAGCACTGTTTTCTCGACATCTCGCCCAGCTTTTACCATGTCTTCTGCGCTAAACGTATGGTCAACATGCTTGATGTTCTGGTCGATGATTGGGCCTTCATCAAGATCGTTGGTGACGAAGTGCGCCGTTGCCCCCGTGATTTTCACACCGCGTTGGTATGCCTGATGGTAAGGACGAGCACCAATGAAGGCAGGCAAGAAGCTGTGGTGAATGTTGATGATTTGACGCGGGAAGCGCGCAACAAAGTTTGGTGTGAGCACACGCATAAACTTTGCCAGTACGATGTAATCAGTCGAGTAGGAATCAATGATCTCGATAACCTGATTTTCGTGCGCTTCGCGTTCGACGTTTTCATGGCTGACAAAATGAAACGGAATATCAAACTTCTCCGTCAATGCCGCCAGTGTGTTGTGGTTACCGATAACCGCCGCGATATCCACATCTAACGAGCCATCATAGGCTTTCATCAAAATATCGCCTAAGCAGTGCGATTCCTTGGTGACAAGAATCACCACACGCTTGCGACGCTTTGCATCAACAAGGCTGCGATGGCTACCTGCAGGCAGTGCTTGGTCGATATCCATCAAGAAGGTTTCAGCATTAAAGATGCCTTCAAGCTCTGTGCGCATGAAGAACTGCCCAGTGCTGTGATCAACGTATTCGTTGTTATGGATAATGTTGAGCTGATGCTTGTAACAAATGTTGGTGATTTTGGCGATGAGGCCTTGCGCGTCAGGACAATCCGTCAGCAGAGTCTTTCTTTCCATAGAAGCGTGAATCTCGCGAAGTCAAAGTGGTGCTGTAAAGCAGATACGTTTTCCATTTGTTTTACGCTGAATTTTCCAATAGGTCAAAAATTCGAGATAGATGGGGTGAATAGCGCTGTTTTTTCACCGTCATACTCTCACTATCACACCTTTCCCATTTGATGAATGGCAGGTCGGTGGGATTGTTGGCATAATGCAGTCCTTTCTAACACTGTATATATGACCAATGATTTCGAAGGTTTTCTCCACAACAGGTGCGCTCGCGAAAGCCATTAAAGGCTTTCAACCACGTCAACCGCAAACGGACATGGCGATGGCTGTTGAGCGCGCGATAAAAGACAGCTCCCAGCTGGTGGTAGAAGCGGGAACGGGTACGGGGAAAACCTATGCCTATCTTGCGCCTGCGCTGCTTAGTGGCAAGAAAACCATTGTCAGTACAGGGTCGAAAAACCTTCAAGAGCAGCTTTTTCATCGTGACTTGCCGTTGATGATGAACACGCTGGGTTTCACGGGGCGCGTTGCGCTGTTAAAAGGGCGATCCAACTACCTTTGTCCAGAGCGCTTGGGGCGTCAGTTGATTGAAAGTCATGACGGCCAAGCCGATCCCACCTTGCTCACGCAACTTGTGAAAGTACGCGGTTGGTCATCTGAAACCAAAAGTGGGGATTTGGGCGAGTGCGATGATTTGGCAGAAGACAGCCCCATCATTCCTACCATCACGTCAACGAACGACAATTGCCTTGGCAAAGAATGCCCAAGTTATAAAGAATGCTTTGTCGTTAAAGCGCGCAAGAAAGCAATGGATGCTGATCTTGTCGTGGTGAACCACCATCTTTTCTTGGCTGATTTGGCCATCAAAGAAACTGGATTTGGCGAGTTGATCCCCGAAGCGGAAGTGTTCATTTTCGATGAGGCCCACCAAATTCCAGACATTGCCAGCCAATACTTCGGTCAAAGCTTGTCTAGCCGCCAGATTCAAGAGCTCGCCAAAGACATTCACATCGCATACCGGACGGAACTGCGAGACACCAAGCAGCTTGATAAAGTGGCGGATCGTTTGTCTCATTCGGCGTCGGATTTGCGTATTGTTCTCGGCGAGCCGGGCTTTCGCGGTAACTGGCGAGAAATCAGCGCGTCACCCGCAGTGGCGCGTGAATTAGTGAGATTGTCAGATGCACTCACGCTCGCCTATGACGTGATCAAACTGTCGCTAGGGCGCAGCCAATTGTTGGATGCGGCGTTTGAACGCACAACCTTACTCAAAGCGCGATTGGAGCGACTGAGCGACACGTCAATTCCCGGTTATTCGTATTGGTATGAGTGCAGTCGTCACCATTTCAGTTTGAACATCACGCCGCTTTCTGTCGCGGAAAAATTCCGTGAACAAATTCAGATGCAGCAAGGCGCGTGGATCTTCACGTCAGCGACGTTGGCGGTAAACGACGACTTCAGTCATTTCAGCCACCGTTTAGGCTTAGAGCCAGCAGAGCAATTTACTTTGCCGAGCCCCTTTGACTATGCATCTCAAGCGATTTTGTGCGTACCCCGCTTTCTACCTGAACCGAACAGCTACGGGTTGGCGGACAAACTGGTAGACATGCTCGCGCCTGTGATTGAGCAAAATGGCGGCCGCTGTTTTTTCCTTTGCACGTCTCACCAAATGGTGCGTGATTTATCGGAAGGCTTTCGAGAGCGTTTTGATTTGCCCGTGCTTGTGCAGGGCGAAATGTCGAAACAGAAATTGTTAGCGGAATTCCTTGAGCTTGGAAATGCGTTATTGGTGGCGACGGGGGCTTTCTGGGAAGGGATTGACGTTAGAGGCCAAGCCCTGAGCTGTGTTATTATTGATAAATTGCCTTTTACTGCACCGGACGATCCGCTTTTAAAAGCGCGAATCGAAGATTGCAGACTGCAAGGGGGCGATCCGTTTTCCCAAGTCCAAATTCCAGATGCTGTTATCACGCTCAAGCAAGGGGTAGGACGTCTTATTCGAGACGGACGAGACCACGGCGCATTGATCATTTGTGATAATCGCTTGGTGAGCCGACGCTACGGGGAAACATTCCTTCGCAGTTTACCTCCAATCCCACGTACACGGGATTTAGAGAAAGTGAGCGAGTTTCTCGCCGCTATAGACACACATAACAACGATGATGCTGACGTTCCAGCAACGCCTGAGGTGTAAATGACATCTAAAATTCTTGCCGTCGACACGG
>JBELME010000144.1:0-10099 GCA_042096095.1 Enterovibrio sp.
TTGATAAAACCCACGGTGCGGTCGATGGCATCATTCGTGCTGCGGAAGTTGTGAGCACTTATCAGGTGGGCGACAGCTACGTCACAGAGCTTGAGTTGAACCTACGCAAAATGAAGAAAATGACCGAGTATGGTGAATCTCACCACGTGCCACGTAATGACGCGATCCTCTTTTAAACGCGCGCTCAAGCTTTACATCATTGAATACAGAAAAAGCAGCCAGTGGCTGCTTTTTTTATATGTTTTTTTCTGCGACGTTCTTATTGGGAATGCGCGTTAACGTGGATAAGTTGACTGCTAACTTACGCTTTGATGTTGGTGCCGAGGGTGCGACTGCCAGACGCTTGGCCTTCGCTGTCGTAGGTCATTTCACTTTTCCCTGCCGCTTCCTGAAACAAGTTACGAAGCTTGTGCATGCTGAGTTGTGCACGCTGAAGGGCGATACCATTCGCTCCGTTTTGCTGGTGGCATTGTTTTAGCGCATCTTGAATGTTTGCGATCTGTTCTTTTGTTTCGTCAGAAGGAGAGGCAAGCTCAGGGCATCGAGCAAGATATTGGTCGCGTTGTTGAATGGCATTGACCAGAGAGAGCTTTTGTTTTGCGAGCGCGTCAATCTCTGTTGCTTTGCGAGAAGCAATGGCGGCTGTTTCGGCTTGCATCACATCAAGTAATGCGTTGACGTCCTCAGCTTGCGCGCCGAGTTGATTTTCGAACGTGAGCGTTTCGTCAGACATCGTTAATTACTTGATACTACGAAGTTCGTCTTCGTGCTTCATGATATTGGCCGCAAGGCGGTCAGCATCGACTTTGTAAGAACCGTTTGCGATGGCTGCTTTAATCGCAGCGACTTTTGCACTGTCAAAATGTGCTTCGCTTGCCATTTGTTGATTCATAGCACCAATCGCTCGACTCTCATCGCTCATTGAAAATGCATCACCTCGGGTTTGGCGAACGTCGCTCGTCGCGCCTGTTTCGGATGCTGCATTTTGTGTTTTGTTTTGATTGCTTCTGTTCGTGTTAATGGGTTGACCAGAACGCAAATGATCAATACTTGCCATAATAAAGCCTTATAAATGCCCGAACCTTCTGTTGCTCACAGTATCGGCCGTACTTATATGAACTTTAGCACTTAATTTCAGGAAACTAGAATTTTACAATCACTTGGCCGACGGAAGTGATTGTAGCATCGACGATTCGATTCGATTTACTGTTGCGTACTTTAATTTGTTCGCCGAGAGCACCGTCACTTAATGCTGTCCCTTTTGCAATAATATTCAAGCCATTACCTGTTGCTGTGATAACGACCTCATCACTTCGGCACACCATACAAATGTCGTTACCTTGTACCGGCTGCCCAATACCTACCACGCGCTTTATACGAGAACCGACAACTGTGGACACATCTGTATACGTTTGACCACGTTGAAAGCGCGCATCAACCAGTTGGATGGTTAAATCGTCGTTCGTGAGCATCACTCCGCGATCTAATGGGCGCTTTGCTACTACGATGGGTGTAAGCAGGCTGATTTGAACAGGTACATATACCTGCCAATCATCTTCGTTACATGTGACCATCACCGTCACGCTTTTGTTCAATGATTGTCGCCCAGGAACGGAGACATCGAGAGGTGATTGGCAATTTGAAAGGCGTAATCGTGAATCAAGGTTTCCTGCTTGCACATTTAGCTCCCCTTGCGCAGGCGGGATTATCAAAGTCGTTACATATTCCTCAGCAGCAACTTTTACAGCTTCAAGTTGATTTGCCGTAGCAGCGGCTATAATGGAGCTAAAGCCAATGAGAAATGTGCCGATAAAGAGACAAGCTAATCGTTGGTAACACATAAGTCACAAATTGGTTAGTATGTTAAACATAGCTGCAGTGTTCCACGAATTGGTTCGACGATGAAGTTTGTTGAGCCAATGTTTGCTGCAATACGATAAAAAAAATCAGGGCAATATGGAGTTTATCTTATGTCGGGGATTCTTGATACGGTCAATCAGCGTACACAATTGGTGGGTCAAAACCGCCTAGAGCTATTGACCTTCCGATTGATGCGAAAACAGCGTTACGGCATCAATGTGTTTAAGGTAAAGGAAGTACTCCAATGCCCTAAGCTGACTTCCATGCCAAATTTGCACCCGCTGGTCAAAGGTGTGGCACACATTCGTGGGCAAACCATTTCAGTCATCGATATGAGCCTGGCAACGGGTGGGTTACCAATCACAGACCCAGAAAACCGCTTTATTATCATTTCAGAATTTAACCGCTCCACTCAAGGCTTCTTAGTGGGTTCGGTTGAGCGCATTGTTAACATGCATTGGGAAGCGATCCTGCCTCCACCAGAAGGTACCGGTAGCTCGAACTACCTCACCGCTGTGACTGAGATTGAAGGCGAGCTGGTAGAAATTCTCGACGTAGAGAAAATCCTAAACCAGATTTCACCAGTGAACGAAGATATTAGTGAGGAAGTGCTAGCCAATAAACCAGTATTTGAAGAAGGCTCATCGAAACCAACAAAAGTGTTGGTGGCGGATGATTCTAGCGTGGCGCGCCGACAGGTAAAACGTGCGGTAGAAACCATCGGTTATGACGTAGTGCTGGCTCACGATGGACGTGATGCATTGATCAAACTGCAAGAAATGGCTGCGGAAGGGGATATCACCGAGCAAATCGCGTTGGTTATCTCTGATATCGAAATGCCTGAAATGGATGGGTACACCCTCACAACTGAAATCAAAAAGGATGCGAGCCTGAAAGGTCTTCATGTAGTATTGCACTCGTCGCTCAGTGGTGTCTTTAACGAGGCCATGGTAGAGCGCGTGGGGGCTGACGCATTTATTCCGAAATTTGACCCAGATGAATTGAGTGCTGCAGTTATTCAGGCGGTAAAAGGTCAAGAAAAGTAATCCATGACGAATATAGCGATCACAGATCAAGAGTATCGTGACTTTTGTAAATATCTTGAAGCCAAATGCGGCATTGTTCTTGGTGACAGCAAACAATATCTCGTAAGAAGCCGACTCAGCCCCTTGTTGACGCGATACAAAATCGCCTCGATGTCGGAGTTGTTTCAGCTTGTGCTGACCAACCGAAATCGCGATTTGGCGGTTGCTGCTATTGATGCAATGACAACCAATGAAACATTGTGGTTTCGAGATACCTATCCGTTTGAAGTATTGGCAAATAAGTTGTTGCCAGAAGTCGCGGAAAACAAACGCACCATCAAAATTTGGTCAGCGGCAAGTTCCTCGGGACAAGAACCGTATTCCATTGCGATGACCATCCAAGAAGTGCTCGCGAAGCGACCAGGGCTTTTCCAAGGCGCACAGATCATAGGTACTGATATTTCTTCAACCATGTTGGAGAACTGTCGGGCTGGGATTTATGACAATTTGGCTTTGAGCAGAGGTTTGTCGCCTGAGCGTAAGCGTAAGTTCTTTGAAGATGCTGGCGAAGGCCGCATGAAAGTGAATGACGCGTTGAAGCGTATGGCAACGTTCAAGCCTCAAAACTTGATGGAAAGCTACAGCTTACTTGGAAAGTTCGACATCATTTTTTGTCGAAATGTACTGATTTACTTCTCGCCAGAAATGAAAGCGAAGGTGTTAAATCAGATGGCATCAAGCCTTAACCCTGGTGGTTACTTGTTGTTGGGCGCGTCTGAATCACTGACTGGGTTAACTGATCGCTTCGAAATGATCCGTTGTAATCCGGGCATTATTTACCGTCTGAAATAGGCAAGCACGTCCTCTACGTAAAAAGCGGCACAGAAGTTGCCGCTTTTTTTGTGTCTGATGGAAGGTGAAAGTGTGAAAATATGATCGGAAAACCACTTAACTTATTGATTATAAATGGTTGGTTTTGTTTTTCGATGATGATCTGTGAAAGTTGGCATTCATATTGCTTTTCTATCAATAAGAAATTTTAGGAGGTTGCCACATGGCAATATCGTTCGATAAAGCGCTGGGTATTCATCAACACACTGTCGGTGTGCGCTCTCAGAGGGCTGAGACACTGGCAAGTAACCTCGCGAATGCGAATACGCCGGGTTACAAAGCTCAAGATATGGACTTCGAACGTGCGCTTCAAGCGGCAACTTCTGGGGCAAGCATTGGCCTGAGTCGAACAGATGGGCGGCATATTACTGCCTCTTCTCAAGTCGACGGCCAGAAAATGTACCGCGTTCCAAACCAACCTGACACTGGTGATGGCAACACCGTTGATGCGCAGGTAGAACGTAACTTGTTTATGCAAAACGCACTCGAATATCAGGCGTCACTGGACTTTCTCGGTTCTAAGTTCAAAAACATGTCCAAGGCACTGAAAGGGGATTAATGGATGAGTCTATTTAATGTGTTCAACGTCACCGGTTCTGCCATGAGTGCAGAGTCAGTTCGACTGAATACCACGTCCAGTAATCTGGCGAACGCGAATTCTGTCAGCAGTTCTGCTGAAGAAACATATAAAGCGCGTCACCCTGTGTTTGCTGCGGAATTGAACAAGTTTGCGTCGCAAGGCCAAAGTGTTCCCGTTCGTGTTGAGGGTATTGTGGAGAGCCAAAAGCCACTGCGTGCTGAATTCAACCCTGATCACCCAATGGCAAATGCGGAAGGCTACATATTTAAACCGAACGTAAATGTAATGGAAGAGATGGCCAATATGATTTCGGCCTCCCGTTCCTATCAAACCAACGTAGAAGTAGCAGAAGCAAGTAAACAAATGCTGATGCGTACACTACAGATGGGTAAGTAAGGTAGAAGGACGGCATTATGAATCCGATTGATGGCGCAGGTGGCGGTAGCTACATTGACCAACTCAAAGCCCTACAAGAAAAGCAACGCACAGAGCGTGGCGATACGGGAGAAAAAGTCACAGGTCAAACGGACCTTAATCAAGAAGACTTTCTCTCACTATTAACCAAGCAGCTTGCGAACCAAGATCCGTTCAAACCGGTGGATAACGAACAAATGATTGCCCAAATGGCATCGTTCGCCACCGTTGATGGTATCGGTAAAATGAACGAACAATTTGGTTCATTGAATGCCGCGATGACATCAAGCCAAGCGCTTCAAGCGTCGTCACTGGTGGGTCAAGACGTCTTGGTTCCAGGTAACGAAGGCTTCAAGTCAGCGGTGGGTGGCATTGCTGCCATGGTTAAACTGCCTCAAGCAATGAATGACGTCATGGTACGTATTCAGAACGAGCAGGGTCAGTTGCTTAAAAACTTCAGTATTGGTGCGAAATCACCGGGCGACCACCGCGTAGAGTGGGACGGCTTGGATGACCGCGGCAATCCATTGCCGGAAGGCAAATACACAATGAACGTAAGCGGCTTTGTTGATGGAAAGTCTCAAGACTTCGAACTGTCGACTTACGCCAATGTAAACAGTGTCCTACTGGGTAACGGTGATGGCAACGTCATGCTAAACATCGCAGGTTACACGTCTCCGGTGAAACTCACCGAAGTGCTTGAAGTAGGTAATGCTAACGTCGGCGGCGCGAGCAAAGGCTAAAGGATAGAGGAGTTCCAGCAATGGCATTGAATATCGCACTGAGTGGCCTAGCGGCAGCTCAAAAGGACATGAATACCACCAGTAACAACATTGCGAACGCCAACACTTTTGGCTTTAAAGAATCGCGTGCAGAGTTTGGTGATGTTTACTCGGCGTCGATTTTTTCGAACGCAAAGACCACCACGGGTAGCGGTGTGCAAACGTCTATCGTGGCGCAGCAGTTCCATGAAGGCTCAAGTATCTACACCAACAACCCACTTGATCTTCGTGTGAGTGGTAACGGTTATTTTGCGGTAGCGAACGACAAATTGGCGACCCAAAACAACGTATTGACCCGCAACGGTGCTTTCCATCTGGACAAAGACAACAACATCGTTAACTCAGAAGGTCAGCACCTATTGGGTTACAACGTAGATACTGAGAGCGGCCAAGTGGGTTCGTTTGAGCCAAAATCACTTCAAGTGCCGGATCAATTTGGTCAGCCTCGTGCTTCTCAGAATGTGGATATTGGTCTGAACCTGCCAGCGGGTGGTGCTGAAAAAGATCCGGCGCTGTTCAATCCAGAAGATCCTGATACCTATAACAAAGCGACCTCTGCGACGATCTTTGACTCACTCGGCCAGCCATACAAACTGACAACCTACTATGTGAAAGACAATGTCACACCGAACAAGTGGGCGGTGTACTACACAGCAACCGATCCAGAAGGTGAGAAACCTGTTAGTTTGACGGCGGGTGATTTCACCAGTGCTGGTGGTCATGTTGGTCACTCTATTGAATTTAACAGTGATGGCTCAGTGAACACGGTGAACGGTGGCCAACCGATTCAAACCGTTGAGTTTGGCCCTAACGGTGCTGGCTTAGAAATGAACGGTGCAGATGGCGCACAATCGCTGGCGATTAACTTTGAAGAACCAACGCAGTACGCGTCACCATTTGAAATGCGTAAGTTTAATGAAGATGGCGCAACCACGGGCTACCTAGCAAAAGTCGATATCGACCCGAAAGGGACCATCATGGCGACGTACAGCAATGGTGAAAATGTTGCACTAGGCCGAGTGGCGTTGGTGAGAGTATCTAACCAACAAGGTTTGTCACAGGCTGGCAACACCCAGTGGAAAGTCACGCAGCAGTCTGGTGATGCGGTATGGGGTGAAGCAATGCAAGGTGCCTTTGGTAAAGTGAAAAGCGGTACCATCGAACAATCAAACATTGATATGACCCAAGAGCTGGTGGATTTAATTACCGCCCAACGTAACTTCCAAGCGAACTCGCGTTCACTGGAAGTGGGTAACCAGATGCAACAGACTATCCTTCAGATCCGTTAATCGGCTCATTGAACGATACCTGAAATTGCCGCTTGCAAGTCAAGCGGCAATTCATTTCCGATAATTCCTCTCTTTCTGCCTCCTGCAATTGTGCATTTATTCCACTAACACTATGTAAATCCGCATTATTTTAAATTGGCACTCTTTTTGCTTTATGTCTTTCATAAGCGACAGGAGAACGTCAAATGGATCGCGCATTATTCCTCGCCATGAGTGGCGCAAAACAAGACATGCAAGGCATGCAATTACGTGCCAACAACTTGGCTAACGTAAGCACCACAGGCTTTCGTGCTGATTTAGAGCAGGCGCGAGCAATGCAGGCTTATGGTGAAGGTTTGCCAACGCGCGTATTCAATATGACTGAGCGTCCAGGGCACAGCTTTGCTCAAGGTTCAACCATCACAACAGGTCGTGAACTTGACGTTGCCATTAAAGGTGACGGTTGGTTGGCGGTATTAGACGGAACGGGTCAAGAAGGTTACACCCGCGTGGGTAACTTGAAAGTGGACCAAACCGGCATGCTGCAAAATGGCCATGGTCATTTGATCCTAGGGGAGAGCGGCGCACCTATCTTCTTACCGTTGCCGGTGTCGAAAATTGAAATCGGCACGGATGGCACTGTGTCTGTGTTGCCGCAAGGCGCACCACCAGAGGCCATGGAAGAAGTGGACCGCATCAAGCTTGTTCGTCCTGACAACAATGATTTATTCAAAGACAAAAATGGCGTGTTCAAGCCTGTCAATCCAGGCGCCACGTATGCCGCTGATGCAGGGGTTACTCTGCTTACCGGCGCACTAGAAGGCAGTAACGTCAACGCCATTGGTGAAATGACAGGTCTGATTGACCTTCAACGCCACTTCGAAATGCAAGTCAAACTCATGAAGACCGCGGAAGAAATGGATCAAGCATCCAACTCTTTACTGCGCCTGGGTTAATTAAGAGGGAATCATTATGCATCCAGCTTTGTGGGTGAGTAAAACGGGCCTAGACGCTCAGCAAACCAACATTTCGACCATTTCTAACAACTTGGCAAACGCCTCGACCGTTGGTTTCAAAAAATCCCGTGCCGTGTTTGAAGACTTGTTCTATCAAAACATCAATCAGCCGGGCGGTCAGTCTTCTCAAAATACCGAACTGCCGAGTGGTTTAATGCTAGGTGCGGGTGCCAAAGTGGTGGCAACACAACGTGTGCACAGCAACGGTAATGCGCAAACCACCAACAACGCCCTTGATCTGATGATCGAAGGCGACGGTTTTTTCCAAGTCCTTTTGCCGGACGGCAACATTGGTTACCAACGTAACGGCCAATTCACACTGAACGATGAAGGTGTGATTGTCACGACTGGTGCGGGTTACTCCCTTGAGCCTGAAATCGTTGTGCCGCCAGATGCGATCCAAGTGACTATCGGTACTGACGGCGAAGTCTCTGCTCGACTGCGTGGCCAAACGGCTAACGCCGTGCTGGGGCAGATCACCACGGTAGATTTCATCAACCCGGGTGGCCTAGAGCCTATCGGTCAAAACCTTTACTTGCCAACGGGTGCCAGTGGCGACCCACAAGAAGGTGTGCCGGGGCTTGATGGTTTGGGCAGCATTCGTCAATCCATGTTGGAAACGTCCAACGTAAACGTAACCGAAGAGCTGGTTAACATGATCGAAGCGCAACGCGTTTATGAAATGAACTCGAAAGTCATTTCTTCTGTCGATCAGATGCTGAGTTACGTGAACCAGCAACTTTAACGGAGTAAAACGCGGATGAAGAAGTTACTAATAACAAGTTTGATGCTGGCGACTGTATCGGGTTGTAGCTTGATGGATCCAGAAGCGTTACTTGCGCAAAACGAAGTGGCGCAAGCCACCACAGAGACTGATGCCGTCGAAGGCAACACCGAGCCGCAAGGCGAAGGCCTGATTGGATTGCTCCGTCAGCGTGAAGATGCGGTCGCAGGGGATCCCTCTTGGTCTCCGTTACATCCGCCGCGCCAACCTGAGCACTACACGACAGCCACAGGTTCGCTGTTCAGTGTTGCGCAGGCGCAAGATCTTTATGATGACACCAAACCGCGCGGCATTGGCGATATCGTCACCGTGCTGTTGGAAGAAAAAACACAAGCGAAAAAGAGCGCCAGCACCGATGCGAACAAATCGAGTGATTTGAGCATGGATCCGCTTGAGATGGGGGGGCAGGAAGTCACGATTGGTGATTCCAACTTGTCTTACGCCGCGGGGCATGACAACAAAACCAGCGGCTCAACCAGTGCCGATCAGAGCAACAGTATTAGCGGCTCGATCTCTGTTGAAGTGATTGATGTGTTGGCGAACGGCAACTTGATCATTCGTGGTGAAAAATGGCTGACGCTGAACACGGGCGACGAATATATTCGCTTGAGCGGCACCATCCGTCCTGATGACATCAGCCAAGAAAATACCGTGGCTTCTACGCGTATTTCGAATGCGCGCATTCAGTATTCTGGTACTGGCGATCGACAAGATACGCAAGATCAGGGCTGGTTGGCACGATTCTTCAATGTTGTTCTGTAAACGTAATGACGTTGTCGGAGATTTGACGTGAAGAATTGGCTAACGCTTTTATTGATTGCTGCACTGGCAAGCCCTATTGCCCATGCTGCCCGCATTAAAGATGTGTCGGAAGTGGCGGGTGTGCGCAGTAACCAATTGGTCGGTTACGGCTTGGTCGTCGGCCTTGCAGGTACAGGGGAAAGCACGCCTTTCACCGATCAAAGCTTTAATGCCATGCTGAAAAACTTCGGGATACAGTTGCCGCCTGGCACCAAACCGAAAACCAAAAACGTGGCTGCCGTTGCCGTGAGTGCTGAGCTTCCGGCGTTTTCAAAGCAAGGTCAGAAAATTGACATCACAGTGTCATCGATCGGTTCTGCGAAAAGCTTGCGCGGTGGCACGTTAGTCCAAACCTTCATGAAAGGCCTTGATGGTAAAACCTACGCCGTGGCGCAAGGTAACCTCATTGTGGGCGGTTTCAGTGCGGAAGGGGCTGACGGCTCAAAAATCGTGGGCAATACGCCGACGGTAGGTCGAATCACCAATGGCGCGACGGTAGAGCAAGAAGTGCCGTCTCCGTTTGGTCGTGGCGACCATATCACCTTCAACCTCTTTGAATCGGACTTTACGACAGCGCAGCGTATGTCAGATTCTATCAATAGCTTTCTTGGCCCTAACACTGCGGCTGCGATGGATGCGACCTCGATTCGTGTGCGCGCACCCCGTGATTTGTCTCAG
>JBELME010000145.1:0-10011 GCA_042096095.1 Enterovibrio sp.
CCCTGCGCCATGCTCATTCCCTCGTCGATAGTAACCGCAATATGATGAACGTCGGTTTTACGTCAATTCTGCTCGATTTACTTTGATTTGGGCGAAAAAAAACCGCCTCTGAGGGCGGTTTCTTATTGGGGTATGATTATGGACGGTAGATGATTTCTACGTCGTAATCATCTTCATTCCAATCATCCCAATCGTCATCATCGTCGTCGCTAGATTCAGCATTTTGCTTCTTAAGTTGCTCTTCGTGGTAATCATCCCACTTGAATTCAACTTTGCCTTCTTCGACTGTTTCTTCAACAAGTTGTGAAGGCATTGATTCGATAAGTTCCATCAAATCATAAGTCAGTTGCTGCGTATTGTTACGATTGATCGCGGAAATCGTATAGTAAGGTTCATCCCAACCTAACGCTTCCAGTACACGCTCAACGCGCTCTTCCGCTTCTTCATCTGACATCAAATCCATCTTGTTGAATACGATCCAACGTGGTTTGTCTGCCAGCTTTTCGCTGTAACGCTGAAGCTCTTCGATGATGGTAAATGCATTGTCGACGGGATCTGATTCGTCAACAGGCATCAGGTCGATCATGTGCAAAAGCACACGACAACGCTCAAGATGCTTCAAGAAGCGAATACCTAGACCCGCGCCTTCAGCCGCACCTTCGATAAGGCCAGGAATGTCAGCGACAACAAAGCTTTTGTTATCAGCAACACGCACCACACCAAGGCTTGGCACCAAGGTGGTGAACGGGTAATCCGCCACTTTTGGTTTTGCAGCAGATACCGCACGAATGAAGGTCGATTTACCGGCATTCGGCAAACCAAGCATCCCCACATCAGCAAGAAGCAAAAGCTCAAGGCGCAGGTGGCGCAATTCGCCTTTTGTTCCCATAGACTTCTGACGAGGTGCACGGTTAACGGAAGATTTGAATCGGGTGTTACCCAATCCATGCCAACCACCTTTTGCCACCATGATCTTCATACCATGTTGGGTCAGGTCAGCAATCACTTCACCGGTGTCTTCGTCGACAGCACGTGTACCAACAGGTACGTTTAGTACCAAGTCGTCACCACGTTTGCCTGTACAGTTACCACCACGACCGTTTTCGCCACGCACCGCAGCGTGAAAGCGCTCAAAGCGGTAATCGATCAGGGTGTTAAGGTTTTCATCAGCCAGCAGGTATACATCGCCGCCATCACCACCATCACCACCGTCAGGACCGCCTTTTGGCACGTACTTTTCGCGACGGAAGCTGATGGTACCGTTACCACCGTCTCCCGCCTCAACGCGGATCACCGCTTCATCTACAAATTTCATCTTAAATTCTCCATACCCTACGTCACCCGAACATGCTCAGGTCAAACACGCCTCAAGGGTTCACGTTGGCGATATAGCAGCAACCCTGATGGAGCACTTTGGGTTAATGATCCTTATGATCTTAGGATCAAAAACCGTTAAGTGATCTTTTACGTCATCAATTGTTCACAGACTTAAACAGGCGTGGCATTGCTGACGCATACGTGACGGTTAATCCTCACGTAAATATGTTCACGTTTTCACGAAAACGGCTGCGGTATCGCCCTTAAGGGCTATATACCCAAGTGACTTTACGCTGAAAATTCAGCGGGTTAAAGTCACTTGGGTACACAACAAAAAGCCCCGCCTAAAGGCAGGGCTTCTAAATTAGAATCGAGTGCTATTATTCAGCTTCGATGCTAACGAATTTACGGTTCTTAGGACCTTTAACTTCAAATTTTACTTTGCCGTCAGACAGAGCAAAAAGAGTGTGGTCTTTACCGCAACCAACGTTAGTGCCAGCGTGGAACTTAGTACCACGTTGACGAACGATGATGTTACCTGCTAGTACAGATTCGCCACCAAAGCGCTTAACACCTAGGCGTTTACTTTCTGAGTCACGGCCGTTACGAGTAGAACCGCCAGCTTTCTTATGTGCCATTTATCTCTTCTCCTAAATTAAGCGCTGATGCCAGTGATTTTGACTTCAGTGAACCACTGACGGTGGCCCATTTGCTTACGAGAATGCTTACGACGACGGAACTTAACGATTTTAACTTTGTCGCCACGACCGTGAGTAACTACTTCAGCAGTTACTTTACCGCCTGCTACGAATGGTGCACCAACAGCGATTTCTTCGCCATTAGCTACCAGCAGAACAGTGTCAAATTCAACAGTTGAGCCAGTCTCGATGTCTAGCTTTTCCAAGCGAAGGGTTTGACCTTCACTTACACGGTGTTGTTTACCACCACTTTGGAAAACTGCGTACATGGTTTTCTCCGCATTTCCGCACAGCCTGCTGCGTTTAAAAATTGTGCAGCGAGGGGTGCATTTAATTCATCAATAGGGCGCGAATTCTACGGCAAGATTCGCCAACTGGCAAGGGGGGAATGAAAGAAAATTGGCGAAAACCTGCTCAGTGATTATTCCTTTGTTCTTTATCGCAACAGACCCTGTGTCGAGGGGCTAAATTTAGTGTAATATCATCGCAAAAATGACAGCAGCGTACTGCATTCTACCTTGGACCGGACGCATCAATGGATTTTAACACCATCCAAGCACTTACTGCCGATGACATGGCAAAAGTGGATAAAAAAATACTCGCGCAACTGAATTCTGATGTCGCACTGATTAACCAACTTGGTTTTTATATCGTCAGCGGTGGTGGGAAACGCTTGCGCCCAATGCTGGCTGTTCTTTCTGCCCGCGCGCTGGACTATCAAGGAGAGGGTCACTGCACGGCAGCCGCTTTCATTGAGTTCATTCACACCGCCACGTTGCTTCACGATGATGTTGTCGATGAATCAGACCTTCGTCGAGGCAAAGCCACGGCCAACGCCATGTTTGGCAATGCCGCCAGCGTGTTGGTTGGTGATTATATTTATACGCGCTCTTTCCAAATGATGACAGAACTTCGATCCTTGAAGATCCTCGATCTAATGAGTCATGCGACCAATGTGATTGCTGAAGGTGAAGTCTTGCAGTTAATGAACTGCAACGATCCTGACACCACCGAAGCAAGCTACATGCAGGTTATCTACTCGAAAACTGCTCGTTTGTTTGAAGCGGCCACCCAGATCGGTGCCATTTTGGCTGAAGCGCCAGAAGACATTGAAAAAGCGATGCAAGATTACGGACGCTACCTTGGTACTGCATTCCAATTGATCGACGATGTCATGGATTACACCTCTCAAGGTGACGAGATGGGTAAAAACACAGGCGATGATCTTGCAGAAGGCAAACCGACTCTGCCATTGCTTCATGCCATGGCGCACGGGGATCACGATCAAGTAGCAATGATCCGCGAAGCGATCGAGAAAGCCAATGGCCTTGATAAGCTCGAACAGATCCTTGCTTGCATGAAACAACACGGTTCGTTGGAATACACCCAACAGCGCGCAGAAGAAGAAGCGGAGAAAGCCATTCAGGCACTGTCGCCGATTCCAGAATCTTCCTATAAGGAAGCACTCAAAGCACTTGCCCACCTTGCAGTGAACCGCAAAAAGTAATACCAAAAACGCACTTCATAGAAGTGCGTTTTTATTTCTGCCTTATCTTATTCATTCATATCCCCACCTAAATCAATCTTCATAACAAGGAGCCTGTTTTGACGTCCTTCATTGCGAGAACCACCTTATTTCTAACGCTGAGCCTTTTTCTGTTTGGCTGTACATCGAGTTACCGTCCTGCCGCCACCAGCTTTACAAGCTATGAAGATTTTCAGGCGGGCCCAGAAGGAGGCGTGGATCTCGTCTGGACACGAATAGGGTTACGAGATGCTGAACGACTAAAGCGGAAGATTGCGCAATACGATACCGTGGTGATTGATCGAATCTATGTACTCACAAATGAAGACAACGCACTGAGTGACGAACAGATTACGGAATTAACGGTTTATTTGGCCGATCGTCTAAAGAAAAAAATTACGCAGTACAAACCTGTCGTGGATACCCCTACAGCGAACAGCCTGCGCCTTAGCATCGCGATCAGTAATGTAGAGACGCC
Organism: Enterovibrio sp.; assembly: GCA_042096095.1. GTDB lineage: Bacteria > Pseudomonadota > Gammaproteobacteria > Enterobacterales > Vibrionaceae > Enterovibrio. The sequence continues at coordinate 4,019 of JBELME010000145.1, forward strand.
AAACCCTATTCTCGCAGTAACAAGCAGCCTATTGCCCGTAGGCTTAGGAATTTCAACCATCTCCAAGATCACCACAGGTGAGCACACCAATGTTGGCAGTGCGACCATCGAATTGCTTGCCAGTGATGCAAACACTGACAAGCCTCTCTTTGCAGCCATTGATCGCGAGACCGGAAACAAAGATCTATCAACGATGATCGATTCTCTGGATGACGCAAAAGATGCCATTAACTGGTGGGTGGATCGTTTAGGCCAAACCTTGGTCGGTCAGTTTGATCAGACGCGCTAGTTTGTGGGCTTTTTCATTTGTCTGTCACTTTGAATACAAGAGAGACGCCAAACATTCCCAAATATAACAGGCATAAAAAAAGCGGCTAATCAGCCGCTTTTTTCGTTCATGGCGAAGTTTATTTTACAAACTCTTCGCCCATGGTGATGTCACCACGTAGCGTTTCTAGCATGCTATCAAGCGCGTTTTGCTCAAATACACTCAGTGAGCCGTGGTCAAGAATTTCTTCTACACCATCTTTACCCAAACGTACAGGTTGTGCGAAGAAACGTGCGTACTTGCCGTCACCTTCAACATATGCACACTCAACCACGTCTTTCTCGCCTTGTGCAGCGCGAACCAATGCTAGACCGAAACGGCAAGCTGCTTGGCCCATAGAAAGCGTTGCAGAACCGCCACCCGCTTTTGCTTCCACTACTTCAGTACCCGCGTTTTGGATACGAGGTGTCAGAGCTGCGACTTCTTCTTCTGTGAACTCAACACCTTCAACTTGTGAAAGTAGAGGCAGAATCGTCACACCAGAGTGACCACCAATAACAGGCACACTGACTTCGCTTGGGTTTTTGCCTTTCAATTCGCCAACAAATGTTTCTGAGCGAATGATGTCTAGTGTCGTAATACCGAACAGGCGCTTCTTATCGTAAACCCCTTTCGCTTTAAGTACTTCAGCCGCAATCGCAACCGTAGTGTTTACAGGGTTAGTGATAATACCGATAAGTGCTTTAGGGCAAACATCAGCAATTTTCTCGCTCAAAGAACGAACGATACCTGCGTTTACATTAAACAGGTCAGAACGATCCATACCTGGCTTACGAGCAACGCCCGCAGAAATCAAAACAACATCCGCACCTTCTAGTGCTGGTGTTGGATCTTCACCGCTAAACCCTTTAATTGAAACGGGTGTAGGGATGTGGCTAAGGTCAACCGCAACACCTGGCGTTACAGGGGCAATGTCATACAGTGCCAGATCTGAGCCCGCAGGCAGGTTATTTTTCAGAAGCAGGGCTAACGCCTGACCAATGCCGCCAGCGGCGCCAATCACAGCAACTTTCATCTCGTTCTCCTTATTTACGATTTTTTTATTTCAGACCTTTGGTGGCATTCCATTGCGATGCCGACAGCGGCACGATACTCACACGAAATGACACAAAACATAATTCATCAGCATCATACGTGCCTATTACCACTAGCGACAAGTGCGCGACGGTGAGGATAAGCCCCGCTTCTCAATTTTCTTTTTTAAGGGTGAAAAGCGATAACCTTAGCCTGTTGAAAGGTGATTAGTGCGTCACTTTACTGCGGATTTTATTGCCCACGACTGAATCACTATGCAAAAATGCGCCATTCTGACACTGGGAAAGAAGAAAAATGCGTAATTCAGATAAACAAGACCTGTTAGTGAAAGCGTTTAAAGCGATCCTAAAAGAGGAAAAATTCAGCTCCCAGGGCGAAATTGTTGATGCGTTAAAAGCGCAAGGCTTTGAGAACATCAACCAATCGAAAGTGTCTCGCATGCTCACCAAGTTTGGTGCCGTCCGTACGCGCAATGCAAAAATGGAAATGGTTTACTGCCTGCCAGTAGAACTCGGCGTACCAACCACCAGCAGCCCGCTCAAAGAACTGGTGATGGACATTGATTACAACGATGCACTTGTTGTGATTCATACGGGACCGGGGGCGGCACAATTGATCGCACGTTTACTCGACTCATTGGGCAAAGCGGAAGGCATTTTGGGTGTTGTTGCAGGAGATGACACCATCTTCATTACACCAACGCGCGCCACCACAACGGCAGCGTTGTTTGAAGCCGTTAGTGATCTGTTCGATTACTCCCGCTAACATCCCCTGCTACATTTAAAACACAGCAATTAGGCAGAAGCGCATTTTCGACACACTCTGCCTAATTCTTTATTCAAACCAGCCCCTCTCGTTCCCTTCGATGTCTCATTATTGAGCTTTTAATGCATTTATCTCCCCTTAACCCACAATTCAATGTGAAAGGCCATGACAAAATATTTCCCCAGTTTTAAATTCTGGATACAGGTTTGTTATCATTCCCATTAATGAAACTCAAATAGCGCAAAATAAACTGAGTCTTAGCGGGAAACGTCGCATGCAGGTGTGACGAGGTAAACCACAACAAATTTGTGAGAAACAAGCGAATGGTAGGCACCGTCGATTTGTCGCTTACCTTTGCCTTGTGTCAGTAAATTTTACACTTTTATTTGCCGATAAGGGACAATGGCATGACGAAGACGACCGAGACACCGCTCGACGCACAGGACATCGTCGCGCAAGCGGACACTGGTGCCCGATCACCTTCAGGGATCCCAGGACGTATCCTGTGGTTCGTTCCATTGTGCTGGTCAATATTCCAGCTCTGGTACGCATCACCCTTTACTGTTGCGCTCAACGACACAGAAGCGCGTTCTATCCACCTTGCGTTTGCTATTTTTCTGGCATTTACCGCTTACCCCGCACTAAGAAGCTCACCACGTGATCGCATCCCACTGCAAGATTGGGTCTTTGCGCTCGCTGGCAGTTTTTCAGCCGCATACCTTTTCCTTTTCTATTCCGATCTCGCCACCCGCGCAGGCGCGCCAACCTCTACTGACATTGTTGTTGCCGTCACGGGTATGGTGCTGCTCCTAGAAGCAACACGAAGAGCACTTGGTCCACCATTGATGGTGGTTGCTGCCGTCTTCTTGATTTACACCTTCGCCGGTCCACACATGCCAGATGTGATCGCGCACAAAGGTGCAAGCCTCAACAAGACCATGTCACACATGTGGCTCACCACCGAAGGTGTCTTTGGTGTTGCCCTCGGTGTATCAACCTCGTTTGTATTCCTCTTTGTATTGTTTGGTGCATTGCTTGATCGTGCTGGTGCGGGCGGTTACTTCATCAAAGTTGCGTTCTCCTTACTCGGACACATGCGCGGTGGCCCAGCAAAAGCAGCCGTTGTTGCTTCGGGTCTATCAGGCCTCATCTCAGGCTCTTCCATCGCGAACGTTGTAACGACAGGTACTTTCACCATTCCATTGATGAAGCGTGTGGGTTTCCCTGGCACCAAAGCAGGTGCCGTGGAAGTTGCAGCGTCAACGAACGGTCAGCTCACACCGCCTATCATGGGTGCAGCAGCGTTCTTGATGGTGGAATACGTCGGTATTCCTTACATTGAAGTGATTAAGGCCGCTATCTTGCCGGCAATCATTTCTTACATCGCATTGATTTATATCGTTCACCTTGAAGCATGTAAGGCTGGCATGACGGGCTTACCACGTCGCCATACTTCAACCTTCTTGCAAACCCTGCAGAACATCGTTGTTATCGTTATTGGTATCTGCGCATTGAGCTTCGCGGTTTATTACGGTATCGGTTGGACAAAAGACGTATTCGGCGCAGCTGCTAGCCCAATCGTTGCTATCGCCATTTTCATTGCCTACGTCGCGTTGGTTCGCTATTCCTCTCAATACAAAAAAGAAGCCGTCGAAGATCCTGCTGCTGCTGACTTGTCAGAAGTGCCAGATCCAGGTCCGACGGTTCGTTCAGGCCTTTATTACCTGCTACCGATCGTCGTGCTGGTATGGTGTTTGATGGTTGAACGCTTCTCGCCGGGTCTTTCTGCATTCTGGGCAACCTTGTTCATGATGTTCATCGTTGTTACGCAGCGCCCATTAATGGCTTTCTTCCGTAAAGAAGGTGAATTCACTGCTGCGTTAAAAGATGGCTTTGTCGACTTAGCGGAAGGTTTTGTTGCGGGTGCTCGCAACATGATCGGTATCGGTGTAGCCACCGCTGCTGCTGGTATCGTTGTTGGTGTGGTAACGCTAACAGGTATCGGCTTGGTTATGACCGACTTCGTTGAGTTCATCTCTGGCGGTAACATCATTCTGATGCTGTTGTTCACAGCAGTGATCAGTCTGATTTTGGGCATGGGTCTGCCGACCACAGCAAACTACATCGTTGTATCAACTTTGATGGCACCGGTTATCGTAACGCTAGGCGCACAAGAAGGTCTCATCATTCCATTGATTGCCGTCCACTTGTTCGTGTTCTACTTCGGTATCCTCGCGGATGACACGCCACCTGTTGGTTTGGCTGCATTTGCCGCCGCAGCGATCGCCAAATCAGACCCTATCAAGACGGGTATCCAAGGCTTCACCTACGATATTCGAACCGCGATCTTACCGTTCATGTTCATCTTCAACACACAGTTGTTGCTAATGGACATTGATGGACCCTTACACTTGTTCCTCACCATATTCTCCGCTGTCGTCGCCATGTTGGTCTTCTCTGCTGCCACACAAGGTTGGTGGCTCACGAAGAACAAATGGTATGAAACGGTGTTGATGCTACTGATCACGTTCGCGTTGTTCCGTCCAGGTTTCTTCTGGGATGAACTGTATGCGCCAACCAACGATTACGCGGGCACAGAAATCATCAAGGTGGCGGAAACATTGCCTGATGGTCAAACCCTCAACATTCAAGTGAAGGGTGAAAATATCGACGGCAACATCGTCACTAAACACGTTCACCTTCCTGTTGATACCGCACAAGCAGAAGGCTTGGCGCGTGTCTTGTCGACAGGCTTAGAACTGCGTGATGAGGACGGTGGCAAGTTTATCGACATGATCCAATTTGGTAGCCCCGCAGAAAAAGCAGGCATCGATTTTGATTGGGAAGTGGTTCAAGTCAGCACCCCAGCTGAACGACCAATGAAAGAATGGGTATTTGTACCAACCTTGTTGCTACTGGCGGGCTTGGCGTGGAACCAACGCCGTCGTCTAAAGCAAACGGCATAACAACGGTCGGGGCCTCGCGCCCCGCCGGATCACTTTAACGTAGAGAGTGTAATCCATGTATAAACACATTCTGGTCCCGGTTGATTTGAATGATGAGCACTTCGGTGACAAGGCCGTTGAGCATGCCGTTTGGTTAGCAGGACAAACTGGGGCAACCTTGCATTTGCTTACCGCATTGCCAGGTATTCATAATTCCATGGTCGCGTCATACTTTCCTGAAGATGCTGCGCTCAAAATGAAGCAAGACGTTCAAGACAGCTTAAAAGCCTTTGCCAAACGATTGATCCCTGACGGCATCGCCTACGATTACTCTGTATCAGAAGGTAAGCCTTACAAGGTCATCGTCAAATCTGCAGAGCGTCTTGGCTGTGATTTGATAGTCATACCAAGCCACAAGCGATCGCGTGCCAACAAGCTGCTTATCGGCTCTGTTGCGACCAAAGTACTAGAGCAATCTAAAGTCAACGTATTGATTTTAAAGCCTCAGCAAAACTGATGACGTTAGATAGAGCGAGCATGAAAAAAGGGACGGTAAATACCGTCCCTTTTATTTGGAAAACGATCAGTCACTCTCATGGCCGTTGATCATATCCCCAGCGCGGCACCAAGCCTTGCTCAACACCAAGATGATCCAAAATACGCGCAACCATGAAATCAACCAGATCGTCGATCGTTTGAGGTTGGTGATAGAACCCTGGCGCAGCCGGCATGATGGTCACACCCATGTTAGAAAGCTTGAGCATGTTCTCTAAATGCAGCGTCGAAAATGGCGTTTCACGCACCACCAACAACAATTGACCTCGCTCTTTTAGCACCACATCCGCAGCGCGTTCAGCCAAGTTATCTGACATACCATGGGCAATCGCAGCGAGCGATCCTGCCGAACACGGGCACACAAC
>JBELME010000146.1:0-1771 GCA_042096095.1 Enterovibrio sp.
TCTTCCGATCTCCTCAGTTATGATTCCGCAGATCCATCTTGGTCTCAAACCGCATGGGATGGCCCAGTTCAAAATGCCGCAGGCACATTTGGTGCTTGGGTGGCAGATACCTTCTTTTTCTCTCTCGGCACCTTAGCGTACCCACTTCCACTGCTGCTTGTTCTTGGTGGTTGGGTGTTTTTCCGCCGCCGTGGCGAGGCTGAACCTTTAAATTACACGATTATCGCTACGCGCATTCTTGGTGTGGTGTTGTTGTTTCTGACCAGTTGTGGCCTTGCAGACTTAAACTTCGATGATTTCTGGTATTTCTCATCCGGTGGGGTAGTGGGGGATGTACTGTCAGGCATTGCGCTGCCTCTTTTTAACATTCTAGGAACCACCCTCGTATTCTTGTTTCTTTGGGCAGCGGGTTTCACGCTATTCACGGGCATTTCATGGTTAACCATTGTTGATACCTTGGGCGAGAAAACCTTGTCTGCGGCAACGTGGGTTGTTAACCGCGCACGTGGCGATAAACCTCAAACGCTCGGCTCCACGGTAGATACGTCAGAAAGCGTTCAATTGTCGGATGCGGATAAAAATGATCCGTTGTTTGCGCAACAAGCAACGAACAACGGCCGTGAACTGGCAGATTTGACGGCACTGAACAAGGTGCAGCGGGTTGAATCACCAGAAGGCGCTCCAGCGCCCATTATTCATGCGGCTTCTTCTCCTAGCCCAGTAAGCCCTGTGCCCGTGACGGCGGCCATTGCCGCAACTATTTCTGCTGCTGCATTGGCGGGTGAATCCGCAGAGCGAAAAGAACCAACCATTAGCTTTGGTGATGCCAACGTTGAGGATGATGCCTCTGACAAGGCGCATGACGATATTGTGCTGTCGCCTTCTGCGCCGACTGTTGAGCAACGAATAGCGCCGGATGAGCATGTGTTAGATGATGCAGCACCTTCATTCGACGTGAATGATCGCGATGACCCACCGTTTGATATTGATGAAAACGAAGGTTTCACGCCGGATTTAGCCCCACACTTTGATGCTGCACCGCAAAGCGATGTCGCTCAGAGTGACGCTCTGAAAAATTCACCAGAACAAGACGAAGAAGGTTTTGGTGCGGCAGACAATACCGCTTATCGCGAAGCTGTAGACGCGCCAGCTGAATGGGAAGCGGTTGATGAGACGCACAGTGATGCCGCGGCGCGAGAGATTGCGATCGGCAATACCGATGGTATGTCAGAGCTTGACCGTGCCCAAGCACAATCCGTGATCCATGATGATGAAGATCCGTTCCTCGAAACCATTCGAGAAGCACAGAAAAATGCAGCAGGCGCAACGCACCCATTCTTGATTAAGGATGAGCCAAACCTGCCAAAACCTGCAGAACCGCTACCTACGTTAGATTTGCTCGATCCTGCGCGTAAAACCGCGACCCGTGCGTCTGACGAAGAGTTGCAATATCAAGCAAGGCTGATTGAAACGCGTCTTGAAGATTACAAAATCAAAGTTACCGTCAAAGGGATTTTCCCGGGGCCGGTGATTACACGCTTTGAGCTGGAGCTTGCGCCCGGAGTGAAAGTCAGCCGCATCATGGGTTTGTCGAAAGATATTGCACGTTCCTTGTCGACCAGTGCGGTGCGCGTGGTAGACGTCATCCCTGGTAAGCCTTACATCGGTTTGGAGCTTCCAAACACCAGTCGTGAAACTGTCTTCATGTCAGAAGTTGTTGCGAGTGAGCGATTCCAAGCGTCAAAGTCGCCGCTATCTGTGGAATCGGAAG
>JBELME010000147.1:0-9882 GCA_042096095.1 Enterovibrio sp.
GAGCCAACAGGCATCATTTGTAGAGCTTCAACCCAACCTTGGATAACGCCAGTCACTGGGAACTCAGCAGGTTGACCACGCTCAACAGAGCTGTCGAACACAGTGCCGTCAGTCAGCATACCGTGGTAGTGAACACGCACTTGCTTGTCGCTGGTAGGGATTTCGCCAGTACCTTCAACAAGCACTTCGAACTGAAGACCTGATTCAGTCACAGTCACTTCGTCACGCTTTGCGTTTTCCGCAAGGAACGCTTCGCCGTCAGCCGCTGCAGCTTTTGCCGCTTCTTGACGTACTGCTTCTGCTTGAGTGTGCAGTTCACGCAGTGCGTTATTGATGTCGTCAACTTCGATTTCTGGCATGTCACCCGCTAGAGCGGTTGCGATACCTTTCGCGATTGCGTCAACGTTTAGACCTTCGAGGCCGCTACCTGCTAGTTGTTGACCCATTTGTAGGCCGATGCCGTAGCTTGCTTTCTGCTCTACGGTCTCCAATTTTACATCAGACATGTCATTTCTCTTTCGTTTGTGGGTTTATACCCAAACTACATCTGGATGTAGTTTGGGTATAAAGTGTTTGAAGGATACAGGAGCAGGTTGGATCGGACAAATCTAGCTTTAGGTTGATTCCTCATTAAAGATGCTGGAAAGTACAAATGTTAGCCAATCGACACGGATGATGCGCGAAGCTTTTAGTGGCTGACATTACGCTGACATACCCACGCTAGTTTATGCGACGCGGGTAAGACGCACTCATAATGAATCATTGATAGATAAACAGATTCCTTCATTACCCGATGGGAAAATTGGGAGAGGTTATGACCCTGAAAGGAAAACGCGAAAAGGGACAAGCAGCAACGCCGCCTATGGGCGATGCTGTGAAGGCTGCCATTGAAAAAGGAATGGCAACAATTAAACCTTATTTTGCCCGTGTAACGCCCTATTGGGAGGCGTTGCCAAAACCACACCGCATTGGCGTGTCTGCACTCGCAGGGCTACTCGTGGTGCTCTTGCTATGGCCATCAAGTGACGATACCGCAGTGCCAGAAACCACCGCGAATGGCGAACGCGTTTCGTTGCCGCTGACGTTTGAAAACCAAGACCCTACAGAAGATGACGGCTTTGGCCAAAATGGTTCAGAAGCAAGTTCAACCCAAACGGTGTCGCAGCAAAATGTGAATACACCGCAAAACGTGAATACGGATTGGGTCAATTACGAAGTGGCGCGGGGCGATACGCTGTCGAACATTTTCAGGCAACAAAACCTGCCTTTGCCTGACCTCTACGCGATCTCAGCCATTGAAGGGGACGACAAACCCTTGAGCCGCATTCAGCCTAGGCAGTTACTGCGCTTTAAGCGTGATACGCAAGGTGAGTTGGACATGATCCAGATTGAGGTATCGAAAGACACCTCGGTGATCTTTTTCCGATTGTCTGATGGTAGCTTTGCACGCCGTAAATAGTGCGCCAGTAACCAAAAACGACAAACCATCAGGGCATGAAGATCTTCATGCCCTGATGGTTTGTACGGCTTGTTCGCGTTGCTTGCGTTCAACCGCTGACGCTATGCCGCGGAAGTGATGCCCACTCTGCGCATGTCAATGTGCGGGATACCGTCTTCCAAATACTCTTCCGAAATTTCTTCAAAGCCGTGTTGACGGTAGAACTTGCGTAAATGGTATTGCGCCCCGATGGTGATTGGCGCGTCCGGCCACACCTCTTGTGCTTGTCGTAGTGCGTGTTTTACCAGTTCGCTGCCACAGCCATTCCCGCGCTCTGTACGCGCCGTTACGATGCGTCCTATGCTCATTTCAGGGTAGGTGAGACCCGCAGGCAAAATACGGGCATAGGCCGTCATCTTGTCATCACGATAGCCGAGCACATGCCGGGTTTCAGGATGCAGGTCGTGGCCGTCGAGTTCGGGGTATGGGCAATTCTGCTCAACAACAAACACATCGGTACGCAATCGAAGTAAATCGTACAGTTGCCGCGTAGACAACTGACGGAAGGTCAAGGTTATCCATTGCATGGTTTTGTTATCCTAATAATTGTTAAAAGTCTTGGGCGTCAACGCGCTTACTTTTCTTGTCTATGGCGTGTCATGGTTGTCTAGGCGCTGCTTTGGTCGGATAAAAAAGAAAAGTAAACACGCCTTTATCCTTATTAGTCCATTTCACCCAAAACTGCTTGATACGATAATAAAAAACCGCGGCTTAGGCCGCGGTTTTTTTCCACTAAATTCAATTGTTTTCACTAATGAAACATTGATTTAACAGGTTGTTAATTATTTCGCTATGTCAATTCGGTATTGCGCAAAACCAACATCATCATCGCCGACTTTTTCCATCGGATAGTGCCCTTTGGCGTTGATGAATTTTGCCGCTTTCTCGCTTGGTGATGTTTCAAAAATCACATCTAGCGTGGTGTCAGTTTCAATGGGGGCGAACGTCCAGTTGTTATCGGCGGTTGGCGTCACTTCCCCTTTTTCTTTTGTTACGCTGCTGATGTAGTTAGCGACCACAGTACGGTTTTCATCTGGCGAGGCAAAGGCAATGAAATCGCTTCCTGTTCCTGGGAATTTACCCAAGTATGCGCGGTAGTTGTTCGCGGCTACCAAGAAGGGTTGGCTCTGTTGCATTGGCTTGCCGTTAAAGGTCAGCGCTTTGATGCGTTCTGCATCTGGGTTTACCAGATTACAATCGCTGTCGTAGCGTGCTGGTTGGGTCACATCGATTTGATAGTTAACGCCGTCAATAACATCAAAGTTATATGTGCGGAAACCGTCCCAGTTGATCAACGATTGCTGAGCGGTTGATGTCGGATCTATTTGGTTGAACTGTCCGGCGCTGCACTCTAACCATTCCTTCACTTCTTTACCTGTGACTTTCAATGTCACCAAGGTATTTGGGTAAAGGTAAAGATCGGCAGCATTTCGGAAGGTCAGTTCGCCTGCTTCGACTTCCGTGTAGTTGCCCGGATCGTTTTTACGGCCACCGGCTTTAAATGGTGCAGCGGCAGAAAGCACAGGAATGCCTTCAAGATCGGGATCGCCCTGAATGAAGCGCTCAACGTAATCTTTCTGCGCGAGGTTGACGATCTGAACCGTTGGATCGTCTTGAACCAGTGACAAGAAGCTGTACATCACGTCATTGGCTTTACCAATCGGTTGGTTGACGAAAGCGCGGGTGGCTTTGTGATCGTGTTCTAGCGCTTTGCGCATCGCAGGATCGGCTGCTGCAATAGATTCGCCATCGAATATCGGACGAGATTCAGATTGCACTGGTGTGACGACCCAATCATCGCCTTGCTTATCTAATTGAAGATCCATGATGCCGACATGGCTACCCCAGCGGCCCGGCATGACGGCCGCAACGCCTTTGATGGTGCCTTTTTGGTTATCGACGCCTTGGATGTCATCAAAACCTTTGCCCGGGAACACGGCGTGAGAGTGACCGAAGGCAATGGCATCAATGCCGTCAACGTCGGCGAGGTAGTACACCGAGTTTTCAGCCATGGCTTTATATTCGTCTTTCGATAACCCTGAGTGCGGAATGGCGACAATCACGTCTGCGCCTTTGGCTTTCATCTCAGGCACTAGCTTGTCTGCGGTGGCTTTGATGTCTTTCGCAATCACTTTTCCGTCGAGGTTTTTCTTATCCCACACCATGATTTGTGGTGGCACAAAACCGATATAGCCGACTTTCACCAGATGCGCTTTGCCATCGGTGTCCGTCATGGTGTGTTCTTTGATGATGTATGGCGTGAAGTACGATTTGCCCGTGTGAGCATCGAATACGTTTGCCGACACATAAGGGAAGTTTGCGCCTTCTAAGGTGCGGTCGAGGAAGTCGAGGCCGTAGTTAAATTCGTGGTTACCAATGTTGCCCACGTCATAGTTCAGTTGGTTCATGGCTTTGTAAACAGGGTGGATTTCACCTTTCTCAATGCCTTTAGCTGCCATGTAGTCGCCCATTGGGCTGCCTTGAATCAGATCGCCATTGTCAACAAGTACACTGTTCTTCACTTCGTCTTGGGCTTTTTTCACCAAGGTGGCGGTGCGGACTAACCCGATTTTCTCGCTCGGCTTGTCTTTGTAGTAATCGTAATCCATCACATTGGTGTGAATGTCAGTGGTTTCGATGATACGCAGCTTGATGGTCTCTGCCATCGCTGGGCTTGCCATTGCAAGCAAACCGGATAAAACAGCAATCGAGAGTGGTCGAGGTGAAAGTGTCATGTGTGTCTCCTGAGGATCTACGACAAAGGGGCATTACCTACTTTTTTATGCAAAAAGTAGAATTGGTCATATTGTGCATAGTAGACAGCGATAGAGGTTACATTTCATTGATTAGTGTGATCTCGATTTTTAATTAATCTCAATATTGCTCACGCTTTGCGCACCGTTAAGTATGAAATATGTGATCTTGCCACAGCCCCTGTTTTAGCCTTGAGAAAGGTGTTAAATAACCAAAATGTTATAAAAAATGAAATTTTAGAATTTCAAGTAATATCAGCAACTCTTTATAGTGATGGTCAAAGGATTGAAAGGACGCTCACTATGGATTACTTGCCGATTTTTGCGAAGCTGGAAGGCCGACCGTGTTTAGTGGTTGGCGGCGGGGAAGTCGCTTGGCGCAAAACACGCATGCTAATGAAAACTGGCGCAGCGGTGACCGTTGTTTCGCCGGATGCTGACCATGAAGTGGCCGAAGCAGCAGCGCGCGGTGAGTTAACGTGGGTGCAAGAAGGCTTTTCACCTGAGCATTTGAAATCCATGTTTTTGGTGATTGCTGCCACGGATAATCCATTGGTGAATGAGCTGGTGTCGCAAGCGGCGAATGCGCGAAACATTCTGGCGAATGTGGTGGACGACACACCAAAATGCAGCTTCATTGTTCCTTCTATTGTTGATCGCAGCCCGATTGTGATTGCGATTTCTTCTGCGGGTAAATCCCCTGTCTTAGCGCGTTTGTTACGCGAAAAACTTGAAACCCTGATTCCTTCTCATGTTGGCCGAATGGCAAAGCTTGCCGGCGAGTTTCGTGACACCTTGAAAAAGAAAATCACCACCCTGAACGGACGCAGAAAGTTCTGGGAAATGGCGTTTGATGGTCGCTTTAGCTCACTGGTGGCGGCAGGTGATGAAGACGGCGCAAAAGCGGAGCTGGAAAAACTGACAACCGGTGTGTCACTGCAAGGTGAAGTGGCCTTGATTGGTGCAGGCCCGGGTGACCCTGGTTTGTTGACGCTGCGCGCCCTGCAATTGATGCAGCAAGCGGACGTGGTGCTATATGACTACTTGGTGTCTGACGAAATCATGGAGCTTTGCCGCCGTGATGCCGAGCTGATTTGTGTGGGCAAGCGCGCAAGCTACCACAGTGTGTCACAAGAAGAGACCAACGCCATGTTGGTGAAGTACGCCCAGAAAGGTCACCGCGTGGTGCGTTTGAAAGGCGGCGACCCGTTCATGTTTGGTCGTGGCGGTGAAGAACTTCAGGTGCTTCAAGAAGCGGGCGTACCATTTCAAGTGGTACCTGGTATTACCGCCGCGGCAGGCGCAACGGCCTATGCTGGTATTCCTTTGACACACCGAGACCATGCGCAAACAGCGATGTTCATCACGGGTCACTTGAAAAAAGAAGACGACAGCTTCCGATGGTCTACGTTGGCGCGTGGTCGTCAAACCTTGGTGATTTACATGGGCTTGATGAAAAGTGCCCATATTCAAGAGCAATTAATTCAACATGGGCGTGACCCACAGACGCCCGTTGCAATCATAGAGAACGGCACTCGAACTAATCAAAAAATCTATACAGGTACATTGGGCGAGCTGTCGATATTGGCCGAAGGTGTTGGGTCTCCTGCACTGATTGTTGTCGGCGAAGTTGTACAGCTTGCTGACCAGTTGAACTGGTTTGGAAAGCAATCCTTCAATACGGCGGGTGATATTCACGCTCCAGCCGTGGTTAATTTAGGCTAAGGAAATATCAAAGAATGGAAGCCAAGACCCTTACCCACCTCAAGCAGCTTGAGGCAGAAAGTATCCATATCATTCGTGAAGTGGCGGCGGAATTTGATAATCCCGTGATGATGTATTCCATCGGGAAAGACAGCTCTGTGATGCTTCACCTTGCGCGCAAGGCGTTTTATCCGGGTAAAATTCCGTTTCCATTGCTTCACGTCGACACGGATTGGAAATTCAAAGAAATGATTGAGTTTCGCGATCGTGCGGCTAAAAAGCATGGTTTTGAACTGTTGGTTCACCAAAACCCTGAAGGCCTTGCAATGGGTTGTAGCCCATTCGTGCATGGTTCTTCAAAGCACACTGACATCATGAAAACCCAAGGCTTGAAACAAGCACTCGACAAATATGGGTTTGATGCAGCGTTCGGTGGAGCCCGTCGTGACGAAGAAAAGAGCCGTGCAAAAGAGCGCGTCTATAGCTTCCGTGACAAGAACCACCGTTGGGACCCAAAAAACCAACGTCCTGAACTTTGGCACACCTACAACGGTCAAGTGAACAAAGGCGAAAGCATCCGTGTTTTCCCTCTGTCGAACTGGACGGAGCTTGATATCTGGCAATACATCTACCTAGAAGGCATCGATATCGTACCGTTGTACTTGTCAGAAATTCGCCCTGTGGTTGAGCGTGACGGCATGCTGATCATGGTTGATGACGACCGCATGGAATTGCGCGAAGGCGAGAAAGTTGAATACAAGAGTGTGCGTTTTAGAACACTCGGCTGTTATCCACTGACGGGGGCGGTTGAATCCACGGCAGATACCTTGCCGGGCATCATTGAAGAAATGCTGGTGGCGACCTCAAGTGAGCGCCAAGGCCGTGCGATTGACCACGACCAGTCTGGTTCAATGGAATTGAAAAAACGTCAGGGATATTTCTAAGGGATTAAGCATGAACAGCGTAATTGAACAACAAGTTGCCGAGCTAGGCATTGAAGCGTATCTGGATCAGCATCAGCATAAATCCCTGTTGCGTTTCCTAACCTGTGGTTCTGTGGATGACGGTAAGAGTACCCTTATCGGCCGCTTACTCCACGATTCACACCAGATTTATGAAGATCAACTTGCGGCGATCCACTCTGATAGCCAAAAAGTGGGTACGACAGGCGAGAAGCCTGATCTGGCCTTGTTGGTTGATGGCCTGCAAGCAGAGCGCGAGCAAGGGATCACGATCGACGTTGCGTACCGTTACTTCTCAACGCGTCCACGTAAATTCATCATTGCTGATACCCCAGGGCATGAGCAGTACACCCGAAACATGGCCACCGGTGCATCGACCTGTGATCTGGCGGTGATCTTGATTGATGCGCGTAAAGGCGTGTTGGATCAAACCCGTCGTCACTCTTACATCGCGAGCCAGTTGGGCATTCGCCACTTCATCGTGGCCGTGAACAAAATGGACTTGGTGGGCTTTGAAGAATCTCGCTTTGAAGAAATCAAAGCGGAGTACTTGGAGTTTGCTAAGAAGCTGAACCGTAACATCAATATTCAGCTTGTGCCTTTGTCAGCCCTTGAGGGCGACAACGTGGTTGAGCGCAGCGCACAATCTCCTTGGTATCAAGGCGACACGCTGTTGACCATGCTGGAAACCGTGGACGTAAGCAGCGACAAAGACAAAGGGCCGTTCCGTCTGCCAGTGCAGTATGTGAACCGTCCTAACCTCGATTTCCGCGGCTTCTCTGGCACCATTGCAGGTGGTTCAATCCGCCCTGGCGATGAAGTGAAAGTGCTGCCATCAGGTAAAACCTCAACGGTCGATCGCATTGTCACTTTCGATGGTGATCTTGAGTTTGCCCATGCAGGCGAAGCAGTGACGATCACGTTGAAAGATGAGATCGACTGCAGCCGTGGTGACTTGATTGTTCCTGCCACTGAAACGCAAAAGGCCACCAGTAAGCTGGCAGCGAGCATTGTGTGGATGGATGAAGCGCCACTAGAGGTTGGTCGTCAATACGACATCAAAGTCGCGGGCAAGAAAACCGTGGGTTCGGTGAGCAAAATTCGTCACCAAGTCGACATCAACTCGTTAGATACCTTTGATACTGACAGCCTTGCTCTTAATGGCATTGCAGAGTGTGAAGTGGAACTGACGGAGTGTGTGTCACTCGATCTGTATCAAGACTGTGCCGACACCGGTGGTTTCATTGTGATTGACCGTTTGACTAACGTGACCGTGGGTGCAGGCATGATCAGCGAACTGCTTGAAGATCAGGCATCGGCTGTTCAAGGTACTGACATCTCGGCGTTTGAAGTTGAATTCAATGCGCTGGTTCGTAAGCATTTCCCACATTGGAATGCGCGCGATATCAGTAAGTTGTTGGGGTAATTCCCATGAGCTGGGATCAGTCTCTGGTATCAGGTCTGTTGCTGGCTATTGTGGCAGGGTTGGTGTTTACCAAAATCAAACCTGCCATTTTATTCGCTGGTGCAGCGTTCATTACGTTTCAATCTGGACTGGTGAAAATCGAGGCATTGGCGGGGAACTTTACCAACAGTTCCCTGCTCACCTTGGTTCTGCTTATTCTCTCTTCCGCAGCGCTTGAAAAAACGCGCCTCGTGAGTTGGGTGAGTGGGCAACTTGCCAGTGGTCGATTGGGTACTGTGGTGGCAAAGCTTGGGCTTTCTACCGCCGTATTGAGTTCATTTACCAACAACACGGCGGTTGTCGTGTCTTTGATTGGTGCTGTAAAACGAAACCGTCGCCATGCGCCGTCGCGTCTTCTTATCCCCTTGTCGTACGCGGCGATTCTTGGCGGCACCCTCACGCTGATTGGTACGTCTACCAACCTTATCATCAATAGCTTTGTGGAAAGCACAGGTTTACCTAGCCTTGGCTTCTTTGCACCGTCAGCCATTGGCCTTGCGGTTCTCGCGGGTGGTTTACTTGTGCTCATCCCATTTTGTTATTTGCTGCCTGACTATGATGACCAAAGCGAAGATGACCTGCCGTATGTGTTGGAAGCTGCAATCGAACTTGGCTCGCCACTTGCAGGCCGTACCGTGTCAGACAATGGCCTTCGTGCACTACGTCGTTTGTATCTGGCGGAAGTGGTTCGCGATGGTGAATTGATTGCCCCTGTTTGCCCAGACATGGTGCTAAAAGAAGGCGATAAGCTGCAATTTTGTGGTGACGTAGAGAGTGTTGCTACGTTACAAGAAATTGAAGGACTGGCGCTTTTTGGTCAGCATCACATCAACGGACAGAATTTGCTGGAAGTGGTCGTGAGCCACAGTGCTTCGATTTTAGGAAAAACCCTGAAAGAAGCGAAATTCCGTGAAAACTTTGATGCTGTGGTGGTCGCAATTCGCCGTGGACATGAGAAGCTTGAAGGTGGATTGGGCAACATTACACTGCTTGCGGGTGACACCTTGGTGATTGTGCCAGGTAAAGGCTTTGTGACTCAGAAAAAACAGCTCGAACGTGAATTCGTGTTGGTGAATGGCCTTGATTCAAGCGCGCGTTTAGATGGTGCCATGAGTGCTTGGGTGTTAGCCGGGTTTGCCACAGTGATCGGTTCTGCGCTGTTAGAGTGGGTACCTTTGCTCAATGGACTCGCTGCGTACTTGACGGTGTTGTTACTGACGGGTGTGGTCAATTTGGGTGAGTTGCAACGCCGCTTCCCTGTTGAAATTGTTGTGATAGTTGGCAGCGCCTTGAGCTTGGCACAGTTGATGATTGAAACGGGTATGTCTGCCCGTATGGGCGATCTGTTTATCTATTTGTTTAATGGGTGGGGCGTATATGGCGCGTTGATTGCGACGTATCTCCTCACCTTGGTGCTGACGGAACTTGTGACCAATAACGCCGCCGCAGCACTGGCATTTCCGATCGGCTATAGCCTGGCATTAGGCTATGGCGTGGATC
>JBELME010000148.1:0-9850 GCA_042096095.1 Enterovibrio sp.
GGTTATCAACCCCTTCTACCACCACCGCATCGCGACGCGGTTTTTTCGGCGCTGAAGACGTGTCAGCCTGCTCGAGTTTTTCACGAAGCTGTTGGTCTTCTTCTGCCTTGGTCGGTTTGTTAACCAAGGAGTTGATGTAATTCACCACTTGGTTGATGCGCAAGTCGCCGCTGCCGACACCGGCATACACTTCTTCCAAGCTGTTCATGTTAAAGCGCTTCATCGCCAGCGAAGCATCTTTGCTGACAGCACCAATTTTCGCCAGCTCGGCATCAAGGATCTCTTTGCCCGCAATCATGTTCTTTTCACGTGATTGCTTGCGGAACCATGCGTTGATCTTGGCGCGAGCACGCCCCGAATTGACGAAGCCCAAGCTCGGGTTTAACCAGTCACGCGACGGGTTTGGCTCTTTCTGGGTGATGATTTCGACTTGATCACCCATTTGCAGGTGATAAGTGAACGGCACAATACGCCCTTCCACTTTGGTGCCTATGCAGCGGTGCCCCACTTCAGAGTGAATGTGGTAAGCAAAGTCGAGCGGGGTTGCGCCAATCGGCAAATCGACCACATCACCACGAGGTGTAAAGGCGTAAACACGATCATCGAAGACTTGGCTTCGAAGCTCATCCAGCATCTCGCCGGAGTCTGACATCTCCTCTTGCCAATCAAGCAGTTTACGCAGCCAAGTGATTTTCTCGTCGTAACCACTTCGGCCGCCCGCCGATGCGCCTTCTTTGTACTTCCAGTGCGCTGCAACACCCAGTTCCGCATCATCATGCATTTGCTTGGTGCGGATTTGAATTTCAACCGTTTTGCCTTCCGGCCCAAGTACCACAGTGTGAATCGATTGATAGCCGTTCGGTTTCGGGTTAGCGACGTAATCGTCAAACTCTTTTGGAAGGTGGCGATACTTGGTGTGCACCGCACCTAATGCGGCGTAACAATCTTGTAGCTGGTCAGCAATGATACGCACGGCGCGCACGTCAAAGAGTTCATCGAAATCGAGGCTCTTCTTCTGCATTTTGCGCCAGATGCTGTAAATATGTTTTGGTCGACCATACACTTGCGCGTTGATGTTTGATGCGCCCATCGCTTGCTGCAAGTCCGTCACGAAGGTATCAATGTACTCTTCACGATCAATACGACGTTCAGCTAATTGCTTGGCGATTTGTTTGTAGGTTGCAGAGTGCTGATAGCGAAAAGCGTAATCTTCAATTTCCCACTTCAGCTGACCAATGCCTAATCGGTTTGCGAGAGGTGCGTAGATATTCGCACACTCTTTCGCAACGGCTTGTCGAACGTCATCCGGTTCGTTCTTCACTTGACGGAGGTAGCTGATACGCTCAGCCAACTTGATGACCACGCAACGAAAATCATCCACCATCGACAGCAACATGCGTCGAACATTATCGACCTGTGCGGAGGTGGCGGCTTCTTCTGTTGTCGCGTTCAAATGACGGATTGCCGCCATTTCTTGCACGCCTTCAACCATCTTGGCAATGGTTGCGCCATAGTGCTCTGCCAACGTTGCGCTATCCAGCAGTCCTTCTTCCACAACGGGAAAGAGCAATGCAGATACCAACGTTTCCTTGTCCATACTCAGTGTCACGAGGATCTCTATCATCTCACGTCCACACCACAACGGCAGTGCAAGCGTGTCTTCATCGCCAAGGGTTTGGCAGTAATGATAGGTATCGGTCAGAGCCTGAGAGACCGCGGAGTCTTGCGCTAGGCTTTTTACCCAGCTTTCAAGAACAAATTCTTTATTGTCATTAAGGTGCGCGCCACGAATTGCGACCATTTCACTATCCTGTTTTTTCTTATCCTTTAACCGGCAACCTTCATGGTTGCCGGTGTCGAGCGGTTTAGGCTTTGACGAATAACGCCATCGACTCTAAATGCCCGGTGTGTGGGAACATGTCCAACATGCCCAACCTAGCCAACGTATATCCATTTTCGAGCAACACTTGGCTGTCTCTTGCCAGCGTCGCTGGATTGCAAGACACATAGACCACTCGCTCAGCGCGTGATTGTGCCACATATGGCATAACCCCTAAAGCGCCAGCACGTGCTGGATCGAGTAAAATTTTGCTGTAACGCTTCTTACCCCACGAGGTGTCCTTGGCGTCTAGCTCAAGGTTGGCGTGATAGAACTCGGCATTTGTCAGCGCATTGCGCTGAGCGTTGTCACTCGCGCGTTGCACCATGGCATCCACACCTTCAACACCCACAACAGAGGCTGCGTGTTTCGCCATCGGCAAACTGAAGTTGCCCAAGCCACAGAACAAATCCAAAACCTTGTCTGTGGGCTCAAGCGCCAACCATTCCAGTGATTGCGCAATCATCTGCTCATTAATGTTCGCGTTCACTTGAATGAAGTCTTGAGGTTCAAACGACAGCGTCAGATCGTCCAAGCCGTATGCAGGCATTTCACCGCGCAAACGCTGGGTTTCGTCATCACCTTGCTGAAGGTAGAACGTCAGTGCATGTTCATCTGCGAAAGATTGAAGGCGAGATACGTCTTCGTCGTGCAAATGCTTCACCGCACGCACCAAAAGAACACCCTCCGCGTTGGCATCCACCAGCTCAATGTGACCGATAATGCGGCGGCCACGTAACGCGTTGATGACGTCATACAGCGGCGGAAGCAATGCATCTAATTTTGCGTCCAACACAGGGCAGTGCTTAACCGTCACAATGTCTTTTGCGCTGCGCTGACGAAAGCCCATTTCAAGCTCGCCAGATTTGCTGACTTTTACGCTTAAACGCGCACGACGGCGATAGCCTTCACCACGGGAGATGACTGGGGCATCTTGCACCAATTCTGCCGAAGCGAACTTTTTCATCAGCTGCGACAAGGTATCTTGCTTGGCCGCAATCTGTGCATCGTGGTCAAGGTGTTGCAGGTTGCAACCACCGCACTGGCGATACAGTTTGCAAAAAGGGGTGACACGTTTTGCGCTCGGCGATACCACTTTAATCAGCTTGGCACGGGCAAATTGACGTTTGTCTTCGGTCAATTGCGCCAACACCTCTTCTCCCGGTAACGCGCCCGCGATAAAGACTGGCTTCTTGCCTTCGAAGGCAACGCCATCGCCTTGGTGATCGAGACGCTCAACCTTGAGTGATTTGTGTTTGGTATCGAGAGATTTTTTCTTCTCTGGCTTAAAAAAACGCGCCATGTATGTGTTCCAACTTCGTCAAATCAGCCCAAAAGGTATCAGGCTGACAGCAGTGATTCGTGTATTGACGACCAGACAGTTGTGATAACCTGCTGAATTATCGCCGACAGCTTTGGCATAGACTTCTATCGAGGGGTTAGAATATAACTCAGGTACGTCTAAAAATGACGTCAATTCTCCCACAGAACAAGCAGCATGACCAAATACGGACTTCGCGCCAGAGTAATAACCCTCACGATAGCACCGACCTTGATTGTCGGTGTGTTGCTAAGTGCGATTTTCATTTCAAATCGCTACCAAGAACTTGAGAATCAACTCAGCGTCACCGGTCAGGCCATTATTGAGCCCTTGGCCATCGCCAGTGAAATCGGCCTTGCCAATGAGAGCCGCGAAAACGTGCGCCGATTAATTGGCCATACTCACAAGCAACACAGCAAATACGTGCGCAGTATTGCGGTGTTTTCAAGGCAAAATGATCTCTTCGTGACGTCGAATTATCACCGAAACCTTGATTCTCTCGCCGTGCCGCGAGACTTACCGATCCCAAACCAACTTCAAGTGGTTCGCCTTCAAGATAGCCTGTTACTTCGCGCCCCAATCCGCGCCATAGGGCGCTTCAATACCAATCTTGATAACGAGCAACCCATTGGTTACATCGCCATGGAGATGGATCTCTCCACGGTGCGATTGCAACAATACCAAGAAGTCATTTCGGTATGTGTCGTGCTGCTGCTCGGCATCATCCTTTCGAGCTTCTTCGCTTATCGCTTGCTGATGGATGTCACTCATCCCATCACCCAAATGGTAAATATGATCGACCGCATCCGTCGTGGGCATCTCGATGTTCGGATTGAAGGCAAATTATTGGGTGAGCTGGATACCTTGAAGAACGGTATCAACGCCATGGCGATCTCCTTGTCTGAATACCATTTAGAAATGCAGCAAAGCATCGACCAAGCAACATCCGATCTTCGTGAAACGCTCGAACAGCTCGAGATTCAAAATGTCGAGCTCGATATTGCGAAGAAAAATGCGCAGGAAGCCGCGCGGGTGAAGTCGGAATTTTTGGCGAACATGTCCCATGAACTTCGTACGCCGCTCAATGGGGTCATCGGCTTTACGCGCCAAATGTTGAAAACCCAACTCAGCAGCAGCCAGCAAGATTACCTACTGACCATTGAGAAATCGGCGAATAACTTGCTGACCATCATCAATGACATCCTCGACTTTTCTAAGCTCGAAGCAGGCAAATTGCTGCTGGAAAACATTCCGTTCGATTTTGAAGACTCACTCGATGAAGTGATGCGCCTTCTCGCGCCAATGGCTCATGAGAAAGGCTTGGAGCTGAACCTTCGCATTGACCCACGCATCCCTCCGGGTGTGATTGGCGATCCTCTTCGCATCCAGCAAGTGCTGACGAACCTTATCGGTAACGCCACCAAATTCACCGAACGCGGCCACATCAATGTCAGCGTGGAGTTGAAACAGAGCCGTGACGAAAACCTTGAGCTTCAGTTTGTTATCCGCGACACCGGCATCGGCATTTCTGAACGCCAACAAGCCCAGTTGTTCCAAGCCTTCCGTCAGGCTGATACCAGCATCAGCCGCCGTTATGGCGGTACAGGCCTTGGCCTTGTCATCACGCAGAAGCTAGTACAGCAAATGGGTGGCGACATCGGCTTCAATAGCCGATTGCATCAGGGCTCAACCTTCTGGTTTACCCTGTCGCTGATGCATACCGATCTGCCCTTGATTCAGCCCATTGATAGCACCGCCCTTCAAGGCAAATCGCTGCTATTGATTGAACCGGATGGCGAAAGCCGACATGTGTTGAGCGAACGATTGACCCAGCTTGGTCTGGTCGTGCATAGCTATCCGAAGCGACCTGACACCTTCGAGCGCACCACCTTCGCGCTTTACTGCATTGACGCCAACGATGTGCCAGAGCCGGAACAATTGCTCGATTGGGCAAGCAACGCTGACGACGTGGCAGAGAAAGTGATTTTCTGTTTGCCAACGACAGAACTGGCGCTATCAGAGCAGCTTCTGCAATCTGGTGTCGCCGCCTGTTTGGCGAAACCACTTTCGGTGCGTAAGTTGATTGAGCAACTCCAAGGACCGGTTCAAGAACTCAAACTGCTGCCACCTGTCACCGAAGTGCATTTGAGCAAAACGCCCGTGACTGTGATGGCCGTGGATGATAATCCTGCCAACCTCAAGTTGATCACAGCCTTGCTCAAGGAACGCGTTGCCCATGTGGTCACTGCATCGGACGGCACGACGGCGTTAGAAAAAGCCAAAGAGCGCCACTTCGATTTGATCTTGATGGACATTCAAATGCCGGAGATGGATGGTGTGACAGCAAGTCAGGAAATTCGTAAAACACCGCTCAATCAGTACACCCCGATCGTGGCTGTGACAGCGCATGCAATGTCGGGCGAACGTGAGCGATTAATTTCTGAAGGCATGGATGACTACCTCACCAAGCCGATTGAAGAACACATTCTTGAGCAAGTGCTGCATCAATGGACGCACACACACGCCGACGCGTTTCAGCCCACCACGCCGCTGATAGCATCGAACAACGGCAACATGTCGCTGAGCGTCGATTGGTCTCTCGCCATGAAACAAGCGGCGGGCAAAGAAGCCTTAGCCAAGGAAATGCTGCACATGTTGGTGCGTTCATTCTCTGCAGTGGAAGACATTGTTCAGCGAAGTTTGAACGGCGAAGTGATTGATTTACTGCCGGTGATCCACAAGCTTCACGGCAGCTGTGCATACAGCGGTGTGCCTAAGTTGAAAAAGCTTTGTTTTGATTTAGAAAGCGCGCTCAAAGCCAATGCATCCATCGAAGATGTGGAGCCTGAACTGCTTGAGTTGATGGATGAGCTGGACAACATTCTCCAACAAGCTGAGCCTTATTTAAATGGTTAAACATTAGACATATTAGGTATGAGTACACCTTGAAAATCGACAGGATGCTGTCGATTTTTTTTAGGCCTGAATAAACGGAAAAACTCGTTAAACCCTAAATAACAAGACACTCAATGTAAGAATAGTCAGATTTTTTTTATTTTTCCCGACGCACTCCTTGTTATTTAAAAGTACGCTTGGTTACCAAAATAGGAGATTACGATATGATTGTATATAACTTATCTTTCTGATTTTAGTGGTATTGGTCAATGACACAGACAACGACATTATCGTTTTCCTGATGAGTAGTATTCAATTCAATCTTCAGAGATTGCACGCATTATCACTAGGTCTGGAAAGTCCAGAATCATGGGAGCTTTGGCGTACTCAAAATCACAGATGGCCAGACAGTGGATCCTTACCGCAATGCAATGCTATCCCTGCGATGATGAAACGCAGAATGAGCACCATTAGTAAGCTTGCTGTACAAGTTGCTAGTGAATTGACGCAAGAATCGAAGGTGGACTTCGTGATCTTTGCAAGTCGTCATGGGGAGCTCGAACGCTCAACCTCTCTACTAAAAGAAATTCAACGAGGCCAACCAGCCTCCCCAACCGCATTCTCGCAATCAGTGCATAATACAGCAGCAGGTTTATTTACCATTGCTAATAGCATGCAAGTACCTGCAACTTCATTAGCCGCATGTGAAGATACATTTCATTGTGCATTGACCGAGGCAAGTATTTTCCTCGATGAACACAAAAACAGCCAAGTCCTTGTTGTCGACTTCGATGCGCCACTCCCTCACCCCTATGACGAATTTGAAAAGCAAATGTTTAAACCCTATGCATTGGGTCTTTTGCTTACCCATGGTGATGACGTTTCCATTAAACGCGACATATTGCAACCAAGGTTAACGGAAAAAAAAGAACAACCATTGCCACAGGCGCTCTCCTTCTACTCAAAGTGGCTAGGAGAGTGGTACGACTTTCAAATTGACAGTACTCGCCAATCTTGGCACTGGAATATTAAAAAGACATAAAAATAATCATTCTTTAAAGCGAAAATTTCTCAAACATACAACCAACATAAGAAGGCTATGGTGAATACATTACATAATGATATAAAAAAGCTAATCATAGAAGCTTTGAACTTAGAAGATCTCACCACGGATGATATTCCATCCGACGCACCACTTTTTGGTGAGGGACTTGGCTTGGATTCAATAGATGCTCTTGAGCTTGGGCTCGCTATCAAAAAAAAATATAACGTGGTCCTTGATGCTGATGACAACAATGCCCGACTGCATTTTGCTTCGGTTAATAACTTGGTTACATTTATCTCTGCTCAGAATGCATAAAAAAATAGTAAGTGAAATCTAAACGAGTACTCGCTGATTGATATAAATCCACTTTACTTATGAATACTATCAATGTGAAATGATTCAGTATATAAACCACTAAATCATTTAATTAATCGCAACACTTGAACTTAAAACGCAAAGTGTTTAAGTGTTGCATTCAATTTATATATAAAAATGAAAAATAAAGTAACGGCTAATAGTCTACCCATTAATATTATTTGGCACTGACACTTTCAAAAAAGTCGTTAGCTGGACACATTTCATCTCATCCGTTTTTGATGACATCGCTTAAATAGCTTACGACTGTATGGCGTTATGAAAAAATGCTATTAAGTACACGTTTTTATTCTAAAAAAAGGATTAAAGCTTTCTCATGCCTCTTACTGCTCTTTCGCATTTGCTATCTTCCAAACGCCAACAAAGCTATCCAGTGGCATACTGTAAACATGGCACGACAACGTGGGCACAGTTTCAGCATGATGTTTCATCACTGACGTTTTTTTTCCAACACTCGGAGGAAAAGCGATGGGCACTCGCTTTTGATAGCAGCTACTTGTTCGCAACCGCGTTTCTTGCACTTTGCCATGCTAATAAAGACATTATACTTCCTGGAAACCTGCAACCCGCAGCGCTTGATGAGTTATGTCCTCATTTCGACGCTATCATTCATGATAAACGCATTTTCCCACCGACGCACAGAATCGCCATTTCTTTACCCATGGATGATGCATCGCTCAAACCCCAAGCAGCAGAGCTTCAACCCTTCAAAGATATCAGCTTGACGTTGTTTACATCAGGGTCAAGTTCAACGCCAAAAGCCATATTCAAACAGCTTAGCCAGCTCCAAGCAGAGTTAAATCAGCTGGAAGATCAATGTGGCACATTGCTAGCCAACACGGCGGTTCACAGTACCGTCTCTCATCAACATATCTATGGATTATTATTCCGTGTCCTTTGGCCATTAAGTGCCGGACGTCCGTTCTTTTCTCATGATTTGGTTTATCCAGAACAAATTACCGCGTCAGCAGGGTCAAACATCACGTTGATAAGCAGCCCTGCCTTACTGAAACGTCTAGAAGATCAAACCACGCGGGGGGAATATCGCGCTGTTTTTTCGTCTGGAGGGCCATTACCTTATGAATCAGCGAGCCAGAGTAAAGCCGTTTTAGGTCAACGCCCTATAGAAGTTTATGGCAGTACAGAAACGGGAGGTATTGGCTTTAGAGAGCAACACGCTGAAACGCAACCTTGGACCTTCTTTAGTGACATTCAAACGAAGTTAGATGACAAGGGATGCTTAATGGTTCTTTCCCCTTATATTAAAGGGAATAAATGGTATAAAACCGCCGATCTTTGCGAGCTAATCTGCGATTCGCAATTTGCCCTGAAGGGCCGTGCAGACCGAGTGGTAAAAATTGAAGAAAAACGTATTTCGTTATTTGAAATAGAGCAAAGACTTTGCGAGAGTCAATGGATCTCGGACGCCACCTCGATAGTCTTGTCCGTTGAAGAACGTCAAGTCATTGCAGCCGCTGTAACACTATCCCCTCAAGGGAAAAAAGAAATTGAAAAGATAGGAAAAGGGACGTTTCAGCTTTCTCTGCGAAAGCAACTTCGAGCTTGGTTAGAGCCAATAGCCATTCCTCGTCACTTTCGATTTGTCGACGCCATCCCACAAAATAGTCAGGGAAAACGACAAGAGCATGTGATTCACACCTTATTCACAATGGAATCATCAAGGAAGAAACAACAGGCCAATCATGCTAAAAAAACCCACTTTACTCGATTCATCCCTATGTGAGAATTCAGCAACGTTAATATTGAAAATGGATACAGATCTTGAATACTTCAAAGGACATTTCCCCACATTTTCAATACTGCCTGGTGTTGCTCAAATCGAGCTTGCATTGCGCTTCGCAAAGGATACTTTGGGTTTAATAGGTGTGTTTTCAGGTATGGAAGTGATCAAATTTCAAGACCCCATTGTACCTGATGCAGTCGTCACCTTGACTCTCACATGGCACGCAGAGAAAGAAAAACTCCACTTCTCTTATCAAACTGAAGATGTTGCACATTCTTCTGGAAGAATACTGTTAGGTCCCAAACAAAATGAACATTATTAATACTTAACTACTTCTTCATTGATGCTTTATACCCAAAAAACCTAGCGATGCTCGTTCTCAGAGGCTATAAATGCGTTCAATTAAAGGCAAAATCTTGCAGGAATAGCCTTCTGTTTCAAAGGCATTTACGATGAAATAGCTGCACTAGCAACCTCTTTCTGAGCGTATTTATTCCCCACATATGTGCAACTGGCCTAATCTATTTACTCAGCCTACACCCTTCTAGGTAGAAATAATATTGAATTAAAAACATTATCACTATGTTGAGC
>JBELME010000149.1:0-8079 GCA_042096095.1 Enterovibrio sp.
AAAGCTTCTTGTTGAATCACCGAGGGAGTCCATATAAGGGCCTAGGACCCGCTCTACCCCCGCTCTTCATCCACAAAAAAACCGACAGCGTCTCCGCCATCGGTTTTCTTGTGCAAGCTGCTTGTGGTATCAAGCAGTGACGATACGCTTACTGACGTAAGGCACGTTCACCGCGAGCAATACCCACAACACCGCTTCGTGCGACTTCGATGATGTCAGTCACGTCTTTCATCGCAGAGATGAAAGCGTCAATCTTTTCGCTCGTGCCCGCTAGCTGAACGGTATAAAGCGAGTTGGTCACGTCCACGATCTGTCCACGGAAGATATCAGCAGTACGCTTCACTTCAGCACGCGCAAAGCCAGACGCCTTCACTTTGACCATCGCCAATTCACGTTCGATGTGAGCTGACTCGGTGACATTACTGACTTTCAGTACGTCGATCAGCTTGTGAAGGTGCTTTTCAATTTGCTCACGCTCAGACTCTTTCACCACGGTGGTGGTAATGTTAAGGCGAGACAGTGTTGGATCGTCTGTTGGCGACACCGTCAAAGATTCAATGTTGTAACCGCGCTGAGAAAACAAACCAACAACTCGGGACAATGCGCCTGGTTCGTTCTCCATTAAAACCGATAAAATACTGCGCATTATGTTCTCTCCGTCTTGCTCAACCACATTTCGTTCATTGCACCACCTCGAACCAGCATTGGATATACATGCTCGGTTTCATCAACGCTGATATCAAAGAAGACCAGTTTGTCTTTCATCGCCAATCCACGTGCCAACTCGCTTTCAAGTTTTGCTGGGTCATTGATGCGAATACCCACGTGACCATAAGCTTCTGCAATCGCAGCGAAGTCAGGCACCGAATCCATGTACGATTGCGAGTGGCGACCTTGATAGATCATGTCTTGCCACTGTTTCACCATACCGAGGAAGCGGTTGTTGAGGTTGATAATCTTGACGGGAATGTCGTATTGCAAGGCGGTAGACAGTTCCTGAATGTTCATCTGGATACTGCCATCACCAGTAACACAAATGACTTCAGCGTCTGGAAGCGCAAATTTCACGCCCATTGCGGCTGGAAGACCAAAGCCCATGGTGCCAAGACCACCGGAGTTGATCCAACGGCGTGGTTTATCAAATGGGTAGTAAAGCGCAGCAAACATTTGGTGCTGGCCCACATCCGATGCCACGTATGCATCGCCGTTCGTTAGCTTGTAGACCGCTTCAACCGCTTCTTGCGGTTTAATGCGCTCGTTATTGGTTTCATACGCCAGACATTTGCGATCGCGCCAAACATTGATATTGCTCCACCATGCCTCGAGCGCGGCAGCATCGTTCGTGCCACCCTGCTCAACAAGAATCTTCAGCATGGTGTTCAGTACTGCATCTGCAGAGCCAACGATAGGAATGTCTACCGAGACGGTTTTCGAAATACTGGATGGATCAATGTCGATATGCATGATCTTGGCATTCGGACAGTATTTCTCGACGTTATTGGTGGTTCGGTCATCAAAACGTACACCGATACCAAAGATAAGGTCGGAATTGTGCATCGTCATGTTGGCTTCGTAGGTGCCGTGCATGCCAAGCATACCCAGCGATTTATCACCCGTGCTCGGATAAGCACCTAGGCCCATTAGTGTGCTGATGACAGGAATGTTTAACGTATCTGCCAGCATTTTAATTTGCTCGCCACACTCAGAGATGATGGCGCCGCCACCCACATAAAGCACTGGCTTTTTCGCCTCAAGCAGGGCTTTTAAGCCACGCTTGATTTGTCCTTTATGACCCGTCGTTGTCGGGTTGTAAGAACGCATAGAGATGCTTTCTGGGTATTCATACGGATAAAGATTTGCTGGGTTCAGCATGTCTTTTGGCAGATCAACAACCACAGGTCCTGGACGGCCTGTCGATGCAAGATAAAAGGCTTTTTTGATGATTTTCGGAATATCTTCCGCGTTTTTCACTAAATAGCTGTGTTTTACGATAGGACGAGAAACACCCACCATGTCACATTCCTGGAAAGCGTCATTACCAATCAGGTTGCTCATGACCTGACCAGAAAGCACAACCATAGGAACGGAATCGTAATACGCAGTTGCGATACCTGTAATGGCGTTGGTTGCACCGGGTCCTGAGGTGACCAGTACCACGCCTACTTCGCCAGTTGCACGGGCATAACCATCAGCCATGTGAACCGCTGCTTGCTCATGACGAACGAGCACGTGCTCGATATCACTTTTCTCATGCAGTGCATCATAGATATCCAAAACCGATCCGCCCGGATACCCAAATATATGTTTTACGCCTTGGTCGATCATTGAACGAACAACCATGTCGGCTCCTGATAACATTTCCACTATATGCCTCCATGTATGCATAGTATTAGGACTTATTTGTAGCCTAGTGATGGATGCCAACGTGACGTCTTACCTGCTGCCATCCATGCCAGCTATGCCTTTGATTCCGGTCGTAACAAGAATCAAAACAGCACTGCTTAAACGCGCTAAGAAAAGACGGTAAAAAACCGTTTTTTTGCGGTTGTTAAAGCAGACCCAACTTTAACGCTTTATTAGCAAATCTGTCTATTGGATAACCAATATTTATATAAAAACTCTACTTCATTACCTTTTCATCACTAAAGACTCTACAAAGCCTTACCAGCTCAGAATCAAAAACCATAAAAAGAAATATAAGCGAGATTTACTGTTTCTATGAAGTGAAAACACAGCGTACTGAAAGGTCTTTTTTTGCTGTGTTGGGACGAAAATCTGGCTAGATCGGGTGGAAAAAGAAATTTCTTTATATATATATCATTTTTGAGACAAACAAAAACGCAGAGATTTTCACCTCTGCGTTGTGTATTTTAGCTTACTTGAAAATACGTCGTGTATTCGACTAAGAGTGCTTCTTATACATTGATTCAATTTGCTTTTTATAGCGCTCTAGAATCACTTTACGACGTAATTTCAATGTTGGCGTTAACTCGCCATGTGCCATAGAAAACTCGCTCGGCAACAAGGTGAATTTTTTCACTTGTTCAAACTTCGCCAACTCTTTTTGTAGTTCGGCAATACGCGCTTCAAACATCTCGACCACATCGCTGTGTTTTATCAATTCCATACGGTCGTGATATTTGATGTTTAGCTCTTTCGCCCAACCTTCTAGGGTTTCAAAACAAGGTACCACCAAGGCAGACACGAAATGTCGTGCATCTGCCACCACGGCGATTTGCTCTATGAAGTGGTCTTTACCTAACTTACCTTCAATAACCTGTGGCGCGATGTACTTACCGCCAGAGGTTTTCATCAGCTCTTTGATACGGTCGGTAATGAACAGGTTACCTGCTGCATCAATGTGTCCCGCATCGCCAGTTTTCAGGAAGCCATCTTCCGTGAAGGTTTCTTCCGTTTCTTTCGGCTTATTGAAATAGCCGCGCATTACCATTGGGCCACGCACAAGAATTTCGTTGTTTTGACCTATCTTCACCTGCGCATTTGGCATCGCAAGACCGATTGAATCTGGATCGAACGTTGCGCTGTCCCAGCACGATACCGTCGCGGTGGTTTCGGTCATGCCGTAACCCAATTTAACGTTAATACCGATAGCATGGAAGAAACGACCAATCGCAGGCTCGAGTTTCGCACCACCGCACGGCATCATTTTAATCTGACCACCCAGTAATTGACGCAGTTTGCTCAATACCAGTTTGTCCGCCATTTTGTAGCTGGCTGTAAGCATGGCTGATGGTTTTTTACCTTGCTGTAAGGTTTCAGACATCTTGTTGCCGATCGCCACGGCAGCGCGGAACATGCCTTTCTTAACAGGGCTCGCCGTTGCGACTTTCTCGTGCACGGCGCTGTAAATTTTCTCGTAGAAACGCGGAACCGCACACATCACGGTCGGTTTCACGTCTTGCAGCGCGTCACGCACCGCATGGGTGTTTGAAAGGTAACAGTTGGTCGCACCGTTGTGCAATACAAACAGTGTCCAGCAGCGCTCAAACACGTGTGACAGCGGCAGAAACGCCAATGATACTTCGTTTTCGCTGATAGAAAGCACTTGATCGTGGCTTTCAAGCTGTGCGGCAAAGTTTGCGTAGTCCAACATCACGCCCTTTGGCTCGCCCGTGGTGCCAGAGGTGTAAATCAGGGTTGTTAGGTCATCCATCGACGCATCAGCAATGCGTGTCTGCATTTCCTGTTCAACATTGTCATTGCCCAATGCGATGAACGCTTTCCAGCTCATTCCCATTGGGTGACCGGCAAAATTAACGTTCTCATTGAAGCTGATGATGTGCTCAAGTGCTGGGCATTGTTCAGCAATCGACATTGCTGCGTCAGCATGGGCTTGATCACCCACAAACAGAACACGTGCTCCCGCATCTTTTAAGATGTAGGCGGTTTGGTCTGGGGTGTTTGTTGGGTAAATAGGCACAGGCACACAACGGATTTGCAGTGCACCCATATCTGCAATGGTCCACTCTGCACAGTTATTCGCAAAGATACCCACCCTGTCCTGAACCGCTAGCCCTGATACAAGCAGCGCACGCGCGATCGCATCAATGTCTAGGCCAAACTGACGCCAGCTAATGTCACCCCAACCTTTTTCGGTCTGGAAGCGGAGTGCGGTCTTTTCACCTTGAGCAATAACTTGCTCACGGATGCGGTTCACGATATGAAACTTCAGCGCCATTCAATTCTCTCTCAGCACATCAATCGCCCCAAGAATGCAAAGTGGGGGGTCGCTTTAAAATGAGCTTACATGTGTTAGCTCAAACTTTCAGGCAGTGTAATGCTTCACCTCGTAAATACAAGCAAATCCGCTTAAATTTGGCTAAAAATCGAACGATTGTTCTGCTGAACAGCGTTCATTTCAGAGTGCACCTGTTCTCTCAAATCATGGAAAAGTGTAACAATCTATATCTATAAAAAACGCCAGAAACAAAAAAAGCCAGCGCATGCTGGCTTTTTAATATGAGCGCAAAAATTACGCTAACGAGTTACCACAAATCGACAACAATTGGTCGCGCATCCACAAGTGACCTTTGTCTTTTTCAGCCGATGCATGCCAGCTCAAGTAGCCACTGATGCGGTTATTGTCTTGCGGCAGCGGTAACATTTTGAGGTTGTCGCTGTGATGACCGGTTTCGATCATCCAACGCGGTGCGACAGCAATCAGCTCTGACTGACTCACCACGTAAAGAATATTACTCAAGCTTACGCCTTGATATGCTTCGCGGTAACGACCGTCGCGGTATAGCGCTTCGGCGTAGCCTTGCATTTCACCGTTACGTTTCAATACCGCGTGAGATTCGTTTTGCAGTTCTTTCGCGGTGATCGCATTGCCTAAACGCGGGTGAGACTGGCTTGCCACCACCACCAGCTCATCATTGAACATTTCAGTGCTGCTAAAACCCGCTTCACCAAAGTGCATGTAATCAATCACGAAGTCGATTTCTTGATAACGCAGTTTACGCGCTATATCGCGGTCAAACTCGGTTTCAACTTGCACTTGTACGTTCGGTGCAATCGCGCTGATGGTGTTTAGAATTTGGGGTGCGAAACGCATGTCAGACGGGCTGCAAATGGCCAGCTTGAAGGTGCGTAAGCTTGTCTCAGGTAGAAAGACGGACGTCGGTAATTCGTTTTTGATCAACTGAATCGCTTGGCGAATAGGGCCGAACAATTGGCGTGCGCGTTGTGTTGGCTTAATACCACGACCATTCCGTACGAAAAGTTCGTCGTTAAACATAACTTTAAGGCGAGATACCGCGTTACTTACCGCTGGCTGTGACATACCTAAGTTTTGTGCTGCGCGAGTAATGTTTTGCTCTTGCATCACAGCGTCAAATACAGTGATGAGATTCAGATCCACACTACGCAGTGTTGTATCTGTACGGTTGTCTGAAGCGTTTACCAACTCTTTTTGTGTCATATCTAAACCTTGAGGAGTAGCAAAGTGTAAAACGTTCTATCCGTTCGTTTGCGTGCAACTTCTTGCCGAAGAAGTTGTGTTCAATATCGCGGCAAGACAGTACTTCAAATAAACGTCAATCACTCGTTGCCTTGATGAACGTGCAGTATAAATTCGCAAACTGAACAACAGTTGACCAAGATGCCAATTTAGTAACATACGTTGATGATATGACCCCAGTAAATCGTTATAAAACCTTGTGTACAGCCCCCCTTAAAAAACCTAAAAACCACTCATGTAAAACATTAAATAACAGGCATTTAGATCTAAAAATAATGCCTTACTGACATTTTGCACATCCATTCATTTAATCAATGTTGCCGTGCTTTTTTATTTGCAATCGCAGAAAGTTGCAGACTGAACATGGCGCGTTTTCGTTGCTGACTTGGCCAAAAATCTGATAATAAATCCGTGACATGCTCAGGAAATTCAACTTGAGACCAAAGATGTTCTCGCAGCGCTGGCAAGGTTTCCATATCACCTTCTGCCAACCATTTTGCTAACGCGCTTGCCACATCGGGATACGTGACTTTGCTGCTGTCGGTTTTCGTCAGCCATCGGCTGATCACCTCAATATCCAACGTATTCATCGCGCTCGCCAAACCAAGCATATCCAGTGTTGCCACGTTACTTTGCTGTTCAAACTGGCCACTTAATGGCTTAAGCAATAGCTTTTTCCCCAGAGACAACACTTCTGATGGGAGCTCAAACCCGCCGTTAGCAATCACGCCATCACATTGCATCAACGCCTCATGAAATTCGTGCTTGCTTAGCGGTCGAACATCCACATTTCCTTGTCGGCTTGCCGATTTACAGTCAGGGTGGAAGCAAATAAATGAGTGTGAGAAATGTTGTAGCGTGCCAAGCACCTTCTCTAACTTTTCAAACGGCAAATACGTCAAAATTGGGCCTGAATGGGACAATTCAGCGTCTGGCAAGTCGATGATCGGCGGCAAGATAGGCTGGTTGAAGTGATACCAGTGCAAACCGATTTTAAGATCTGTCGGCGCGAAATGACGCATAACACACTTATCGAACAGCCCTTGGCCGTAGATCGGCACATCGAAGGTAAACGCCGATTGATGACTGATCGACAATGACGGCACGCCGCGCCGTTTTGCGGCGTGAGCGGATACTGGCTCAAAATCTGAGATCACCAGATCGTAGCCCGACACATCAAGCTGTCGCACATCGAGCAAAAACTGCCAGACATTGTTGTTCAAGACCGTTTTGCGCAGATCCACTTTTCCCTCATGGCTTGCGAACGTTAACCCGTGTCTGACGAGGTAATCACCAAACACCGCCATGTCGAAGTAGTTCGCTTCAGGCCGACCTGAAAACAGATACTGCACATTCACATTGGGGATTTTTGCAAACGCTGCCGCCATCGCACGCGCGCGTGATATGTGTCCATTACCCGTACCTTGGACACCATAAAGAATCTTCATTCATTTTCTCTCTTTTGCTGCATTCAAACGGGAAACGAAAAGGTCAGCGCATAGCTCGCAATCCCGACACCCAGCGCTGCCCCAACCAATACATCGGTTATAAAGTGCACACCCAACAATACGCGCGACAAACCAATCGCAGCCGCCCAACTCCAATAAAGCATTGCCAAATCAGGGTAAAAATGGCTCAGTAGCATCGCCATGAGAAACGCCGCCGCTGTGTGCCCAGAAGGCATGCTGTAGAGATCGGAAGGGGTAATAAAAGCCGGTAAGTGTGACGGCCTTGCGCGGCGAAAACTGCGTTTCAAAGAGGTATAAATGGGTAACTCGATGGCAAATGCCAACAACCCACAGAGCAGAAAAGTAAGGCCTCTATCGCCATCACTGACGGCAAGTAAAAGACCAATCGCGAGATAGAAATGTCCATCCCCACTTTTTGACACACAACGTGACACGCGGGCCACTGATGGGCTGAACCTGTGACTTAAACATAGGGTCGATACGGCCTGATCAACCCGTTGAATAGTGCCGAGACTTCGCATGCATCAACTCCACTTTTATTGATGTTACGAAGTCAGCGTAGAAGTGAGGGGTGACAGTCCTGTGACGCTTTGCAGACGTCTTGATGAAATTTAAGATCGAGAGACGAGA
>JBELME010000149.1:8179-9797 GCA_042096095.1 Enterovibrio sp.
AGAATATAGAATATAGAATAGAGAATAGCTCTTATCTCTAGTCTTTTATCTCGAAACTCGAAACTCGAGACTCAAATCTCGTCTCTCGCCCCTCTAACCTCACACCTGCTTTCTAGACCAAGCGCGCGTGTCGTTTCACTTTGCCGAAATCCGCCAAGATTGCGTAAGCAGCAGGGATCATAAACAACACCAACATCGTCGAGGCGAAAATACCGAACACGATGGAAATCACCAACGGCTTCACGACTTGCGCTTGAAGGCTGGTTTCCAACATCAGCGGCAACAAGCCTGCGGCGGTGGTCAACGACGTGAGGAATACGGCGCGGAAACGCTCCTGACTGGCGCGCACAACCGCTTCGTATATGTCTTCGCCCTCATCGAGGTGATGGCGAATGTATTGCACCAGCAAGATGGAGTCATTGACCACCACCCCTGCTAACGACACAAAACCCAACATACTTGGCATGCTCAATGGGTGACCGAGGAGCCAATGCCCCCAAATCACGCCGATCAACGCCAGCGGGATCGCCAACAAAACAACAAACGGTTCTAAGTAGCTGCGGAATTGGTAACTCAAAATCACGAAGATCCCGAACAGCCCCATCGCAAATCCGATAGCCATCGATTGTTGGGTCTCTGCCGCGTCTTGGCTTTGTCCTTCAAATAACACTCTCAGCCCTGGGTACTGTTTTTTTAGCTCAGGGACTAACTCCACTTTTAGCTGTGCCAGCACATCACCAATGCTGACCTTACTCTGTATGACATCACCGTACACGCTCAATGTACGCAGACCATCAATGCGCTGAATACGCACATAATTGCGCTGATAGTTCAGCTCAGCCACCGTGGAAAGTGGCACTTGGCTGCCATCCCCCAGCACTATCGGGAAATTCGCCAGCCCTTTCAGACTGCTCGCATCTCCTTTATCCAGTCTGACATCAATTTCGATGCTTTCTGGGCCGACCTGAATTTCATCCGCGGTTTGCCCGAAATACGCAGATCGAAGCTGTCGCGCGATCATTTGGCCATTAATGCCAAAGGCTTCTGCGCCAGGACGCAATGTAATTTTGACTTCTTCTTTGCCGGGGCGCATGTCATCAAGCACGCCGGACACGCCTTCAAACTGGGCGATGAATTGCTGGATCTCCACAGACGCTTGCTTCAGTTCATCCAAGTTGTCGTGTTGCAATCGAATATCGAAGTCTCGTCCACCCGGCCCCATGGCTGGCTGCTTAATCACCAAGGAAATCGGCTCGGTCAACACGCCAATGTCTTGCTCCCACGCAACGGCAAAATCATCAATTAGGGTATTTCGAATTTCTGCGCTCAGTAAATCCAACCGCACGGTCGCGATATGCGGCCCACTTTCATCGGCATCCGCATTGGCATTAAATTGCTGCGTGATATGCGAAATCAAATGCTCTGGCTCGCTGTTTTCTTCGCTCATGCGATCGCCAATGCGCACCGCAGATGCCACTAACGTGTCCACCACTTTTTCGGTTTGTGACAGCGAGGATCCTGGCGGTAAAATAATGCGCGCTTCCACGATGTCGCCATCCAGTTCAGGGAAACCCACAAACCGCAAAGACCCTGACGCAAGCAGTGCAAACGAGATCAA
>JBELME010000150.1:0-9791 GCA_042096095.1 Enterovibrio sp.
ATAGAGATAGCTCGGAATAAATTAGCCTGAATTGGGTAGGATACGAATGCGTGTCGTTGTGACTAACCAAAACGGTCTGATGTGGGTGTGGAAACACCATTAGCATCATGGCTGGTTAAATTTTCCTCGATTATTTAACTTTTTACTTTCTGCTATGTATAGATATAAAAAATCCGCAGAACCAAAACGAAGCTGTTTGAAACGTCTTGGGTCATGCTCTACCTCTAGAAGAGTACAAAGGTCTTCTAGAGGCAGAGAGAGGGGACTATAAATCGAATTGGTACGATTTCGACTTATAGCATCTGATTGGATAAAAGCAGGTACTGATAAATAGACGTAAGGGCAAGTACTAAACACATTCCAAATACAGCCTTAACTTCGTCTGTTTTAAGGGGGATGAGTTTTGTTTAACCCTGAAAGGTTATATATGTAGGTGTAACTCTAATGAGGTTACATTTGAGAGGGGGGATGATAGAGAATCATTAGGCAAAAAAAAAGAACCCAATAGGATTCTTTTTTCTTAACCAATTGAATTGATTAAGGTAAATTTGGTGGCCCCTCGCAGACTTGAACTGCGGACCAATCGATTCAGTTTATCCAATACTTTCGTAAAGGGCTGGACTATATCATCATCCTCGCATTGCGGTGGGATGTCGGACGCTAGTGTTGTTTTACACAGCAAGATCGTGCTGAACCAACTAGTCTCTGAACCTTCCTTTCACGCTTGAAAGGCTTGGCTGCTGATTGGCTTGGGATAATTTACTATCCTGTAGCTTTCCAGCAATTCATCCGATTTTTCCATATGTTATTACTAACATAGGTCACAAATCATTATGAGTCGAGTGCTCTAACCACTGAGCTAAGGGGCCATATTGTTTTGCTAATTTACGAGAAGTATATCAGCATTTTTTATGCAGTTGCCATTGTTAAATGATAACAAATCTACTTAACTACTTTTCGAGGCTATAAGTACAACCTCAGTACAACCCCCCAATAAGAACTGGGGACCAATCGATTATGAGTCGAGTGCTCTAACCACTGAGCTAAGGGGCCGTGTAGGCGGTTGATTATAGGGGAACGTGGATAGGGTGTCTAGCCGCAACCATGCCCTAATCAGTATGGATTTTAGCCACTTAAACCGATTCTTGGATATGAAAAAGGCGAGCTGTGCTCGCCTTCTCATTTTTTACGTTCGAACCAGACGAATTATTCGTCTAGGAAGCTACGAAGCACTTCTGAGCGGCTTGGATGGCGAAGCTTACGCAGTGCCTTCGCTTCAATCTGACGGATACGCTCACGCGTTACGTCGAACTGTTTGCCCACTTCTTCCAACGTGTGGTCGGTGTTCATGTCGATACCAAAGCGCATACGCAGAACTTTCGCTTCACGTGGCGTTAGGCCAGCAAGTACTTCGCTGGTTGCCATGCGTAGGTTGTTCATGGTTGCTGAATCCATGGGTAGTTCGAGGGTGGTATCCTCGATAAAGTCACCCAGATGCGAATCTTCATCATCACCGATTGGTGTTTCCATGGAGATTGGCTCTTTGGCGATCTTCAGTACCTTACGGATTTTGTCTTCTGGCATCTGCATGCGCTCTGCCAGTTCTTCTGGCAGTGGCTCACGACCCATCTCCTGAAGCATCTGACGAGAGATACGGTTCAGTTTGTTGATGGTTTCAATCATGTGAACAGGGATACGAATGGTACGTGCCTGGTCAGCGATTGAACGTGTGATTGCCTGACGGATCCACCACGTTGCGTACGTCGAGAATTTGTAACCACGGCGGTATTCGAACTTGTCGACCGCTTTCATTAGACCGATGTTACCTTCTTGGATCAGATCCAGGAATTGTAGGCCACGGTTGGTGTACTTCTTCGCGATAGAGATAACCAGACGCAAGTTTGCTTC
The DNA here is from genome assembly GCA_042096095.1 of Enterovibrio sp. GTDB lineage: Bacteria > Pseudomonadota > Gammaproteobacteria > Enterobacterales > Vibrionaceae > Enterovibrio. The sequence goes on from JBELME010000150.1 coordinate 1,909, forward strand.
TACCATCTCTTTCTTCGCACGGCGTGCTTTTGCTTCACCGATAGACATACGGCGGCTGATGTCTTTGATACGCTCAACGTTCAGGCCGGTTTCGTCTTCGATGATTTTCAGTTTTTGTACGCAACGACGAAGATCTTCTTCGTATTGCTTCAGGCGGTCTGCATATGGCTTATCTGATGCCAATGCTTGGTCTAGCCAACCGTCTGAAGATTCGTTGCCAGCAAAGAATTGCACGAAGGTTTTCTTCGGCATTTTTGCTTGGTCAACACACAGGCGCATAACAAGACGCTCTTGCGTGCGTACGCGATCCATGGTGTTGCGCATTTCGTTAACGAGGCGATCAAACTGCTTCGGGATCAGACGGAATTGCTTAAACGTTTCAGACAATTCGGCAACTGAGCCTGCGGTGTCTGCGTGGAAGCGGCCGTTTTTCTGAATCGCGGCTTGCATGTTCTCGTAAGAAACACGAAGTTCGTTGAACTTTTCACGAGCAAGCTCCGGGTCGATGCCCGTGTCTTCTTCTTCCTCGTCGTCTTCGTCATCATTGTCATCTTCATCGTCCAACTCTTCTTGGCTCAGTTCTGAACCAATGTGTGTTGCGGTTGGTGCGATGTCTTCTTGGCTTGGGTCTACAAAGCCTGAAATGATGTCGGTTAGACGGAGTTCTTCTGCTTCAACCTTGTCAAATTGGTCGAGCAAGTAGCTGATTGAGCCTGGGAACTCGGCGACAGAAACCTGTACTTGGTTAATACCGTCTTCGATGCGCTTGGCGATGTCGATTTCGCCTTCACGAGTAAGCAGTTCAACGGTACCCATTTCACGCATGTACATGCGCACGGGGTCTGTTGTACGGCCTATTTCAGATTCAACGCTTGATAATGCTGCAGCTGCGGCTTCGACGGCATCTTCGTCGGCAACAGTTTCAGACATCATCAGCTCATCGGCATCAGGAGCGGTTTCCACTACCTGAATACCCATGTCGTTGATCATCTGAATAATATCTTCTATCTGATCGGAGTCGACAATGTCTTCTGGTAGGTGGTCATTAACTTCTGCATAGGTTAGATAGCCTTGCTCCTTACCTTTTGCGACAAGCAACTTTAGCTGTGACTGCGGATTTTGATCCATAGACGATATCCAACTTCGGGTCTGAGTGAAGAATTTAGTATGCGGGAGCGCAAACTTCCAATTCTAGCAAATTACAATAGTGCTGACTACTTTCTAGTCGGGACGGTTGAATATTAACAACTGCAACTCCCGCTGTTCTTCGGCTGATAAGCCGACGCTTCTGCCTTTTGCTTGTAACTTGTCTATTTGCTGTAAGACACACTGCGCAAGAATCTTGTCCAGTGAGTCTAAAAATACATCTAACGCATTGTGCTCGGTGATGGGGAGTTCCCAACTGGCTAACTTGGCTAACAATGCTTCTTGATCGGTGCCGCGCCAGAATTCGAGCAGCTGTCCTGTAGTAATATTGGGACGCTGCAAGCAGAGTTCAAGCATGGTTGTAAATAATTTAAGACCTGGGATGTTGAGGTCATCCATTCCGCCTAGCGGGGGAAGTGATTCTGCAAAGCCTGGGTTTTGCAATAACAAAGTAATGACCTCACGCATCGGCGTGCGTTTCATCTCGGGTAATGGCTTGCGAGCCTGAGTTTTACCTTGTTGACTGATCAGCCTTTCAAGTTGCTGTTCGTCAGGTAAACCGAGCTTTTGTCCAAGCATATTACGGAGATAGAGTCTTAATGTGCCACCGGGCACTTTGTCTATCAATGGTACGGCGAGCGTGGTTAATTTCGCTTTACCTTCTTGGCTGCTGCTATCAACCTGCTCCATAAGCGTAGAAAACAAAAACTCTGAAAGCGACATTGCGGCGGCAAGATCGGCTTCAAAGGCGTCTTTTCCTATTTTTCGTACCATGGAGTCTGGGTCTTCGCCATCAGGCAAGAACATGAACTTGAGTTGGCGTCCGTCATTCAGGTGCGGCAGGGCTTGCTCCATGGCACGCCATGCGGCGTCGCGTCCTGCGCGGTCTCCGTCATAACAACAGATGACGTTGGAGGTTTGACGGAACAAGGTCTGCATGTGTTCAGCGGTGGTGGCTGTGCCCAAGGAGGCAACGGCATAATCCACACCAAACTGTGCCAGCGCGACCACATCCATATAGCCTTCAACGACCATGAGCTGTTTGGGTTCACGGTGCGCTTGCAGCGCTTCGTAAAGCCCGTAGAGCTCGCGCCCTTTATGAAATATGGGCGTTTCTGGTGAGTTGAGGTATTTGGGTGTGCCGTCGTCTAACACGCGACCACCAAAGCCAATCACGCGACCGCGTCTGTCCCTGATGGGAAACATGACACGTCCACGGAATCGGTCATAACGTCGGCCATTGTCGTTTTCAATCAACATGCCGGTTGAGACCAGTGCCTTCTGGCTCTCGTTATCTCGACCAAAACGGGTTCGAACTTGATCCCACTCATCGGCAACAAAACCAACACCAAACTTTTGTACGATTTCGCCAGACAGTCCACGGCCTTTTAGATAGTCAATCGCGACATGTCCTGCTTCTGTGCGCAGGCTGCTTTGATAGAACTGGGCAATTTGCCCCATCATTTGGTAAAGGTCGCGTTTCTGATCGCTACGTGCGTACGGGCCTTTCGGCGCGCCATTGTCGTTTTCTCGAGGTACTTCAAGGCCTAGTTGAGAGGCAAGCTCTTCAATGGCTTCAACGAACTCAAGACGGTCGAACTCCATAATGAAGTCGATGGCATTGCCGTGCACTCCACAACCAAAACAATGATAGAACTGTTTTTCTTGGCTGACGGAAAAAGACGGTGTTTTTTCGTTATGGAAAGGGCAGCAGGCGCCGTAGTTCTTGCCTTGCTTTTTGAGTTTCACACGTGCGTCTATTAGCTCGACTATGTCCAGTCGGGCGAGTAGATCGTCAATGAAAGCACGTGGGATTTTTCCTGCCATAACCTATTGTTTGTTTGATGAGTTTGGGCGAGTCGGTTAATGCTAGCACATGCATAAGCATGACGACATTTTACTACCGATAAGATACGAACAAGCCGCGCATTCCGCAATTGGATAGCACGGCTTGTTTGCAGGTTGGAAAAAATTTACGCCAGATTAGCTTTAACCAATTGGCTAATTTTTCCCATGTCAGCACGGCCCTGAACTTGTGGTTTCAGGATGGCCATGATTTTGCCCATGTCTTGCATGGAGCTCGCACCAGAGGCTGCAATGGCATCTTTAACCATTGCATCCACTTCGTCGTCGCTGAGTGGTTGTGGCATGAACTCGTCCAAAACAGAGATTTCAGCCAGTTCCACATCAGCAAGGTCATCACGACCTGCTGACTGGTATTGAGAAACGGAATCGCGACGTTGCTTAACCATTTTGACTAGCACTGCCAACACTTCGTCGTCGTTCAGCGTTTTCTGACCGTCGATTTCTTGTTGTCTTACTGCAGAAATAATCAAACGAATAGTGCTAAGGCGAGGTTTGTTTTTCGCCTTCATCGCTACGATTTGTTCGCTCTTAATGCGACTTATCAATTCCATTTCACAATTCCTGTATTAATCGTAATTAGTACAGGCGAACGCGGCGTGCGTTCTCACGAGCCAGCTTCTTCAGGTGACGCTTAACAGCGGCAGCCTTAGCGCGTTTGCGAACGGTAGTTGGCTTTTCGAAGTGCTCACGACGGCGAACTTCAGAAAGAATACCTGCTTTTTCACAAGAGCGCTTGAAGCGACGCAGTGCTACGTCGAATGGTTCGTTTTCACGTACTTTAACTACTGGCATATGCCTTTCACCTCAGGGGTTGTTCAGTAATCGCTGGAGACAAAATGACCAGCTTTGATTAAAAATGGTGCGGAATTCTAATCCGATACAGGGGCGCTTGTAAAGCATAACTGGTGAATTTGATCGCGCGCATGTAATATTGCCGCCTGTTTTTGAAACTGGCAGATCGATCGCGGATCGATCTGGGATCCAAGAGAGCTGAGGTGTTATGCGAATTCTGGGCATCGAGACATCGTGCGACGAGACCGGCGTTGCGATTTATGATGATGAAAAAGGGCTATTAGCGCATCAGCTATATAGCCAAGTAAAGCTACACGCGGACTACGGCGGCGTTGTACCGGAGCTGGCATCTCGCGATCATGTGAAGAAAACCATTCCTCTTATTAAAGCGACGCTAGCAGAAGCGGGTTTGACGCCGAGTGATCTTGATGGTGTGGCTTACACGGCGGGGCCTGGCTTGGTGGGTGCGCTGTTGGTGGGTGCAACCATTGGTCGAAGCCTTGCGTATGCGTGGAACGTGCCTGCCGTGGCTGTTCACCACATGGAAGGCCATTTGCTTGCGCCGATGTTGGAAGAGACACCGCCGCCGTTCCCATTTATCGCGCTATTGGTATCAGGTGGGCACACCTTGCTGGTAGAGGTGAAGGGCATTGGTGAGTATCAGATCCTGGGTGAATCTATTGATGATGCGGCAGGCGAAGCGTTTGATAAAACCGCGAAGCTGATGGGCTTGGATTACCCTGGTGGTCCATTGTTGTCGAAACTGGCAGAGAAAGGCGACAGTTCACGCTTCACTTTCCCGCGTCCAATGACCACGGTACCGGGCTTAGACTTTAGCTTTTCTGGCCTGAAAACCTTCACGGCTAACACCATTGCGGCCAATGCAAAGGATGACCAAACACGTGCTGATATCGCCCGTGCCTTTGAAGATGCCGTGGTCGATACGCTGGCAATCAAATGTAAGCGTGCGTTGAAGCAATGCCAAATGAAGCGTCTTGTGATTGCAGGTGGCGTGAGCGCAAACCGTCATTTACGTGTGAAGCTTGAAGCGCTGATGCAATCCATCGGCGGCGAAGTCTATTACCCACGCACGGAGTTTTGTACCGACAACGGTGCGATGATTGCGTACGCAGGTATGCAGCGCCTGAAAAACGGCGAGCACAACGATTTGGGCGTGAAAGGTTTCCCACGCTGGCCGATTGACCAGTTGATGGCGATTAAATCGGAAGATTGATGATTTAACAACGAGGATTGGCGGGGCGTTTTGCTTCACCAATCCAGTTTGTGTTATCTAAGGCTCGAGACGCGAGAAGGCGAGTTTCGAGAAAGAGAAACAAAACGCATTAGAAAATGCAGACGCCTGCGTTTTCCTCTCACTCAACGCTGTTCTTCGCTTTGCTCTTCCTCGTGTCTGCTTTTTCTCGCACCTCGCCCCTGTTTTTTGTTCTTATTCCAAATCTTGGTCTCTTCCCCATTCAGCAATCGACGAATGTTTTCTTGATGCCTGAAGATGATCAGACACGCCAACATGGCGACGGGCATTGTAAATTGCGGTTTTACGAGCCAGGTAAAGAAAGGGGCAATCAACGCGGTCGCTAATGCGCCTGCTGATGAGAAGCCGGTGACTAACACCGCGACAAGCCAAGTGAGTAGCAAACCACCGGTGAGATCCAAGCCGATAGGGGCAATGGCGCCTAGGGCGGTAGCGACGCCTTTTCCGCCTCGGAAATGGAAGAAAATCGGGTAGATGTGGCCTAAACAAGCCGCGATACCAATCAAACCTAACATGAAGGGGTTGATACCGATGAGGTAGGCGATCCAGACAGGGATAGTTCCTTTGAGCATGTCACACAAGAGCACCAATCCAGCGGCCAAACGGCCACCTAATCGAAAGACATTCGTTGCGCCGGGGTTGCCTGAACCTTGATCTCTTGGGTCGGGTAACCCATACAACCGACAGATCAACACCGCACTGGATATAGAACCCAGTAGATAAGCGGCAACAATCATCAGCATTCCAAGTGCGGTCATTCCAGCATCCAACTTTGAACATTCGCTAGGGCGGCGAGAACTTGCTATAGTTCGCGCACAAAACACAATGCTACCTGTTGTAAGGGATGATTGTGTATCAATAGTGTGGTTCGTTATGTGACTGTGAGCGATGTTACGTGCTTTTGCGCATAATGGGTATCCGACCTCTGAAAAAATTTAGATGAACATGGATTTAGTATTTATTGAGCAGCTTGAAGTCATTACTACCATTGGTGTGTACGACTGGGAGCAACAAATCAAACAAAAGCTCGTGTTTGATATTGAAATGGGTCATGACAACAAACCCGCGGCTAACAGTGATGACGTGGCTTTCGCGCTAGATTACGCCTCTGTGAGTAACGCGGTCATTCAACATATTGAGCAAGGCCGATTCTTGTTAGTAGAGCGTGTTGCAGAAGAAATTGCAGCATTGATTCAACAGCAATTTTCTGTTTCTTGGATCCGTGTAAAAGTGAGCAAACCGGGAGCTGTGCCACAAGCTCGCGCTGTTGGTGTAGTGATTGAGCGAGGCACACGGTGACACAAAGAGCAGGTACACAGGTATTGGTGAGTGTTGGATCGAACATCGAACGTGAACGCCATATTGTTGAAGGGATTGCCGCACTGAAAGAACTCGACCCTCACTGTCGCAGTTCTCGTGTGTTTGAAGCTGTACCTGTGGGTTTTGAAGGCCCCAACTTTTATAACCTTGTCGTTGAACTTTATACCGATCTCTCGCTGGAAGGCATTGTTGCAGCGCTTCGTGAAATCGAATCGCGTTGGGGCCGTGAGCGTGATGCGGTGAAGTTTCGTGATCGTACGTTAGATATCGATCTGCTGACGTATGGCGAGCGTGTTCAGTCTGAAGGACCGACCTTGCCACGTAAGGATGTATATAAGTTTGCTTTTACACTCTGGCCTCTTGCAGAGTTATGTCCTGAACAGGTGATTCCTGGTGACACGCAAACGTACGAGCAAGCATGGAATGCATTCTCTGATGAGCAGCCCCTCTGGCCTGTGTCTGATTTTTCTGTGTAAGAAACCTTTTTCTTTTTTAACTTTTAAGTGATGACTAACTATGAGTATTTTTGAAGCCTTTGCGTTGGCTTTAATTCAGGGGCTGACGGAATTCCTTCCTGTTTCTAGTTCTGCACACCTTATTCTTCCGTCAGAAATTCTTGGTTGGCAAGATCAAGGCCTTGCCTTCGACGTGGCCGTGCACGTCGGTACGCTTCTGGCGGTGGTGGGCTACTTCCGTAAAGAAGTGACACAGTTACTTGGCGCATTCTTCCGTTCTATTTTCAAAGGCGAGCGCTCATCTGATGCAACTTTGGCGTGGATGATTGCACTGGCTACCATTCCGGCCTGTCTCTTCGGTTTGTTCATGAAAGACATCATCGAGATGTATCTGCGTTCTGCGTGGGTGATTGCGGTGACCTGTATTGTGTTTGGTCTTCTGCTTTGGTGGGTTGATAGCAACGCGAAGAGCGAAATCGATGAATACAAGACCACGCCAAAATCGGCATTGCTGATTGGCTTGTCGCAAGCGCTGGCAATGATCCCGGGTACGTCACGCTCTGGCGCGACCATGACCATGGCGCTTTACTTGGGTTACACCCGTGAAGCCGCTGCGCGTTTTTCGTTTCTGATGTCGATTCCCATCATTGTCTTAGCGGGTAGCTACCTTAGCCTTGGCCTCATGAAAAGCGATGTGCCCGTGATGTGGTCGCCAATCCTTGTCGGTGTGTTTGTGTCGTTCGTGAGCGCATACATCTGTATTCACTGGTTCTTGAAGCTGGTCACGACCATGGGCATGAAACCCTTCGTTATCTACCGCGTTTTGTTGGGCTTAGGCTTGGCGGCGTTCCTTGCAACGCGTTAAGCAGGTTAGGAAGAGCGGGGAAAGAAGATCCTAGGAAGAAACGTTTCTAGAGCCTAGTAAAAGAAAAGCTGCCGATGGCAGCTTTTTTTGTGGCTTTGGTAATCTGTCCTTTAGAAACTAGAAACTAGAAACTAGAAACTAGAAACTAGAAACTAGAAACTAGAAA
>JBELME010000151.1:0-9733 GCA_042096095.1 Enterovibrio sp.
AGGCAGCGGCTTTTGATGCCGCCATTCCCTGGTTCGAATCCAGGTACCCCAGCCACATCATTAAAAAGCTCACCTTCGGGTGGGCTTTTTTCGTTCTGGCAATCCCCCTCTCCGACTGCCACTCAATTTCCCTTTTATTCCGCATGGTTGAATCATCCCACATACGCTGTAGTCTTAGATCCCAGAGCAAAACGATCTCAGCATCTACGTAGGGAAGCAGTATTATGACCGATGGCACCCACTCTCCTCATACCAACCCCATAACCACGCAGCGCTACACCAGCCTGCCTAACGATATGTATGTCGCTTTAGCCCCTAAGCGCAGCGAAAGCCCAGCAATGCTCACTATCAATACGGGGCTGATTGAAGAGTATGGCCTTTCAACCGAATGGTTTGAGAGCGCAGACGCATTAGGCTTCTTATCGGGCAACCATGATTATGACGACGCCTCTCCGATTGCCATGGCATATTCAGGTCATCAGTTTGGGCATTTTTCTCCCCGGCTTGGCGATGGGCGCGCACATATGCTCGGCCAACTGACAACGGCTGACGGCAAACACGTGGATGTACAACTTAAAGGCTCAGGGCGAACCCCTTTTTCCCGTGGCGGTGATGGTAGAGCCACGCTCGGTGCAGTGATCCGCGAATACCTCATCAGCGAAGCCATGGCAGGTCTTGGTATTCCTACGACGCGCACATTGGCCTTGGTGACAACGGGTGACAGCATCATGCGTGATTACCAAATGGTACCCGGTGCGATTCAAGTGAGAACAGCTGAAAGCCATTTGCGTGTCGGTTCGTTTCAATACGCCTATTCGAAACTGGGAAAAGAAGGCGTACAGGCACTTGCTGATTTCGCGATTGAAGCGCATTTCCCCGACATCAAAGACAGAGATGACAAATACCCTGCTTTCCTCGAAGCCGTTTCTCTTCGCCAGGCTGATTTGATTTCACAATGGATGCTTGTGGGCTTTATTCATGGCGTGATGAACACAGACAACGCCGCCATTGTTGGCGAGTCTATTGATTTTGGCCCCTGTGCCTTTATGGATGATTTTAAAGCCAATAAAGTCTTTAGCTCTATCGACCGAGACAGTCGCTATGCGTGGAAGCAACAAGCCTCGATTGGCTATTGGAATTTACAGCGACTCGCGGAAACCTTGTTGCCGCTGTTTGATGACGACACTGACAATGCAGTGCACATTGCCGAGGCAAACATTGGCGCCTTCATTCCACGCTTCCAATTGGCATTCCAAGAAGGACTAAAGCGAAAGCTTGGGATTGCCGATGATTCAGATGCCGCCGATGCATTTGTTGATGACGTGCTGCCAATGCTTGAGGATGAGCATATCGACTTTACCTTGTTCTTTGATGCGCTCACCAAAGTGGCACAAGGCGACTCAGAAGACACCGTGTTGCGTTATTTTGATAACGCAGACAAAGGAAGTGATTGGTTAGAAAAGTGGAAGCCATTCAGCGCGCATGACCAAGCAACACTCGCCGCAATGAGAAATGCTAACCCTGCATTGATTGCAAGGAACCACCAAGTCGAAAAAGCCATTGACGATGCCACAGAACGCAATGACTTCACGTTATTTCATCGACTCAGTCATGCTTTGAAAAACCCTTACGTGGTGAGCGACCAAAACACCGACCTTCAAGACGCACCGCGACCAGAGCAATGTGTCTTGCGTACCTTCTGTGGAACCTAATACCGTCTTGAGGCTCAGCGCTGACCCATATCCATAAAAAATGGGGCATCATCGCCCCATTTCCAATCGCACTACGGTAACCCTTAAGGGCTAAAGGCCCATGGCGTATTTCAGCACCTGCGTTTTAATCGGCCCACTGTTTTCGGCAACCTTTAAACCGATATTGCGCAGCAGTTTCAACGGCGCTATATCGTTACTGAACCCGCCGTAAAACACATCCATGCCCGCCTGCATCAAGAGATTATCAGGCTTACGTTTTCGCTCATAAGCAGCAAAAACAGCATTGTCAGGCCATTCAGTGCCGGCATCCGCAACCACATCGAGCAAGGCATCGACATCTTTGAACCCGAGGTTAACCCCCTGCCCTGCAAGTGGGTTGATGGTATGCGCTGCATCCCCCAAGATCACAACGCCTTTGATGTAATAACGCTGAGCATGACGACGGGTGAGTGGGAATGCGCCTTGCGCGATGACCTCAATCTCGCCGAGCTCTGGCGGGAAATGCGACACAATTTCTTGTTTTAGCGCGTCAGGCGACATCGCACAGAGCTGCTTGATGCGTGTGGGGTTGTCATACCACACCAGCGAACCTTGATGACCCGGTAGCGGCAAAAATGAGCGAGGGCCTTCTGGCGTGAACCACTGCCACGTAATGTCTTGCTGCGGCAGTTCGGTGCTTACGTTCACCAGCATGCAGTGTTGTCTATAATCCCATGCCGTTACACCAATGTTGGCATAATCACGTACGCGAGAGTTTGCACCGTCTGCACCGACTAGCCAGCGACCGAGTAGCTGCTCACCGTTATCCAGTTCAACAGCATGCCCGTCTTGTTCCGCCCATAGGGTTTTGATTATATTCGGACAGAACAAGGTTAAATTCTCGTGGGCTTCACACGCTTCCCACAGTGCCAATTGGAGAATGCGGTTTTCGACAATAAAACCCAACTCCATCAAATCCATACTGTCACTGCTAAAGCGGATTCGACAGTCTGGGTGATCCCACGTTTCCAATCGACGGTAAGGGCAAAGCCGCATTTTAAGCACGGCATCCCACACTTTGAGCGATTTGAGCAAAGAAACCGAAGACGGTGAAATCGCGGAAACCCTCAAATCCATAGGCTGCTCAGCGGAAAAAGGCTTGGGCGCTTTCCTTTCCACCATGGCAACACGCTTTCCCTGCTTAGCAAGGCCAAGTGCCGTTGCGGCGCCCACCATGCCGCCGCCAACCACGATAATATCGAATTGTTTCATAAGACAATCTCTTTAAATCCTTCCTGCATTCTACTGACAACCAGATTAAATGCGACATTCAGGATCTTATCTCCGCGTGAAATCCACCATTAAATTTGGGGAGAACGTGATCTGGTCACAGAATGTCTAAAGCAGTACAATACGCGGCTTGCTGTTAACAAGCGCAGTTTCTCTGCGGGTTAACCAAAAACAGAATAAACATTTTCGGCTGACACTAAACACCCTGATATTGCATCATGTGTAGACCTCTCAACCGAAAGACGTAGAAACATCAACATGAGCAATGAGTTACATGGCTAAGAAACTGCTGATCAAAACCTGGGGCTGTCAGATGAATGAATATGATTCATCAAAAATGGCAGATCTTCTCAATGCGGCCGGCGGCTACGAGTTGACCGAAGAGCCGGAAGAAGCAGACGTACTGCTGCTTAATACCTGTTCGATCCGTGAGAAAGCTCAGGAGAAAGTGTTTCACCAATTGGGACGCTGGAAAAACTTAAAAGATCAGAACCCTGATCTTGTGATCGGTGTTGGCGGTTGTGTGGCAACGCAAGAAGGCGACCACATTCGCGAACGCGCACCTTATGTTGATGTGATTTTTGGCCCTCAAACGCTGCACCGTTTGCCTGAGATGATTAAACAATCTCGCGCAGACCATGGCCCAGTGATGGACATTTCTTTCCCTGAGATCGAAAAGTTCGATAACTTGCCAGAACCCCGTGCAGAAGGCCCAACCGCATTCGTTTCCATCATGGAAGGCTGTTCAAAGTACTGCACATTCTGTGTTGTACCTTACACCCGTGGTGAAGAAGTCAGCCGTCCACTTGACGACGTACTTTACGAAATCGCACAGCTTGCAGAGCAAGGCGTGCGTGAAGTTAATCTATTGGGTCAAAACGTGAATGCTTACCGCGGCGAAATGCACGATGGTGAGATTTGTTCATTTGCAGAATTGCTACGCTATGTGGCGGCGATCGACGGTATTGACCGTATTCGCTACACCACCAGCCACCCAATCGAGTTTACTGACGACATCATTGATGTGTACCGTGATACACCTGAAGTGGTTAGCCACCTGCACTTGCCAGTGCAAAGTGGTTCAGACCGTATTCTGACCATGATGAAGCGTCCACATACTGCGATCGAGTATAAATCGAAGATCCGTAAGTTGCGTGAAGCGCGCCCTGACATCGCCATGAGTTCTGACTTCATCGTTGGTTTCCCTGGTGAAGAAGACGCAGATTTCCAAGCGACCATGAAGCTTATCCGCGACATTAACTTCGACATGAGCTTTAGCTTCGTGTACTCACCACGCCCAGGCACACCAGCGGCAGAAATGCCAGATGACACGCCTGAGCAAGTGAAGAAAGAGCGCTTGTACGAGCTACAACAGCAAATCAACGCACAGACCATGATCTTTGCGCGCCAAATGTTGGACACCGAGCAACGTATCTTGGTTGAAGGTCCATCTCGTAAGAATCTCATGGAGCTTCGCGGCCGTACTGAAAACAACCGCGTGGTGAATTTTGAAGGTTCTGTAGATTTGATCGGTCAATTTGTAGACGTGAAGATCACTGACGTACTGACCAACTCACTACGTGGTGAATTGATTCGTACTGAAAAAGACATGAACTTGCGTATCGCTATCTCTCCTTCTGAGATGATTGCAAAGACGCGCAAAGAAGATGATCTTGGCGTGGGCGTGTATACTCCGTAATAACACGGTAGCCACACGGCCATTCGACACCCCGCTGTCACGGCGGGGGTAATCACTGGTTTTAGGCGCGAGCGCGCGCCGCCATATCACCGTCAAAACAAGCTGCGAGAAGCTTCCATCCCTACGCAGCTTCAATTGATAGAGATATTAAGCTTGCGAGGACAGCATTGAACAAAGTCATTACCCTAGAAGTATCGCTGGAACCAGCTGATAATTCACGCCTAGCCAGCCTTTGCGGCCCATTCGATGACAACATCAAGCAACTAGAACGCCGCCTAGGTGTCGAAATTAATCGCCGAAGCCATCAATTCTCCGTCGTTGGCAAAGAACACACCGCCACTGCCGCTATTGATATTCTGAAAACGCTTTACGTTGAAACTGCCCCCGTCAAAAACCGAACGCCGGATTTAGAGCCAGAGCAAGTTCACTTAGCGATCAAAGAAAGTGGCGTGCTCGAACAGACTGTTGAATCGTCGATTCCTTATGGAAAAGAAATCAACATCAAGACCAAAAAAGGCGTGATTAAGCCGCGGACACCCAACCAGGCGCAATACATTGCGAACATGGTGACGCACGACATCACCTTCGGTGTTGGCCCTGCCGGTACAGGTAAAACATACCTCGCGGTCGCTGCTGCGGTTGATGCACTTGAGCGCCAAGAAATCCGTCGAATCTTGCTGACACGCCCAGCGGTTGAAGCGGGTGAAAAGCTCGGTTTCTTACCGGGTGATTTGAGCCAAAAGGTCGACCCTTATCTGCGCCCACTTTACGATGCTCTGTTTGAAATGCTGGGTTTCGAGCGCGTAGAGAAGCTGATCGAGCGCAATGTCATTGAAGTGGCACCCCTCGCTTACATGCGTGGTCGTACATTGAACGATGCGTTCATCATTCTGGATGAGAGTCAGAACACCACCGTCGAACAAATGAAAATGTTCCTCACGCGCATTGGCTTTAACAGCCGCGCGGTCATTACGGGTGACGTGACGCAAATCGATTTACCACGAAATACCCGTTCGGGTCTTCGCCATGCCATTGAGGTGTTGGCCGACGTGAACGAAATTAGCTTTAACTTTTTCCAAGCCGACGATGTTGTTCGTCACCCTGTTGTCGCGCGCATTGTTCTCGCTTATGAAGCTTGGGAAGCGGAAGACGCAAAGGCGCGTAAGTTCGCCGAAGAACGTCGTCGACAAGAGCGTGAAGCTGCACTCAGCGCAGTATCACTCTCAGATGAAAAGACATCAGAAGAGAAGCAGCCTTAAATGCAATACTATGTCGACCTCCAGGTCGCAACGCAAAACGAAGAAAACCTGCCGTCGGAAGAACAACTTCAGACCTGGTTTCAACAAGCGGTGAAATCTTTTTGTGAACAAGCGGAAGTGACCATTCGTATCGTTGATGAATTTGAAAGCCAAAGTCTAAACCGTGACTATCGCGGCAAGGACAAACCAACGAATGTATTGTCATTTCCTTTTGAAGCGCCTCCTGGTGTAGAGTTAGATCTGCTAGGCGACCTGATTATTTGCCGTCAGGTTGTAGAAGAAGAAGCAAAAGAACAGAATAAAGACCTGTTTGCCCACTGGGCCCACATGGTTGTACACGGCAGTCTCCATCTGCTAGGTTATGACCATATTGATGATGAAGAAGCGGAAGAAATGGAATCTCTCGAGATTTCTATTATGAATGCCCTTGAGTTTCCGAACCCATACGCAGCCGACTTCATCTAATTTAACGTTGTAAATATTGAGACAATGAACGAAGACAACTCACAAAGCTCTGACGGTCCGAGTAGAAAGACCTTCTTCGAACGCCTTGGTCAAATCTTTCAGGGAGACCCGAAAGACCGCCAGGAATTAGTAGATGTATTCCGTGATTCGGAACAGAACGATCTGATCGATCACGAAACACGGGACATGCTAGAAGGCGTAATGCAAATCTCTGAGATGCGCATACGCGATATCATGATTCCACGTTCGCAGATGGTGACCATCGAACGCGCACAACCTCTCGAGGAAATCATTAACGTTATCAACGATGCCCAGCATTCTCGCTACCCGGTAATCAGTGATGACAAAGACCATGTTGAAGGCATTTTGCTAGCGAAAGATTTACTTCGCTACTTGATCCGTGACAGCGAACCGTTCGACATCGACAAGGTGATCCGCCCTGCCGTTGTTGTCCCGGAAAGCAAGCGTGTTGACCGACTCCTCAAAGAGTTTCAGGAAGAACGCTACCACATGGCCATTGTTGTCGATGAATTCGGTGGTGTATCTGGCGTTGTAACCATTGAAGATATTCTCGAAGAAATTGTCGGCGATATTGAAGATGAATATGACGACGATGAAGAGCAAGAAATCCGCCAGTTGAGCAAACACACCTTTGCGGTGAAAGCGCTCACAACACTGGAAGATTTTAACGAGAAATTTGGCTCTCAATTTAATGACGATGACATCGACACCATTGGTGGATTGGTGATGACCAGCTTTGGTCACCTGCCAACACGTGGTGAAGAAGTCGACATCGAAAACTTCCACTTCAAAGTGACAGCAGCCGACAGTCGACGCGTTATCCAATTGCAGGTTACTATTCCAGACACTACTGCAGAGGAAACGGCATAATCGTCACATGCTAAACGTTCAAACTTTTAAGCGGCCCCAAGCATTCAAGCGGATCTTCGGGGCCGCTTTTTCTGGTGCGCTCGCGACACTGGCATTCGCCCCGTATTCATTTTGGCCAGCCATGCTGGTTTCTTTGGTTTTGTTGTTCCTGCTTCTCCATAAGCAATCGCCTAAAAGCGCTGCGCTCATTGGATTTAGCTGGGGGATGGGGCAATTCTCAACGGGCATAGGTTGGGTGTATGTGGTCATCGAGCAATTCGGTGGGCTACCTACCGCCGTCGGATTGATTCTCATCGGCTTACTCATCGCCTATCTTGCGCTTTTCCCCGCCCTCTTTGGCTACTTACTCCAACGTATTCAACTTCCTTTGGCACAATCGTACTTGTTGCTTGCCCCTTCGCTGTGGCTACTCATCGATTGGTTCAGAGGATGGTTCTTAACGGGCTTCCCTTGGCTCTGGCCGGGTTACAGCCAAATAGACAGCCCACTCGCCGCCTTTGCCCCTATGTTTGGCGTACAGGGCATTACATTGGCTGTCGTGGTCATTGCGGCTGCGATTGCCCTCACCTTGCTGAGCCGAAAAGCGGCCATGCTACTCCCCGCCCTTGTCGTGGCAGTGGTTGCTGTTGTTTCAGGCCAAATGCAATGGGTGCAAGAAACCGGAAAAACGGTGGATGTGGCCATGGTGCAAGGAAATGTCCCTCAAGAGCTGAAATGGTTGCCAAGCCAACGCTGGCCAACCTTATTGAGCTACCAAGACATGACGCGCCAAAACTGGGATGCAGACATTGTGATCTGGCCGGAAGCGGCGATTCCCGCCCTTGAGCGTGATCTTCCTGATTTCTTGGCAAGGCTTGATGCAGCAGCACGGAACAATGATTCTGCCATCATCGCTGGTGTGCTCGACCAAAACTCACAGGGGCAGTTCTACAACAACGTGATCACCTTGGGTGATAACGGCACGGAAGGTTACAGCTATCCGGCTGCCGAGAGCTACAGTAAACACCACTTGCTGGTGTTTGGAGAGTTTGTGCCGTTTGCTGACATTCTGCGCCCGCTTGCGCCATTGTTTAACTTGCCAATGTCATCCTTTAGCCGTGGTGATTACACACAGCCAAACATTGATGCCAAAGGCTACCACCTGGCACCTGCCATTTGTTATGAAATTGCCTTTAGCGATCAGGTTCGTCACAGCCTGACGCCAGATTCCGATTTCATTCTAACGCTCTCAAACGACACATGGTTTAGCACCTCCATTGGCCCTCACCAGCACCTAGAAATCGCGCAGATGCGGGCACTTGAGAACGGCAAGCCCGTGCTTCGTGCTACCAACACAGGGCTGACTGCTGCGATTGACTACAAAGGTCAAATCATTGAGCAGATCCCGCAGTTCGAAACGGTCGTCCTGCGTACCGACATCGCCACAACAAATGGACAAACGCCTTATACCCGCTTCGGCGATTGGCCGCTGTACTTGTGGATTGTGCTTTCTGGTATTGCACTTCTTGTGATACGCCGAGCTCAACACGCAACAACTGTTGGCGAGTCGCAAAAGTAAGAGCAAACATCCCTGAAATTACCGTGTCCTACGTTACATTGACGCTGAGGTTGAAAGGCAACCTCAGTCTTCTTTGAGTGGCTTTTTAGCACCAGACACGGAGATTCTTATGCGCGCCTTAGCTCGATACGTTTCACTTTTCTCACTGCTTTTCACCACCATCTTCTTCACGCCTGCGCAGGCTGCGGAACCGTCGGCTGAATTATTTGCAGACACCCGTGCGGCTCTCGCGAACTTTCATCGCTTCGATCCTGTTAAACCGTTTTTCGAAAAGCCTATGGTTACGCGGTATTTCCGTCTGTGGGCAAAGGTGGATTCTGGATTGGTGGGGCTTATGGCAATGGCCTTGTCTACCAAGGCAACCAAACCGTTGCGAAAGCTGAGCTTATTCAGGTGTCGATTGGCTTAACCTTCGGCGGACAGGCCTTTAGCGAGATTTTGTTTTTCGAAGATAAAGAAACATTCGACAGCTTCATGTCGGGAAGTTTTGAACTCGGCGCACAAGCCTCAGCCACCGCGTTAACGGAAGGTGCAGCCGCATATGTCGGCACAACAGGCACATCCGCAAGCGCTGGAAACGTTCAATCAAAAGCGTATTACATCAATGGCGTCGCCATTTTCACACAAGCCAAAGGCGGGTTAATGCTGGAAGCCGCACTTGCCGGTCAGACGTTTAACATCGAGCGGTTTTAGCGAATACAGGGGAAGAGCAATACTGGGTACTGGGTACTGGGTACTGGGTACTGGGTACTGGGTACTGGGTACTGGGTACTGCAAAGATTTTTTAAAGACTTGAAATGCCGTCAAGCTTTTCGCTCTAGCTTTGCTTTTCCTAGATGTATGGACTCCCTCCCCATAGGGGGTTACGGTCTTAATCCGA
>JBELME010000152.1:0-9711 GCA_042096095.1 Enterovibrio sp.
AGGCCCAACGCAATACGCACGTTTCGGGGTCTCTAAATATGAAGTGAAGCGCCTTCGTCGCGGCGTCTATGTACCCGACATGTTCTTAGATCTTCATGGAATGACACAGCTGGAAGCCAAACGCGAACTCGGCGCGCTGATTGCCGCATGTATAAAAGATGGCGTGAGCTGTGCGTGTGTCATGCACGGCATTGGCAAACACATTCTCAAGCAGAAAACACCGCTATGGCTGGCGCAACACCCTGATGTATTGGCATTCCATCAAGCCCCTTTAGAATTTGGTGGCGCTGGCGCATTGTTGGTGTTGATTGAAATTCCTGAGCGCTAACTGACCTAACGCCCAAGCGACATGCCACAGTAAAAAATAGAGACAAAAAAACGCCCAATCGGGCGTTTTTTTGTCAATGCGTTTATTGCCTATTCTGACGACAGACTAAGCCTTCATGACTTGTGAGGGCGTTTTTAGCCACAACACATCACTTTTGTCGGTCTCAACATCGTATTCCACGCAAGAGATCGACGAGGTAGGAAACATAGGTGGCTGCATGCCAGGCGACCACTCTGCGGTTAAATATCCTACAAGCGGTAAGTGGGACACCACCAGCACGGATTCAGGCTTATCCACCGCAATCAAAGCACGTAAGTATGCTGCAACATCTTCACTGTCACCGTATGGCGTGATGCCTTCATCAGTCAGCACCTTGGTTGCCACAGGCAAAAGCGTTTCACACGCTTGCCATGTTTGCTGCGCGCGAATATACGGGCTAACAAGCACGATATCTAATAAGCCTGATGGCAACTGCCCTGCAAGCCATTTCGCCATGGCTGCGGACTGGTGCTCGCCCAACTCGGTGAGTTGGCGCTCTTCATCACTGGCAGCGAAGGCATGAGCCTCGCCATGGCGCATAATGTAAATGTGCATATTTGTGCTGCTGGTTTCTGCAATTTCGTTAATGCTATCAGTCTCTACGGCATTCGGGAACGATAAAGCGCACAGATGTTTGCCTGAATGTCCTTCGCTGGTCATAATTAAGACCTTGCCCCTACCAGTGAAGGTACCTTGTGCAAATAAGTCCCAACGATCATCGTGCTTACCGACACATCACCCTCGACAATAAATTACGGATATTATTGATCGAAGATGTGCAGGCACCACGCAGTGCTGCTGCCCTAACCGTGAATGTTGGACACTTTTGCGATCCTGCTGATCGCGAAGGCCTAGCACACTTCCTTGAACACATGCTGTTTCTGGGAACAGAACATTATCCCGTTGTTGGCGAATTCCAATCCTTCATCAGCCGCCATGGTGGTAGCAACAACGCATGGACAGGCACCGAGAACACCTCGTTTTTCTTCGATATTCAGCACGATCACTTCGATGAAGCGTTAGACAGGTTCGGGCAGTTTTTCTCCGCCCCACTCTTTAATGCCGATGCTGTCGACAAAGAACGCAACGCCGTTGATTCCGAGTACAAACTCAAGCTGCAAGATGACGTGCGTCGTATTTATCAGGTGCAGAAAGAGACCATCAACCCCGAACACCCTTTTTCAAAGTTCTCCGTCGGCAGTGCGGACACCCTCGCCGATCGCGAAGGCAACACGGTGCGTGATGAACTGATCGCCTTTTACAAAAAGCATTACAGTGCCAATTTGATGACAGCCTCCATCACCGGCCCTTTTACGCTGGACTCGCTGGAAGTGTTAGCGCGCGATGTGTTTGCAGACATTCCCAATTTAGATCTCGTGCCTTTCGTCCCGGATGTGCCATTTGTCACCAAAGCGCAGACCAAGCAGTTCATCACCATTGAACCCTTGAAGGATGTGCGCAAGCTGACTATGGCGTTTTCACTGCCTGAAACAGACAAGCACTATCGCATCAAACCCCTGTCTTACATTGCTCACTTACTGGGGTATGAAGGGGCAGGCAGCGTGATGTCGATGCTAAAAAGCAAAGGCTACATCAACAACCTATCCGCGGGCGGCGGGATCAGTGGCTCCAATTTCCGCGAATTTACTGTCAGTGTCAGTTTGACTGAAGTCGGCTTGAGCAAAATCGACGCCATCGTGATGTATATCTTCCAAGCGATCAACCTCATCAAAGAACAGGGGTTGAACGATTGGCGCTATGCAGAAAAGCGCGCCGTTCAAGAAATGGCGTTCCGTTATCAAGAGCCTTCTCGCCCGTTAGATACGGTGAGCCACATGGTGTTGAACCTTCAACACTATGCAGAAGAAGACACGCTCTACGGCGACTACATGATGCAAGGGTTCGATGAGGCCTTGATTCGAGAAATGCTCAACTACCTGTCCCCTGAACACATGCGCCTAACCTTGATTGCGAAAGGCGGAAAACATGATCGACAGGCGAGTTGGTATGACACGCCATACAGTGTTAAGCCCTTCACCGACACTCAGCTTGAGAAATGGCATTCAACACTGATATCCAGCACGTTAACTCTGCCGGAGACCAATCCTTATATCAGTTATGACCTAGATCCAGCTGAACTCGAAGCCCCTGACAACCATCTGCCTGAGAAGATTCAGGAGTTGCCGGGCTTTTGTTTGTGGCACTTGCAGGACACAGAATACCGCGTGCCTAAAGGGGTGGTGTACGTGGCTATCGACAGCCCACATGCTGTTGAATCCGTTGAGAACATCGTGAAAACCCGCGTCAGTGTTGAGATGCTCTTAGAAGCCATCAACGAAATTGCCTACCCCGCAGAAGTGGCCGGGCTCAATTACAACCTGTACGCGCACCAAGGCGGCGTCACGCTTAAGCTCAGTGGGTTTAACGAGAAGTTGCCGCTGTTGATGAACCTCGTTTTGGAGAAGTTCGCCCACCGCGATTTCAAACCAGAGCGCTTTGACATCATCAAAACGCAATTACTGAGAAGCTGGAAGAACGCCACGCAGAACAAGCCTATTAGCCGTTTATACAATGCGATGACGGGCATTTTGCAGCCGAACAACCCGACGTATGAGCAAATGATTGACGCGCTCATTCCGTTGCAGGTTTCTGAACTTCCAGACTTTGTCCAATCTGTCATGTCTGAGTTGCATGTCGAAATGTTCGTGTATGGCAACTGGCAGAAACAACAAACCTTGGCGCTTGGCGAAACCATCAAAGATGCGCTGCGCGTTCACAATCAGCGCTATCAAGAATCCACGCGCCCGCTTGTTCTGTTGAATAACGTCGGCAGTGCGTCTTATCACCTCGATTGTGAAAGCCAAGACTCTGCCGTGTTAGTGTATTACCAAAGCCACGGCACAGAAGCAGAAGACGTTGCGATGCACACCTTCGCGCAGCATTTGATGTCAGCGATATTCTTCAATGAACTGCGCACCAAGCAACAACTCGGGTACATGGTTGGGTCAGGCAACATGCCGCTCAATCGCCACCCAGGATTGATCTTTTACGTGCAGTCGCCACAAGCCGGGCCAACCAAACTGATGGAAGCGATTGATGATTTCCTCAATGCGTTCTTCCTCGTGTTGATGGAACTTAGCGAAGCGCAATGGCAAGCCAGCAAACAAGGCTTGATTGCACAAATTGAGGAGCCAGATGCCAACTTGCGTGCGCGTGCTCAGCGGCTTTGGATCAGTATTGGCAACAAGGACAGTACGTTTTCTCAGCGTCGTCGTGTTGCCGAAGAAATTCGTCAAATGAGTCGTGCGGAAATGATTAAATTCGTTGTCGACAAACTCAAACCACGCACAGCAGACCGTTTAGTCATGCACAGTTGTGGTGGTGCACACCAAGGGCAATGTCTACCCGCAGAAACACAGGAAATTGATTCGATAACTGCTTTCCGCCGCAATCGACTGGAACGTCCGTAAACGACTCAATGCGTGATACGAAAAAGCCCCGAACATCGGGGCTTTTTGTTATTTCGCTAATTTCCGTGTTGCGCATTACTCGAAGAAGCGTTTTTCTTCTGCTGCCATAGCTTTCAGCAACGGACATGGTGCAAAACGCTCACCGAATTTGGCTTCATGTTGTTCCAACAATGCCACCAAACGCTGCGCGCCAATCTGATCCATGTAACGGAACGGGCCACCCAAGAACGGTGGGAAGCCGATACCGAATACCGCACCAATGTCGCCATCACGTGCAGATTTCACCACACCTTCATCCAAACATTGCGCCGCTTCATTCAGCATCATCAACACACAACGCTGCGCCAGTTCATGACCATTTAGCTGATTCTTTGGTTCAACACCTAGCAAGCCATAAACACGCTTATCGACGTCTTTTTTCTTACCATTGTACTGGTAGAAGCCTTTGCCGCTCTTGCGCCCTTTACGGCCGTCATTCAGCATCACATCGAACACGTCAGGTGCACGGAATCGCTCACCCAACTCGTTCAGCAATATTGGACTGATCTTCGCACCGATATCGATGCCGACTTCATCCAGCAAGGTCACAGGCCCCACAGGGAAGCCGAAATCAAGCAGTGCATTGTCGATATGCTCAATGGTTTCACCTGAGAGCAAGGTCATCGCCGCTTCATTCATGTATGGCGCGAGAATACGGTTTACATAGAAGCCCGCTTTATCCGCCACAACAATCGGTGTTTTTCCCTGCTTTTTCGCCAGTTTCACGACCGTTGCAACGGCTTTTTCAGAGGTGCCAGCGTGAGGAATGACTTCCACCAGCGGCATTTTATCGACAGGGCTAAAGTAATGTAGACCAACGATGTTCTCTGGTCGTGCAGCACCTTCAGCAATCTGATGGATAGGCAGTGACGAGGTGTTGGTAGCGAAAATCGTGTTTTCACCCAACGCGCCTTCAACTTCGGCAACCATCTTATGTTTCAGCTCAAGATCTTCAAACACTGCCTCAATGACAACGTTTGTCCGGCTCATGCCGCTGTAATCCGTTGAACCACTGATGCGTGCCATTTGTTCTTGAAGCTGCGCTTTTGAAATGATGCGGCGCTTACGCTTTTTCTCTAGCAGCTTGTAGCTGTAGTTCATGGCGTTAAGCAGGCCATCATTGCTGACATCTTTCACACGCACCGGCACGTTTGCCTTCGTCGCAGAAACATTCGCAATGCCCGCGCCCATCAAACCGCCACCTAGCACAGTGACGCCCGTGACTTTCTCAGGCTCTGCCTCTGCACCGGTTTCTTTTTTCATTGCCGTGGTTGCAAAGAACAGGCTACGAAGTGCCGCCGATTCCGTGCTCATGACCAACTGGCCGAAATGCTTCGCTTCGCGAGCCAGGCCTTTTTCAATGCCTTTATCGAGGCCGTATTTAATGGTGTCGAGAATCGCTTCCGTCGCAGGGTAATTTCCGCGGGTTTTCTCACGCGTTTTCTTCGCAGCTTGATCGAAAACCACGGTGCGACCCAACGCATTGCCACCCATTGCCCAGCTCTGCCAGCTGTTCGTGCGCTTTGGCTTGCTCTTGAGGGCCAACTCTTCCGCCACTTGCAGCAGCACAGAATGTGGCACGCAGTCATCAACCACGCCCATTTTCTTCGCTTTCTTACCACGAAGCTGTTTGCCAGTCAGGATCATGTCTAGTGAACCCGCTACACCAATTAAACGCGGCAGGCGTTGTGTGCCGCCCGAACCTGGTAATAGACCTAGTTGTACTTCTGGTAAACCAATACGTGTTTTGTCGTCATCAGTCGCGACACGGCTATGACACCCCAGAGCCAGCTCCAAACCACCGCCCAAACAAGGGCCATGAATAGCGGCAACGACGTGAAATGGCAGTGCTTCAAGGCGAGAGAACAGCTTCTGTCCTTGCTCTGCTATGGCTTGTGCATCTTCAGCGGTTTTACAGGCATCCAGCATACGAACATCTGCACCTGCCACAAAGTTGTCAGGCTTCGCTGAATGCAGCACAAGGCCTTTCACATCAGACTTCCCTTCCAGCTCCGTTAAAATCTCACTGATTTCGTCGACAAAGGTCGCCTGAAGCGTGTTCATGCTTTCACCCGGCACGTCTATCGCCAGCCAAGCAATCCCATTATCCGCATATCGCAGTGAAAATGCTGACGGTGTAGATGGGGTTTCCGTCGATTCTGGTGCGGACGTATTTGTCGTTTGTTCGCTCATTATTCTGCCTCCAAAATCATCGCTGCGCCGAGTCCACCAGCCGCACAGGCTGTATTCAATGCCAAACCACCGCCACGACGACGAAGCTCGTTCAAGGTTTGAGTGATCATGCGTGCGCCAGTGGCTGCAAATGGGTGACCATAAGCAATAGAACCACCAAGCACGTTAAATTTGTCCATGTCGATCTCACCAATCGCTTGGCTGCGTCCGAGCTTCTGCTCTGCAAATGTTTTAGATCCAAACATTTTCACGTTCGCCAACGCTTGCGCCGCAAAGGCTTCGTGCATGTCGATAAGGGTTAAGTCAGACAAGGTAATGCCGGCGCGATCAAGTGCCATCGGTGTGGCGTAAGACGGCCCCATCAGCATGTCGTGTTCAACTTGAATCGCAGCAAAGGCGTAAGAGCGAATGTAGCCCAATGGTTCCAGACCCAATTCTTTTGCTCGACCTTCGCGCATCAACATGACAGCTGCAGCGCCGTCAGTCAGCGGGGTGGCATTGGCTGCTGTCACTGAGCCATGTTTACGGTCAAACGCAGGACGCAACTTGGCGTAACCTTCTAAGGTAGAGTCTTCACGTACGTTGTTATCTTTATCAATCCACGCACGGTACGGTTCAGGGAAGGCCGTCATCACTTCATCACGCACCAAACCATCCGCCCAGGCTTTCGCTCCCAAGGTGTGCGAACGGTGCGCCAATGCATCTTGTTCTTCACGGCTGATTTGATGGCTCTTCGCCATTTGCTCTGCCGTTTGTCCCATGCTCAAGCCCGTTGAATATTCCGCAACCGCGGGCGGTACAGGCGCAAGATCTTTCAAAGAGAGCTTGCTCAGAAGTTTAAGGCGCTTACTCATGGTTCTTGCTTTGCTCAGCGCCAGCAAGGTCGCCGCAAGGTGCTTCGACACACCAATCGGCAAGACAGAAGAAGAATCCGCACCACCTGCAATGCCAATATCAACAGTGCCAGACATGATGCTCTCAGTGACATTCACGACAGATTGGAAACTGGTCGCACAGGCACGCGACACACTGTAAGCATCAGTGTGGATGTTCATTCCCGTCCCCAACACGATCTCACGGGCAATGTTTGGGGCTTCTGGCATTTGCACAACCTGTCCGAAAACAAGTTGGTCAATGAGCTTAGGATCGATGGCGGTACGATTCAGCATTTCGCTAACGACCATTTTGCCGAGGTCGACGGCCGGGACATCGGCATAGGCCGTAGACTGTCGCGCGAAAGGTGTACGTAGTCCTGCGACAACCGCGATACGTTCACCTTGACGCGTTGTCAGGTTCTGGGGAGAGTTCATTGCTGCTCCTTGCATGAATTAGAGGTCAGACCAGAAAAGTGTAACCAATTTGTTATTAAATTAAAACGTCCGTTTTAAATTGTTCTCCAGTCTGAGATCACAGGCAAAAAAAAACCACACCGAATGGGTGTGGTAACGTATGTGGAAAGCAATCACGTAGAAATTCAATTAACGTAAAGCCAATTGCAAATCAGGTATAAAACCTGAGGAGAAAGTAAAGTCAGCCTTCAAAAAGGAAGTTGTCATCTTGCTCAACACGGTGTCGCACATTCACGGGCCGGTAAACCAACGGGTCCATCAATGCGCTACCAGATGACAGTGCCTACTATACCCATCGAGCATCGCGTCTTTTTGAAGCAGATCAATGTTTGGTTCAATTCTTCATCAGTAGAAAAAACAAAAGAATCATCCTCTCGTTTGT
Organism: Enterovibrio sp.; assembly: GCA_042096095.1. Lineage (GTDB taxonomy): Bacteria > Pseudomonadota > Gammaproteobacteria > Enterobacterales > Vibrionaceae > Enterovibrio. The sequence goes on from JBELME010000152.1 coordinate 7,801, forward strand.
CACCTCGCCTTCCAATCGAACCAACCTTTTCCAACGGAGACGTTTCTTTACGCTGAAAGAATAAGTGTTCTCTTGCATAGCTCCACCAAAGAGAACTCTGTCTTGTTTATCGTGCATCTCAATCAATTGCTCTCAAAATGCACAATCTGATTGTTAGAATATTTAACACTGATAAGAACAAGGATAAATTGGAAGAAAAAACTACACTTAGATCGTCAATGAATCATGCTCGCAAGCCACAGCGTCATCCTCATCGTCACCCAATGGCTGTCTTTAATTGCGAAAAAAACGAAGAGCGAAGGATAGCCTGAATGGTTTTGAAAAAAATTCGAAATAAAACCGAAGATACGCAGGTCTCTACTGATATGGAAAAACAAAGACGATACGAAGCGCTCGTGAGAGCCTGGCACAGGGACCTCTATCGCTACGCATATTGGCTTACAAAAGACCAACATGTCGCGGAAGATTTGGTACAAGAGACTTGTCTACGTGCTTGGCGATCGCTCGATAGCCTTCAAGATGATAATGCGGCGAAAGCATGGCTAATCACCATTCTTCGTCGAGAAAACGCACGCCGATTCGAGCGCAAGCAGCTAGAATTGGTTGATATTGATGATCATCAAGTCGCAGACAATGCCCAGCCGAGCGAAGAAGCGTCGGTCGAGCAGCAATGGCTGCACAAACAAATCATGCGTCTTGCCCCCGAATACCGTGAGCCACTCGTACTTCAAGTCATGGCGGGATTCAGCGGTGAAGAAATTGCAGATATATTAGATTTGAATAAAAACACTGTGATGACTCGCCTTTTTAGAGCGCGTAATCAATTGAAAGAGTTCATGGACAATCAAAACACACCACAAAGAGGAGCGCAAAATGGACGATCTTGAATTTCGTCGCCGTCTTCTCGCCGACCCCCAAGACCAAGATCCTGAGTTGCTCGATGCCAAACGTAACTCAGCAGCAAACCAAAGCCTTGCTTCAGAGCTAGAGCAATTAGATGCGATGATCGATCAGGCATTGAGAGTTGACGTGCCAGACGACCTTGTCGATAAAGTATTGTTTAAGCAAACCAGCGATGTTGTTCGAGAAAAGCGCCAACCCAAGTTTCACTTGGCCATTGCCGCCTCCGTCGCATTTGTCTTTGGCATCATGCTTGGTCAATTTAATTGGTCGAACTTACCTGTTTTGCCCGGTGACCAAAGCCTAGGGCAAATTGCGCTGCAGCATTACTACCATGAAGAAGGGTTTACGCTTAACGCCAACGAAGGCGCAAGCCTTCAACAAGTGAATGCAAAACTCGCACCTTTAGGAAACACGTTTAGTGGAAGTTTGCCGGGTCAAATTGCTTACTTGAACCACTGTAGCTTTGACGATCAGCATGCTGTTCATATGGTGCTAAAAGCAGAGAATGGTGAAGATTTCACTGTATTTGTGGTGCCGCAAAAATCACCAGCGATGGAAACATTTAGCGATGGCAACATGGAAGCGATTTCCCTACCAGCCGAAAACAGTAGCGTGATTGTTGTGGGTGAAGAAGGGTCAAACATCCTTCCTCTTGCAGAGTCACTGAAAAAGCATTTGAATCAAAAAGCATAGGCCTAGCGACTTTGCGATAAAACATTCATTTACACAATAAGGGAGAAGCAAACGCCTCTCCCTTTTTTTATCTATAAAACAATCAGCTAAGACAAATCAACTCATAAACAAGACAGCATCTCATAACTGGTCAGATTTCAAAATTTTATCCTACACAATAGAATCCGCGCGGCTACATAAAGCCCATATAAAGAAAATTACAATAAATTCATTTGGATAAATTCACATTATGAATAAGAAGCGTCTGTTTATTCGTTCAGCTATTGCAGTGGCTGTAGCGGCAAGTTCTACGTCAGCGTTCGCCGCTGGCTTCCA
>JBELME010000153.1:0-9648 GCA_042096095.1 Enterovibrio sp.
AATGAGAAACTCAATTGGATCAGTGTGTTGGTATAATTATTTGATCAACAACGCCTATTTAGGCCGAACAGCTTGTTGCGCTTAGAGCCGGGCTTTTATGCGGAATTCATCTTCAAAGCTATTCCAGGCAAGGTATTCCAAGGAGAGATAGTGGAAGTGCTGCCCGCCATTGGTGAAAACCAAGTACAGGCGCAAGGCACCTTGTACGGCAGTCACTTATTAGATCGTCAAGGCCGCGCGTTGGTGACGCTCAAAATCAATGAAGACATGCGCCAATATGCCCTGCCCGATGGCACGAATGCGGAAATCGCCGTGTACTCAGACAGCATTGAGCACTTGGCTATCATGCGGCAAGTGCTGTTCAGAATAAGGAGTTGGCAGAACTACCTTTACTTGGATCACTAACACGCACCACAACAAAAAGAGGATCAGGAGAGACCCTGATCCTCTTTTTTTCATCTTGATTGTCGTTGGCACTCGAAACACAGCGCGATAACTTAGCGCTCAGTCCGAAGCATTTGTTTGGTTTGATTCATGGTGCGCGAGCCTGCACCACCATAGGTGTTGATGTCAAAGCGGTTTGGAGAATAACCGCGGCGCATGCGGTAGTGCAGATCCAGCTTTCGCAAATCAATACCGTGCGTATCGAAAAGGCGTTCAATCTCGGTGTTAATTTCCGCTTGGGGTGTGTTTTGGTCTCGCAGGAAGTAGTAAAGGTTCTCTGCGCGTGCTTGGTTCATCAGCGATACCTCCCTCAAATTGATGGTGAAATTATAGTCTTTTTCATCGGCGAGATAATCGCCAATTCTGACAAATCACCCTTACTTATTGGTAATAATCCGTCTCCCTTTTTCTTTTCCCCAAAATTTGTTGTTTGCCGTGTAGCTTTTATATTGCCTGAACCGAATTTCATGGGTACTATCCCGCGACTTTTCGCCCGCAACGCCCAACAGGCAAGCGATGCGAAGGGTTTTATGCCCAAACAACCTACGAAAATGACTGATATTTTCAAACACTAAGTGAAAGAGAACGCTCTCCTTTCGCTGTATGAATGCTCCCGACACACGGGACTTGGAGTGGATAACACCAATGAAGAAATGGTCTGCGATTCTGGCCAGCGCTGCATGTGCAGTTGCTATGTTCACCACACCTGCGAAAGCAGAAAACGATCAACTGATTTTCGCGAACTGGGGACCCTACCTCTCCACCGAATTGCTTGAGCAATTTACCCGTGAAACCGGCATCAAGGTGATTTACTCGACGTATGAGTCAAACGAGACCCTGTATGCAAAAATGAAGACGCACCCTGAAGGGTATGATCTTGTGGTGCCATCAACGTACTTCGTTGCCAAAATGCGTGATGAAGGTATGTTGCAAAAGCTTGACCTTTCTAAGTTGAACAACTTCAACGAGCTAGACAAAAACTACCTTGATAAGCCGTTCGACCCAAACAATGACTACTCTATCCCTCACGTTATCGCGATGACAGGTCTGGCAGTTAACACGGACATGTACAACCCTGACGATTTCACCAGCTGGGCTGATTTGTGGAACCCAGAGTTGGAAGGTCAAATCATGCTGATGGACGACACACGTGAAGTCTTCCACATTGCATTGCGTAAACTTGGCTACTCAGGTAACTCGACCGATCCTAAGCAGATTGACGAAGCCTACGAAGAGTTGAAAAAACTGATGCCAAACGTACTGGTATTCAACTCTGACAACCCAGCAAACCCATACATGTCTGGCGAAGTGGGCCTTGGTATGTTGTGGAACGGTTCTGCGGCAGCCGCTCAACGCGAAGGCTTGCCAATTGAATTGGTGTGGCCAAAAGAAGGCGGCATCTTCTGGGTAGATAGCCTGTCTATTCCAAAGAACGCGAAGAACGTCGAAGCGGCACACAAGATGATCGACTTCCTTCTGCGTCCAGAAGTGACAGCGAAAATCAGTGCTGACACGGGTTACCTAACCGCCGTTGAGAAATCAAACGCTGCGTACAAAGACAACCCAACCCTGTTCCCACCGCAAGAAGATCTTGACCGTGGTGAGTGGCAAGATGCCATTGGCGATCTGACTGAGAAGTACGAAAACTACTTCCTACGCTTGAAGACTGGCGAATAAGTCCGCGCTGTAAACTAAAAAACCGCTCGACTGAGCGGTTTTTTATTGTCTGTGGCATTCTATTCTACTCACGCCTTGTTACTTCAGTGCAGCCTCAATCCGCTCTCGATGCGTGTTGAGATACGCGATGTCATCCAAATAACTGAGATGATGTCCATCCGCGATGTTGTCTGCAAAAGCGGCATTGCCCTTCTCGGCTTCCCCCATCATGAAATCAACCAGCGCTTGCAGGCGCTCAATCATGGCATCAACCAAGCCCACCTTTTCCGGTACCGATAATCCGTAGGCTTCACAGAACAATGCCGCGCGCTTAGCCTGTGTATTTATGTCACCCAACTTGTCGTATTCGTTCATTTTGAACGGTGCCCAGCAATACACCGCATAAGCCACATCCCAAAGTCTTGGCGCAGGGTGCGAGGTATCGAAGTCAAAGACTCCCACGACATGCTCACCGTCTAACGCCACGTTATAAGGCGCATAATCACCGTGGCAGATCACTTCAAAAGGTGGTCTAGGTGTCAACATCCAATGTAGATGTTGTGCGGATTCTGACACAAGAAATTGTGCCGACACATCATGAAAATCACGCAGCAAAGCGCCTGCTGACATTAAGGCGGTATCTGTGCCTATCGCACCGACCAAGGGATAATTCGAGGTCTCACCCTCGACAAAGCGCAATATCTCTTGTCCGCCTTCAATGCCGATAACCTCTGGGCAGGCATCAAATCCATTGTTATGAAGGAAAGTGAGGAGTTGATGAACAGAAGGCGACCATGCATTTAATGGCCTCAACACATGATCGCCTTGTTTGAAGATGGCGTTATCACGCCCACCGTCTAATGTTTTCATATTTGCTAGGTTGTCGCCAAGTAACTAAAACTCCGCGTATTTTCTTACACTGAAGCGATAAATGCTGCGAGTTAGCTTTTCTTTATGGGAATAGGTTCACTGAACGGTTTCCCCATTGATCATCGCGGACACCAACTCTTTAACCCAGGAAAAACTGTAGCTGTCTGATGTGGAAATGAGTTCTTCTCTAATCATTAACCCATTTCCTACCCCGATGTTCTGAGTAAATACCGCGTTTATCCTTTCTCCACTTTCAACAATCTCGAAGTTTAACGTCATCAAGCAGGTATCGAATTCACCTGCAGGGACCGTAATGGTTTCATTCTGTTCAAAGGTAAAAGAGATATCGTAAGTCGCCGCTTGCGTGCCATTGATAAACTCAGAGACCGTCGGGTAAATGCGCGTTTCTCCCAGACTCAAGCTGTAATCTAATTGGATACCACTTGGCTTATAAATGAATTCATCACCATCAATAATTTGCCCAAGAGTGATAACCTGTTGTTGGCTCTCGTCGGACACAATGTAGGATTTATTCACCGTCGAGTCGCCATACAACAAGACTTCACGTGCATTCGTATATCCTTCGTAAGTGACTTGGCCGCTAACCACCTCTCGCTCAGTAAAATTCTGACCGCTTTGCCCATCTTCTGAAAAGGTCTTAACCATCGTTACATCTGCTCCAATCGCATTGAGAGCAGGGTTAAAGCATGCAATTGCGCTGTTGTTGGTTACGTCATCATTATTACTGCTTTCATCGCCACCGCCGTTATCACCATCGTCACTATCACCACAGCCACTCAACACTACCAATGCGACCAAACACAAAGACTTTTTCATCACCACCTCAAAAACTGCCAAAACACCTTTATCGACAGAGATTCTAGCGATTCAATAAAAGTCATATGCACAATTATGAGACATTCGTTTCATTTTACGGTCAGGCGGTTGTGTGTTTCCGGATAAAGTCATTGAGTATGTCGACGCCAATTTCACCTCGTTGCTCTGCTTCCCAGCATTGGTAAATTGCCGTTTCATGCTCGGCAATCAATAAAAATACGGCATGATAATCGGCGGGAGCATCGTTTAGCCATTCACGGTATTTCAGTTCCCAAAGTGCCACCCAATGGATCAATGTTTTTACCAATTCACTCCAGGGTAACGTCACCCATGCATGGGCGTCTTCCTCACCTTTTCGCCGCATCTCTTCATCGTTTCGATCAAAGTTCACGCCGCGCGCTTTGAGTGTTTCTTCAAGCAAATCGGCAGTGAGAGCCTCGACAAGAATGAGCGCTTCCCAGAGCGCTTCTCGTGCATTTTCTGTTGCAACATTGGCAGAAGAGTCTGAATAGTATCTGCAAAGTAGGTGAAGAAAGAAATGCCATATACTTCCCCCTGATACGCACTGTGAATACGTTTTTCCATGGCAATCCCTCCACATAAAGACGCTAGAAGCCGACGCGATATTCCTTACTATCGTTCAAAGTGATAACGACATGCTTTTTCAAGCGCCAAATTCACCATTTTCTGGCAGAAATTCATTGATATAAGACACTGGCTCTATGAGTGCGAATATGGCCGAGTTACCCAGCAGTATGGCGTTTCTTGGGTATACTCAAAGAAAACTAACCCCTTGATATCGAACCATCGTTAGGTGATTTTCGACAGGACGCAGAAATGACGCAACACACAGAGTTAAATGGAAAATGTAGCCACTCCCCCATCCTTCTTGGCTATGTCATCGTAAACAAAGAGTTGATTGATAATGGAAAATCCATTGGATATTTCTATCGTGAAGAGCCCGACAGCAATGGAGACAGCGGATGGCGATTTTTTACCGGTGAAGAAACCCAAGAGTTCGTTGATAAATCAGAGAATTTCGTGCTGTATAGCGCGTCAAAATTAGCAGCACTTCATCCGGCTATTTTGCCATTCTTAGGCTTTAATGCCCCTGTAGAACTGGAATGGTATGAAGATGACTATGTGATCGTTGAAGAAGCGTAATAAAACGATATACCCAAGTAGCCTGAAGATGCTCGATTTCAGGTTACTTGGGTATAAAAGATGTAAAAAAGCGCCGAGCAAAGCTCGGCGCTTTTCATTACGTTAACCGTGCCATTAGCAGATTTGGCCTGCACCCACTGCAATGTCGGTTTCATTATCAATGGTGGCTTGAGCTGCAATTCTCAGGCCTTCTGCAATGACATCCAACGCCATGGTTGGTTGTTCGCCCGTTGTTGATTGTTCTGGCAACAATGGAATGTGAATAAAGCCATGGCCAATGTTTGTATCACGCAGGTAATGCTGAACACCGTAAGCCAGGTGATTGCACACGAACGTACCGGCAGTGTTAGACACTTGGCAAGGGATCCCTTTCGCTTGCATCGCCGCGGTAATCGCTTTGATTGGCAAGGTAGAGAAATATGCATCTGGGCCATCTTCATAGATTGGCTCATCGATAGGCTGGTTGCCGCCATTATCTGGAATGCGGAAATCATCAATATTGATCGCAACACGTTCTGGCGTGATTGCGATACGGCCACCGGCTTGACCAACAGTGATAACGAAATCTGGCTTGTGCGTTTCAATCGCTGCGATAACCGCATCAATGGCTTCATAACGCGTGACAGGCACGTCGCAAATGACGATTTCTCCACCATCTAGCTTCACGCCATCCAGCTTTTTTACGGCTTCTAGTGCAGGGTTAATGGCAGCGCCACCAAAAGGTTCAAAACCAGTAATCAGTACTTTTTTCATTAGGATTCTCAGAAAGCAAAGCTGTACATAATGAAGATGTTAAACGCGAGAATGATCATCGCGGGCGGAACTTGCATCAAAATAACATGGTGTTTGTTTTTCAGTTCAAGCAAGGCTGCTGGCACCACGTTAAAGTTTGCAGCCATTGGCGTCATTAGCGTACCGCAGTAACCAGAAAGCATGCCCACTACACCGATGATTGCTGCATTGCCGCTGTATTCCATCACCAACAGTGGAATACCGATACCCGTCGTGATCACCGCAAAAGCGGCGAATGCGTTGCCCATCACGACAGTGAATATCATCATGCCCACACAGTAAGCAATCACGTTCACCAGCAACATGTTTTCAGGGATCATCATTTTGACGATTTGCGCGACGGTATCGCCCACACCTGCTTGGTTGAACAAGAAGCCCAATGCTGCAAGGAATTGCGAAAGAATGGCAGCCCAACCGATGGAATCAATCAAGCGACGGCCTTCATTCAAGCTGTGCATTGGCTTACTTTTGGTCAGTAGCAACGCCACGACGATAGAGGCAATGGAACTTAAACCTAGGCCCACCAACGCACCGAGTGAGGTGAATTGGCTAATCGCAACCGTACCTACAGGTACGATGGCCGCAGGAATGAAGAGTTTGTTTTTCAGCACAGACGCCGTTTTATGACGCTCTTCTTCAGACGTTGTGCCATAGTTGCCCGCGCCCATAAAGCCGCCAGCCGCTAATGCCGTTAGCGCTAATACCATCAAACCGGTTACCCAGTTCGGGATCATTGCGCCAGAGATGAAGGTAGTACCGTAAATCATCCAAAACAGGCCGGAACCGAAGCGTTTTGGGTTGTCTTTATCGAGGAAGCTTTGCAGGGAGAATGCCAGCAACAGCAAGCCTGTGGTTTGATAAATGTATTCTAACATCGCTTACTGCCCTTCTTTTTGAGCGTTTGCCGTTGCAGCAGCAGACGATGCATCCGGTTTCAACAAACGGGCTTCCATGATTTTGCTGAAAATCACGAACACAACAAAAGAGGCAATCGCGGTCGGCAGTGCCCACAGCGCCATAGTTCCAAGTTTCACGTCCAATTGGTTATCCGTCATCACGCCTTTAATGAGCAAGATGCCGCCCGTACCAATAAACAACAGCTGACTAAAGAAATTGGCGAAGTTTTCACTGGCTGCGGATAACGCACGAATGCCTTGGCGTTTTTCATCAGATAGATTTGGCGAGGCTTTTTCTGCGGCGGCTTCCGCCATCGGTGCGATCAAAGGACGAATCATGGCTGGGTGACCACCGATGCTCAAGCCCATGCCATTGGTCACTTTGCGAAGTAGCAAATATGTCATCAATATCTTGCTGATAGAGGCTTTTTTCATTGCGCCGATCAAGGCTTCTGCACGTTGGCGCAGGCCATAACGCTCAAGAATACCGATCATAGGAAGAATAAGGATGAACAGGGACATATAGCGGTTCTGGGTAAAGGATTGGCCTAAGGTAGACAGAATGTCCATTACCGCGATGTCTGCGACCAAGCCAGTAGCAACACCCGCAACAAAAATTACCAACAAGGTGTTTAGCTTTAATGCTAAGCCCACCGTTATTATCACAATGCCAATCAATGGCCAAAAATCAATCATAAGGGCTCTCTACACGATCTGTAATTTTACGTGTTATCAGTGACTAAAAATTCAAAGATGGCCTGAGTATACGGAAGCCTCCAAATCACCTCCAATTAGAGATTTTTGCAACCAAGAACAAGCATTTTTGTCGTAATACCATTAAATTTTCATGTGTTAAGTCGTTGTTTCCAAGTTCGCGAAGACGCCGTAAGCCTTACAAATTAAGTGTTGGCATCAAATTCGTGGAAAATTGAGAATCCAATATGGCTAATCCATTGAATTTTCAGTTATGAAACAAAAATTCCTGAAAAATCCCGTTCTACTAGTATGCATCGCCAATACTTATCTATATCAACGCCTACTCAAAGGGTGGCGCTGAACGCGCAACAGAACAGAAATGACCAGTAGGTAAATCAAGGAAACGCGTTAGGCGATATAAGAAATACAACGGTATGGACACCAGAAACAAAGCAGGACATTCATGAAAACGTTATTTGGGTTTGCGATAGCAGCCACCATGTTGTGGGCACTGCCGCAAATGGGCATAGCCTCTGCGAACAATATTTCGGGCGAAACGGAGAGCCTGACGGCGTCAACCTCCACGAACACGGTCATCACTCAACTCAACGACGTACAGACAGACACAACGCCCCAGACTGTCTCTCGCATCAGCGATAAATCATCCATTGATGCCGTTCGCCGCATTATTACGTCTTCGTCATCCGCCGCGCGCTACTCCCGCTTTTCCATTGATGAGATTTTAGGCAAGAGCCAACGCCCGAAGGCAGACCCCCCCAAACCAAACGACAAAAAAACCGTGCTCATTAAATCACCCGAGCCAGTAGAAACACCGAAAGTCGATTTGGTCAAAATAGATAAATCGATGCGCAAGATGTTTCTCCTCAAAGGGGACGAGGTGGTGGCTTCCTATGGCATAGCTTTAGGCGCTAACCCCAAAGGCCATAAATTAAGAGAAGGTGACAAGCGCACACCTGAAGGCCGCTATACATTAGATTTGATTAACGAGCGCTCGCGTTTTTACCGTTCAATTCGCATCAACTACCCGAGTAAAGAGGATCTTGCACGCGCTGAGCTATTGGGTTTTCCCCCTGGCGGTCACATCATGATCCACGGACAAAAGAACGGCAATGGTCCTCACCCTAGTCTGAACCGAGGTAAGGACTGGACGGACGGTTGCGTTGCCATTTCAAATAAAGAGATGGATGAGTTCTTAGCATTGGTCAACATAGGCACACCCATTGAGATCGAATGGTAATGCTGACTCTGCACTGAATAACGGTGCAAAGTACCCTACTTTACCCCGCCATTTACCTTTTGATTTACGGCGCGATCTACTCGATGACATACGCCCGCGTCATCAGTCAAAACCACCCTGTATCCAACCATCTTCACTGGATATCGACTGCACACTTTCCCAGACGAGATGCTTATATTCATTGACGCTTCATCTCAAAGTTCCGAGTAACAAAAGTGTAACAGATGAAATATTGTCTCATTTTCGATATTGCATCCCATCGGCAGTGCCTGTCATCTCGCTGTAAGATAACTGTCATATTTCGATCCTACCTTCTGCGTGCGTACAGAAAACCACAACAATAATTATGTTGGTTTCCATCACAAGGAAAGGATATGGCACAGTTAGAAGCCGAAAATAGACAAACGGGTAAACGCGCTGACTTTATGGTCTGGATTAAGATCGTAGGTCTGGTTTATTTGTTACTTTTAGCCGTCGGCATGATTGGTTCAGGATTTAAATGGGCCACAGGCGGACAAGCGAAAGAACTTTTTGAATTTGCTTCGAACCCTTTTACTGCCCTCATTATCGGTACCGTATGTACTGCCCTCATTCAAAGTTCTAGTACTGTAACCTCCATCATCGTGGGCATGGTTGCAGGCGGTTTGCCGCTCGCAACTGCAATCCCTATGGTCATGGGTGCTAACATCGGTACCACAATCACTAACACCCTGGTGAGCTTGGGTCACGTGCGTGACAAAGAAGAATTCAAACGTGCATTCTCAGCAGCTACCATTCACGATTTCTTCAACTTAATGGCAGTGGTTATCTTCTTGCCACTGGAAATCGCGACAGGCTTCTTGCAAAAAGTGAGTGCATGGATGGTGGCACCGCTATCCGGTTCTGATGGCATGAGTTTGAGCGGTTTCAACTTCATGAAAGCCATCACAAAACCTGTGATCAATTCAGTGAAAGGCGCATTGGAGTCTCTGGGTGAACCGACTGGTGGCATCATCATGATTCTGCTGGGCATCACGTGTATCTTCATTTCCATCA
>JBELME010000154.1:0-9599 GCA_042096095.1 Enterovibrio sp.
GGCAACGCCGCCAAGCATGTACAGCATCATTCCAAGCAGCCTTGCTGCACACGGTTTAAACACCGAAGACAACGGTTGGAAACGACTGATTGTGGAAAAGCCTTTCGGTTATGACCTTGCCACTGCCGAAGAGCTTGATCAAAACCTCCACGACTGCTTCCAAGAACACCAAATCTACCGCATTGACCACTACCTCGGAAAAGAGACCGTTCAAAACCTGCTGGTTTTCCGTTTCGCCAACGGCATGTTCGAACCACTTTGGAACCGCAACTTCATCGATTACGTTGAAATCACCGCGGCCGAATTCCTGGGTGTAGAAGAGCGTGGTGGCTACTACGACGGCGCGGGCGCCGTGCGTGACATGTTCCAAAACCACCTGCTGCAAGTGCTCGCCATGGTTGGCATGGAGCCACCAGCGGTGATCAATGCAGATTCCATGCGTAACGAAGTGGTGAAGGTGCTCAACAGCTTACAACCACTTACAGAAGAAAAACTGCAGAAGAACCTGATATTGGGACAGTACACAGAATCTGACGTGCGTGGCGAGCACCTAAAAGGCTATCGCCAAGAGAACGGCGTGGCGGACGATTCGCGTACCGAAACTTACGTTGGTTTGAAGATGTTTATCGACAACTGGCGTTGGAACGGCGTGCCGTTCTACGTGCGTACCGGTAAGCGTTTGCCAACGCGTGTGACGGAAGTGGTGATTCACTTCCAGAAAACACCGCACCCAGTGTTTGGCGCGAATGCCCCAGAGAACAAGTTGATTATTCGTATTCAACCTGACGAAGGCATTCAAATGAGCTTCGGTTTGAAAGAACCAGGCGCTGGCTTTAAAGCCAAAGAAGTCTCCATGGACTTCCACTACGACACCCTTGAAGAAACGCAAATGCTCACGGCTTACGAGCGCCTATTGCTCGATTCAATGAAAGGCGATGCCACATTGTTTGCCCGTACCGATGCAGTAAGAGCGTGTTGGGAGTTTGTACAACCGATTTTGGAATACAAGCAAAACCCAGAACACCTGTATGGCTATGCCGCAGGCACGTGGGGGCCGAAAGAGGCCGACGAACTGCTTCATGAAGAAGACCGTTCGTGGCGCTTCCCTTGTAAGAACCTAGCAAGCACGGATTATTGCGAACTATGAGTAACATGAATTACCGCGTGTTCGACGACAGCCAACAGGTCGTCGAAGCCTTAGCAAATACCCTGCTGGAATACAGCGAAATGGGCCGCCCTGTGCACATTTCCCTGTCTGGTGGCAGCACGCCATCACAGCTTTTCAGCTACTTGGCGAACGCAGATTACGCCACCCGTATTCAGTGGCAAAACCTGCACTTCTGGTGGGGCGACGAACGTTGCGTGGCACCCGAAGACGAGCAAAGCAACTACGGCCAAGCCAAAGCCCTCTTGTTTGATCACATCCAAATCCCTGCAGAGAACATTCACCGCATTCGTGGCGAAGATTTCGTGGCAGGCGAAGTGATCCGCTTTACAGAAGAAATGCTCAACACCATTCCAAACGCAGAAGGCACCGTGGATCAAGACGGCGTGCCTGCTTTCGATTGGATCATGCTAGGCATGGGCACAGACGGCCACACCGCCTCGTTGTTCCCAGGCGAAACAGATTACAAAACCACAGTGATCGCCACCATTGCGTCACACCCTGAGAGCCATCAGCTCCGTGTGTCAAAAACCGCGCATCTTTTGGAAAATGCAAAACGCATCACCTACTTGGTATTGGGCGCGAGCAAAGCATCGGTATTGAAAGAAATTGCCGACAACGCGCCAGCAGCAGAGGCCTACCCTGCTGCACACGTTCGCTCAACAGCGGGCACTACCGAGTGGTATTTAGATTCAGACGCAGCGAAAGAGCTGGCCTAAGGAGAAATGGATAAATGAAAGCTGATATTGCCGTAATCGGATTGGCCGTAATGGGTCAAAACCTGATCCTCAACATGAACGACAACGGCTTCAAGGTTGTTGCCTTTAACCGTACCGTCGCCAAAGTCGACGAGTTTCTTGAAGGCCCAGCGAAAGGCACCAACATCGTCGGTGCGACATCGCTAGAAGACATGGTAAGCAAACTAGAAACACCACGTAAAGTGATGTTGATGGTTCGCGCAGGCGACGTGGTTGATCAGTTCATCAACGCACTTGTGCCACTGCTAGACGAAGGCGACATCATCATTGATGGTGGTAACACTAACTACCCTGACACCAACCGTCGCGTTGCTGAGCTACGTGAAAAAGGCATCTACTTTGTAGGTACTGGCGTATCAGGCGGTGAAGAAGGCGCACGTTTCGGGCCTTCCATCATGCCGGGCGGCAGTCCAGAAGCATGGCCGTTCGTGAAGCCAATCTTCCAAGCGATTGCAGCGAAAACAGACGACGGCGAAGCATGTTGTGACTGGGTTGGCCGTGAAGGCGCAGGCCACTTCGTGAAAATGGTTCACAACGGTATCGAATACGGCGACATGCAGCTGATCAGCGAAGCCTACCACTTCATGAAAGAAGGCCTAGGTATGTCGCACGATGAAATGCAAGCGACCTTCGCCGCGTGGAACAAAACCGAGCTAGACAGCTACTTGGTAGAAATCACCGCAGACATCCTTGGCTACCGCGATGAAGACGGCGAGCCACTGGTTGAGAAAATCATGGACGCAGCGGGCCAAAAAGGCACCGGTAAATGGACAGGCATCAACGCCCTTGATCTGGGCATTCCATTGACCCTGATCACTGAGTCTGTCTTCGCACGCGTACTGTCTTCACTGAAAGACCAACGTGTTGAAGCCGCGCAACTGTTCGACAACCCAATTCAGCCTGTTGAAGGCGACAAGTCAGAGTGGCTAGCTGCCCTACGCCAAGCGTTGCTAGCATCTAAAATCATCTCTTACGCGCAAGGCTTCATGCTGATCCGCGAAGCGTCAGAAGCGAACAACTGGGAACTGAACTACGGCAACGTGGCGCTCATGTGGCGTGGCGGTTGTATCATCCGTAGCGCATTCCTTGGCAACATCCGTGATGCGTTTGAAGCAAACCCAGAACTGCCATTCCTCGGCACAGATGCGTACTTCAAAGACATCCTACAAGGTAGCCTGCCAGCATGGCGTAAAGTGGTGGCGAAGTCGTTCGAAAGCGGCCTACCAATGCCATGCATGTCTTCTGCGCTGACGTTCCTGAACGGTTACACCACGGCTCGCCTGCCAGCGAACATGATTCAGGCACAACGTGACTACTTCGGCGCGCACACATACGAGCGCACGGATAAAGCACGCGGCGAGTTCTTCCACACTAACTGGACTGGCACGGGCGGCAACATCTCGTCTACCACCTACGACGTGTAAGCACCGCGTGCAAATCGCCTTTTGACAATGGCGAATAAATACCCAAGGGCAGAAAGAGAATCCTGCCCTTTTTTTGTGCCTGACGCTCACAGAAAAAAGTTGGACAAAAGTCACACAATAACTTGCAATCCCTAAGCCATTGAAGCCATCGATTTCGTGGGAGTTATGCACAGAAATTGGGGATAAAATTGGGAAGGGAATGGCGAGGGAATCAAACGAAATTAGAGGCTAGCAGGGAACAAACATTCCCTGCTCAATGCGATTATAGACTTGCTACAACGGCATTATAGTATGACTGAGGTGTAACCTCGTCAGCAGCAAGTTGAACCGCAACATTAGCACGAACAGACGTGATAACATCTTGCTGGTCCATAACGTCCACGTCTAAAATGTCCAGCATTGCATTAATGTGATCGCCAGAACCTTTAGAGGTATCTTCCATCATCTGGTCAAAGTTGTTCTGGATGAACATGGCAGCTTTAACTTCACTACCTTCACAACTTCCTTGAGAAGAGACGTTCGAAGATACAGCCGTTGTCCCCAAATCCCAAATAACGTTTGAGATACCTGCAGCAGCAGGCGTGTCTTTAAAAATCATCGCACCAATGCCACATTGTGTCCAAGGGTTGATTCCTTTCTTGTCTTCGGCAGCAACGTTACCAGACATAAAAGCGGCAGCGACAGCTAATAAAGCGACTTTTTTCATAATATTCACCAATAAATAGATAAATGAGCGGCATACTCAAACCCTTTGTCGTAACGAACAGACGTTCTGACATCAAATCCTTGATGGTCAAAGAAACGTTGCTCCCACGTTAAATGGTTATCGTATTGCCATTTTTTACTTATATTAAAAAAACCGCCTAATTTAATTGAGGTAACCCAATAAGGAGTGACGGTTAATACTCCCCCAATTTCTGGCCCACCATAGAGATTGATGTCTTTTAACGAGTTTATTTGTAAGTCTCCCGCGAGTGCCAAATGACCAACAAGATTCTCAAACGGTTTCCAACTATTGCCGACAAAGCCTTCGAAAGAAGTATCTGAACAATCGATACAATTTAAAGCAGTCGGCTTGTAACCTGCGGAGATTCCCCATGCCAATTCACTATCATCAGGCAGTCCAGTCTGAGAAACGTTTAAGTTGATAATATCAATGAGAGTGAACTCTCTCAATTGCACTGAATCTTCCTCATTGGTATAGAGGAGTGTCAGGTCAAAAGTATTCAGAGCAGAGTCTGGAATCCTTGCAGCATTAACATTTAATAGGTCGTAATAATTGGCGCGGAACCTCAGTGACCATGCTTCTCCAAACGCTTCGTTATAGAGAGGCGACGCTTGAAACATGGTGGTATTCTGGGCTTTGTGAGGTGGCGTTTGTTTTGACGCTTTCCAATAAGTATCTGATGCAGGCAGGCTAAACCTCAATGAAAGTAATGCCTTAAGTTTTGCAGCTTGTTCATCATCAAGGCCATCATTTTTAACATCGATATAGGCATAGTAATCATAAAGCGTATCGATGATCTGCAAAACGTCATTGGGCGAGTGCTCATCAAACTCTTTCTGAATGTCGAACACCGACGCATCTAGGATACGTCCAATCGTCTCCTGTTCTTTTTCATTGAGTTGGGAAAAACGCTGATACAATTGTTCCTGACGTGATTTGTGGTAAATAACATCGTCAACAAATGCGTTGGTTTCTGGCTTGTTCAACATCATGACAAGGTCGAATGGCATTACCCAAGCTTTCCCCTTGGCAATCAGTGGTTTCTCCATCACCATCTCTAAAATTTTAGCAAGCTGGTACGCACAGTTTTCTGTGAAGAAATAGTACGTCATGTTGCTATTTTCCAGCTCCCAGAGATGGGCAAGCAGGAAGTTAACCTTTTGCTGTGGAAGGCCAAGTCGATACTCCCACAAATCTCTCAGTTCAGATTCGTTATAAGTCAGATTCTGGTGATGGTATTTCTGGTTAGTAAACTCGCCAGCATAGCCGCCAGTAATACCCTTGTAGATATAAACAAATTTGTTATCACCATCCGGTACTCGGGCGCCATAATTAAATGTGTTGTCCAGGAACTCATGATTTTGAGCGCTGTTAAACTTCAACAGCAGATGTCCGTACATCGAGGCGGGATTGCCGAGATAGCCACTCGCATAAACTAAACTGACACTTTCTGAGGAGAATGCCTGCATATAGGCTTTGTAATTCAGACAATCGACTTTGGGAAGCTTCATGTCTGGCAGTTCCTGCTCGAGCCACATCTTTCTTGCGGGGAAGAGACACTGTGTTTGAGGGTCTAGTTGGAAGGCATCTAACGTCGCGGACAGCTCCGCTTCAGCATCGTATTTTCCGTTTGGTGCCAAAAAGAAATCTTCACTATTTATTAGACTTTCTGAGCCGAACCAGCTGGGTTCATGATGAAGAAGATTGAGCCACGTTGCATTTTGGTGGAGGCGGAGTATATGACGAGGCTCACGACCATTGTCACCCTCGGCATTTACGGCAAATGAGGCAATAGCATGGAATGTGAAGACACATAAATATAGTAAATACTGTTTGATGTCGATTGTATTATTCGCACTACGAATGTGTCCAGATTGGCAATTAACATATCTACTTTTCTGATGATTTAAAACCCTTATCAAATCTGTTTTTTTAATTATTGAATTAGATCGTCCTCAAAGTGAAGCAACTAGCGGGAACTAGCGTCCATATATGTCCCATTTGTCTCTTTGTCTACTGTTCTGTGTTTAACCAATACATACATAAAGCACACCCGTGGGTGCGCTTTATGTGCTTTTTTATTTTGCAGCTTTTTCGGTGAGCCTTTTGCCGAAACTCACCGCGTAGACTGGGCTTCTTGCAAGAAGTATGGGATCACTCGATGGCTCAATACCTTTGGCCAACACCAAGGGGTCGAAGTTGATGGTGTCACATTGACCTTCCGTCTCCATCGCGACCTTTTCGACTTTCAGCGTCACAGGAGTGATGGTTTGATGAGGGCCTGTCCATTTCACTGCTGCATTGTTGATGTCATCGTTAGGGTTTGCCAAAACAGCCGTCATATTCCAAGATACGTCACCATTTTCCAGACTCGTTTGAATGTTATCAAAGAAGAAATCTGAGTGGGTTTCAACGCCAATACCATGCTCCATAGTGGGTTCGAATACCCAACGAAACGGTGTTTTCTCACCTTGAGCATTCACAAAGAAGAAGGTGTTAATGCCATTGTATGTGTGGTCTTCATACGGCTTAACTTTCTTATCGCGCTTCGCCATATGTTCGCTAAACGCCGCCAATTCTGGATGGCTTTGCTTCATTTTTGCCACGGCATCTTTGCCTTTTACTTTTGCTTGATTCAGCGCGAGAAAAGCGTCTGGTGTTGATACCGGGAAAAAATCCAAGGTATTGAGTGCCATTCTTGTGTTGTCACCGTTAAGATCAACAATGGATAGCCCAATCCCTAACTCACCATACTTGTCATCAGGCGCGTTGTTATTCCCCCCTGAATGAGAAAACCGCCCGATGACGCGTGAAGGTGCCTTAAAGATCGCACTGTCAGAGTAGCTAGCAATCAATGAATCACTCGGAATTAGCTGCCCTTCGAAGCAAAACCCTTTGGTATGATTTCTTCTTTTTCCCTCGGTAACACCAAATTTGCCTTCAAAGGCATCAATCATTTCTCCGGGTAACTGTGGCGAAATAGCCGCCTCTGCGGTGAACGTAATCAGACCCATCAACATCATGCTTAACCTTGTTTTTTTCATCACAACCTCACTCTCTTTATAATTATTCGCACACGAACTATTTGCAATCAAACAATGATGGATGATGAATAAAAGTTCAAACTCCCTACTGTGTCTTTGTTGAGATAAGCAGGCAAAATGGGTCCAACTATTTTCTTTTCGATGACCAGTGCAATAACACAGAATGCACACCGAACGAGTCAAACAAGAATGAGACGAGATGAAGCAGGAAATGGATGCAGTACAAAAAACAGCAAGTCTAGCGGGGACAGGCACTCAAAAATGCCTCAACCTCTGTTTTCTTTGGCTATGACGCGCCTCGCTTAAACTGACCCCGATATTCTCTCGGGGTCAGGTGCTTGTACTGCTTAAATTGGCGATTAAAGTTCGACAGATTTCTGTACCCAACGCTTTCCGCGATTAACCCGATTGGCTTAGTCGTCATTTGCAATTCACTGCACGCATGCCCTAAACGAAGCTTTTTCAAATACGATGAAAAGCTTTCGCCAAAGTGATCGGCAAAGAGGCGTTGAATGCTGCTATCGCTGGCGTGAAATACCTTGCCAAGATCGGCGAGAGTGATGGGCTTTGCCATATTACATGCCAAGTAATCACAGATTTTCTCTATCTTGGCGCGTGCGGCATCATCGATGTTGGTTTGACCCAACGCGGTCGGAAGCAGCGTTTTACTTTGGCTGTCTTGCGCCAATACTGAAAGTACTTGAAGAAAGGTCGCTAGCTGATCGATTGGGCTGGTGTTGGGGCAATCATCTAAAAGCAGAAAGACGTCTTCTGCCGTTCGTTCCGAAAATTCAATGCAAAGCTTGGAGCGCTCAAGCAATGGGGCGAGGTTTCTCAGTTCCTCACAGCTTGCCATCAATTGTTTAATCAACGACTCGCGAAACCAAACCACGTGGGTTTCACATTGTTGTCCTTCAATGTCTTTTGATGTCAAGGCGTGGGGCAGATTCGGCCCTATCAGCATAAGATGATTGTGAGCGACAGGAGATTCATGGTGCGATACCGCAGCCGTTCCAACAAAGTGTCGGTGCAGAGCAAGCTCGTACTCTTCATGACAGTGCCAGAGTGTCGGCTTTTGTTTTTGCTCAATTTTTCTATAGCGCCATGAAAAGCCTTCACGCCTTGGTGGCTTTTCTAATGCGGTTTTCTTATGTCTCACGGTGATCACTCGGCCTTGTTGCTACTGGCCAATTTTAACAGTCTTTCAGACGAGAAAAACTAAGTTGCGGCAAAAGTACCAGTACCTGC
This sequence comes from Enterovibrio sp., assembly GCA_042096095.1. GTDB lineage: Bacteria > Pseudomonadota > Gammaproteobacteria > Enterobacterales > Vibrionaceae > Enterovibrio. Next base: position 8,367 of record JBELME010000154.1, read on the forward strand.
CGTCATCGTATCAATCTACTTTTTTCATCTCGCTATAGTGTTGTCATTCCCACGAAAACGAGGCGAAAACGATGCTTGGAAATATCATTGAACTGATTGAAAAAAATAAAGAATACTGGCTTAACGACCTCACAGGATTCTATGGAAAAGAGTATGTGCTGGGTTGGAAAAGTGTCGGTTTTCGCAGCGAAAGTGCATTGAAAAGTGCGTTGCAACGTCAAGAAAGCCAAGAGGCGCAGAGCCAAATTCAGCGCATTCGATTCGATGAAAGCTAAACACATCAAAAGAGAGAGCTTTGAGAGTCACTGCCTTAATAGCGGCACTATGGATGAATTTACTCGCGCGACACTAGGTGTTGCGCCTTTTGATAAGGGGGACAACACCTAGACAATCACAGTAACAATCACTTGATCACGCTCGTCCTATCAATAAACCGCCGCGATACATTCCACTTCCACTTTTGCCCCTAACGCCAACCCATTCGCGCCGATGGCATTTCGCGCTGGGTATCGGTCAGAAAAATACGTTTTGTAGATACCGTTGAATGTCTGCCATTCAGACATGTCTGCGAGTAGGACGGTGCATTTCACCAAATCACTCATGGCATAGCCGTTAGCGCTAAGCGACGCTTTGATGTTTTCCATCGTCTGTTTTGATTCCGCCTCTATTCCACCCGGCGCTAAGGTGAGTGTGCCTGGCAAAATGCCGATCTGCCCTGACAGGTAGAGGGTTTTATCCACCCTTACGGCCTCTGAAAAAGGAAGTGTCTTAGGAAGCACAGCGCCGGAGTTAAGAATCTCGATACCTTCATGCTGTTTTGCCAATACAGGTTGAACAGTGAGAATGCTGAGACCGATCGTGAGTAAGATGAAAATGTTTTGCATGTTGATTTCCTTGCGTTTGACTATCGATGCGCGCCGTTGTTGAACCTGTAAAAACCGACGCTGGAATGGCAGCTATCGTTTAAGCTAAAAGATGAGATAGCTGAAAGTGAGACGAAATAAGGCAGGTTTTGGATGCAACTGCAGCGTTGAGATGAAAGCCTTCAAAACTGACTGGAGCACTACGGCGCCGGCGGCGCATTGGTAAAACGCGAAGGCGTTAACCCTCTGACTGGCGGCACTATCGTTTACTTTGGCGTTGAAGATTGTGCCGTCGAAGAATCTCGTGTTGAAGCGGCTGGCGGTCAGGTGACTAATCCGAACATGCCGATCGGTGAGTTTGGTTTTGTCC
>JBELME010000155.1:0-9592 GCA_042096095.1 Enterovibrio sp.
CTCAGACACCTTGATAGACACAACACCTTGTGTCGCACGGCTCTTCGCTGGGTACTCTTCAAGTTCAGTACGCTTACCGTAACCGTTTTCAGTCACAGTCAGGATATCGCCATCAACATGAGGAACGATCAGTGATACCACTTTATCGCCTTCTGCCAACTTGATACCGCGAACACCCGCCGCTGTACGACCCATGCCACGTACCTGAGATTCGTTAAAGCGAACCACTTTACCGAAACGAGAGAACAGCATGATGTCGTTATCACCGGTTGTGATATCTACACCAATCAGCGAATCGTTCTCACGTAGGTTAACCGCGATGATACCCGCGCTACGTGGACGGCTGAAGTCGGTCAACGGCGTTTTCTTCACAGTACCGTCGCCGGTTGCCATGAAGACAAACTTATCGTCTGAGTATTCTTTCACAGGCAAGATTGCTGTGATGCGCTCATTGGCCTCAAGCGGTAGCAAGTTAACAATTGGCTTACCACGCGCAGTGCGCGACGCAAGTGGCAATTGATACACTTTCAGCCAGTACATACGGCCGCGGCTTGAGAAGCACAAAATGGTGTCGTGTGTGTTCGCAACTAGAAGACGCTCAATGTAGTCTTCTTCTTTCATGCGAGTCGCTGACTTACCTTTACCGCCACGACGCTGTGCTTCGTAGTCAGTCAGTGGTTGATATTTCACATAGCCTTCGTGAGACAATGTCACAACCACGTCTTCTTGGTTGATCAGATCTTCGATATCGATGTCATGGCTTGCAGCGGTGATTTCGGTACGGCGCTCATCGCCATAGCCATCACGTACTGCTTCAAGCTCTTCACGGATAACTTCCATGAGGCGCTCTGGGCTAGACAGGATGAACATCAATTCGCCGATAAGTTGCAGCAGCTCTTTGTATTCATCAAGGATCTTTTCGTGCTCAAGACCAGTCAGTTTGTGCAGACGCAAGTCCAAGATAGCTTGTGCTTGTTGCTCAGTTAGGAAGTATTTTCCATCACGAACACCAAACTCATCTTCCAGCCATTCTGGGCGAGCAGCATCAACACCCGTTGCTTCGAGCATTGCAGCAACAGAACCTAGGTCCCAACCACGTTGTTGTAGTTGTTCACGTGCAATCGCTGGGGTTTGCGCATTACGAATCATTTCGATAATTTCATCGATGTTCGCCAGTGCAATCGCCAAACCTTCCAAGATGTGGGCACGGTCGCGCGCTTTGCGCAATTCGTAAATAGTACGACGTGTCACCACTTCACGGCGGTGATTGACGAAGCACTTCAGCATGTCTTTAAGACCAAACAAACGTGGCTGGTTATTGTCCAGCGCAACCATGTTGATGCCGAAAGAGGTCTGAAGTTGCGTTTGTGCGTAAAGGTTGTTGAGGATAACCTCACCCACCGCATCACGCTTACATTCAACAACGATGCGCATACCGTCTTTATCAGACTCGTCGCGAAGTGCGCTGATACCTTCAATCTTCTTATCTTTCACCAGCTCGGCGATCTTCTCGATCAAACGTGCTTTGTTGACTTGATAAGGGATTTCCGTCACAACGATCGTTTCTTTACCGTTCTTCTCGACTTCGATTTCCGCGCGAGAGCGCAGGTAAATCTTGCCGCGACCAGTACGGTACGCATCTTCAATGCCCTTGCGGCCATTGATCATTGCAGCTGTTGGGAAGTCTGGGCCTGGAATGTGCGTCATCAACTCTTCGATAGTGATGTCTTCATTCTCAATGTATGCCAAACAACCGCTAACAACTTCCGTTAAGTTATGCGGAGGAATATTGGTTGCCATACCCACAGCAATACCCGAAGAACCGTTAACCAAAAGGTTAGGAATTCGCGTCGGCATGACTTCTGGGATCTGTTCAGTACCGTCATAGTTAGGTACGTAATCGACTGTATCTTTGTCGAGATCCGCCAATAGTTCGTGGGCAATTTTTGACATGCGAACTTCGGTGTAACGCATTGCCGCAGCAGAATCGCCGTCAATTGAACCGAAGTTGCCTTGTCCATCAACCAGCATATAGCGCAGCGAGAATGGCTGTGCCATACGGACGATGGTGTCATAAACAGCGCTGTCACCATGTGGGTGGTATTTACCGATCACATCGCCAACAACACGGGCAGATTTTTTGTATGCTTTGTTCCAGTCGTTGCCTAGTACATTCATCGCGAATAAAACGCGGCGGTGTACCGGCTTCAGACCATCACGAACGTCTGGAAGAGCACGACCAACGATAACTGACATCGCATAGTCGAGATAAGAGCTTTTCAGCTCTTCTTCAATGTTGACGGGCGTGATCTCTTTAGCAAGATCGCTCATGGAGCCAATATCCCTCAGGTAAGTATGTCAAAGATGACTACGTGCAAGACCGTAAATAATATCATAAAAGCAGCCAAAGAGTCACAGTCTAAACCAGAGATAAATCACGGATTACTCTTATTTTGGCGCTCTAAGGCTCAACAGGGCGAAAAAACGCTCAACTTCAAGGTGTAGGTTGATATTTTCATGATCATTGCTTACAGAGGCACTGAGTCAATTTTTGCCCACTGCGTTTGAAACATGCTCAGTTCACGATTCAGCATGTAATAAAGGAGGGGCGGATACAGTGAGAAACAGCTCCCAATAACCCTAGCTTAGTTAAGGTCAAATAACGCGTGACACACTTTCGTGTTCATAAGGGGTGCTATGATTTCTCACGCAATCAACGCTGTTGGGCTGGCGATTATTGTCGGTAAATACCTTTTATTTGGGCTGTTGGCAGCAGTGACCATCACCAATGCCGCATAAGTTTCACTGACCACTCACCATGCACCGTACCATTGGCTTTGCCGAACCTTCCTGCTTCGGTAAAGCCGCCTTTAACATCGCTTACATGATTTCATGCCACGCAACGACGCACACAATCACACGCACCGATTCAGATCTTCATGCTTCTCAATGATCTGCATTTCCCATATATTTGTACCCAGACACTATAAGTAAGAGTTAGGGACAAACATTCGATGACAAATCAGGCCAATGTCGATCCGGCAGAAATTAAAAAATTCGAAGATATGGCGTCTCGATGGTGGGATCTTGAGGGCGAGTTTAAGCCCCTTCACCAGATCAACCCTCTTCGTTTGAATTACGTGATTGAACGTAGCAATGGTATCTTCGGTAAGAAAGTTCTCGATGTAGGATGTGGCGGCGGTATTTTAGCCGAGAGCATGGCGAGAGAAGGTGCTGATGTAACGGGTCTAGACATGGGTAAAGAACCTCTTACCATGGCGCGCTTGCATGCCCTAGAAACAGACACCAAAGTAAAATACATACAATCAACGGCAGAAGAACACGCGGCGAGCAATGAAGCTCAGTATGACATCGTGACATGCATGGAGATGCTTGAGCATGTGCCCGACCCTGCATCTGTCATTGCATCGTGTGCGCGCATGGTAAAACCCGGCGGTCATGTTTTCTTTTCGACGTTAAACCGAAATACCAAATCTTGGCTGTTTGCGATTGTGGGTGCCGAGCACATCATGAAAGTCGTGCCAAAGGGCACACACGATCATAACAAGTTCATTCGCCCTTCTGAGCTATTGCGCATGGTAGATGCCACGCCGCTCCAAGAACGCGCAATGACGGGTCTTCATTACAACCCACTGACAGAGCAGTATTGGTTGTCTCCGAAGAACGTAGACGTGAACTACATCGTACATACCCAATACCCGGCTTAACCCGGGTATTTTTTTGTCTGATAATTATCAACGGCGACCCAGTTACACCCTACTCAGCCCTCAACCACGTAGAGAAAACACATGGACGTTAATGTAAAAGCGGTTCTGTTTGATTTGGATGGCACATTGTTAGATACCGCCCCCGACATGGCAAATGCTGCCAATTGTGTGCTGGCTGACTATGGCTTATCCCCTCTCAATGCGCGCCAGATTCAAGCAAATACCAGCTATGGCGCGCGCGGATTGTTACGGGCAGGCTTTGGCGACCACATAGAAGGCAAAGATCTTGGTGCGTTGAGAGAATCATTCCTTCAGCACTACGCCAACAATATATGTACGACCACACAGATCTATTCAGGCGTGGTGACGTTGCTTGATGGCTTAGAGGCCATGAACGTGCCTTGGGGCATTGTGACAAATAAGCCGGGCTTTCTCACAGAGATGCTTCTTCCTTATTTCCCTCGCCTTCTCTCAACGGGCACCTTGGTCTGTGCCGATACCCTCAGCAAAGCTAAGCCCCACCCAGATCCGCTTCTGCATGCAGCCAAGCAACTTGGGGTAGATAATCAAGCATGTCTATATATAGGGGACATTGAAGGAGACATCATTGCAGCCAATGCCGCGAACATGATTTCTGCTGTTGCAGCATGGGGTTATATCGGCAGCGAGCACAAACCACTCGAGTGGGATGCAGATCTGGTTTTTAACAAACCTGAAGAGATTCTGTCATTATTCTGATCACTATCACACCCACCTTGAGCACAATTTAACCAAATAACAGGAGGTTATCTCGTTTCACTGTTTGTACCTTGAGGCAAGATAAAAATCTTTTTTTATTTCGAATTGATGACAGAAAAGTAATTGATTTTCTCTATGCTGTTGCCGTTATTGGGATAAAGGGGTGAGTAACCACTAACAATGTATTTCTAATCCCCAAGATATCCACAGAACGCCCATTTCGGCCAACTTGCAATATCCTCCCTTCAACACTATCTTGTTACTCAAGTGAGGCAGCAGCCCTATATGTAGTGTTTGAGCATCTACTTCATTAGTTTAACATTGGTCACAAAAAATTTGCGTGAACAATGAGAATAGCGAAAAACACGTCTTCAGGCATGGATACACCAGGAACAAGATAAATGAACCAACAAATTACCGTTCAAAAGCGCAGTGGCGTGAAGGAAAACATCGATCTAGACAAAATCCACCGCGTTATCGACTGGGCAGCTGAGGGCCTCGACAACGTCTCTGTTTCACAAGTCGAACTCCGTTCTCACATCCAATTTTACGACGGTATCAAAACTGAAGACATTCATGAGACCATCATCAAAGCTGCTGCAGATCTGATCTCTGAACAAACCCCAGACTACCAATATCTGGCTGCGCGTCTTGCGATTTTCCACCTACGCAAAAAGGCTTACGGCCAGTTTGAGCCGCCAACGCTGGCTGACCATGTCGACAAAATGATCGACATGGGCAAATACGACAAGCACATCACCGAAGACTATTCGACCGAAGAGCTGAACATCCTCGATAGCTACATTGATCACTGGCGTGACATGAACTTTTCCTATGCCGCAGTGAAACAGCTTGAAGGTAAATACTTAGTACAGAACCGTGTTACGGGCGAAATCTACGAAAGCGCACAGTTTTTGTACATGATGGTTGCAGCATGTCTATTTGCAAACTACCCGAAAGAAACACGCTTAGATTACATCCGTCGTTTCTACGATGCGGTGTCTAAATTCAAGATTTCATTGCCAACGCCAATCATGTCCGGCGTTCGCACACCAACCCGTCAGTTCAGCTCATGTGTACTGATCGAATGTGATGACAGCCTTGATTCCATCAACGCGACCGCAAGTGCGATTGTGCGCTACGTAAGCCAGCGTGCAGGTATCGGTATCAATGCAGGGCGAATCCGCGCATTGGGCAGCCCAATCCGCGGCGGCGAAGCATTCCACACCGGGTGTATTCCGTTCTACAAATACTTCCAAACAGCCGTTAAGTGTTGCTCTCAAGGCGGCGTACGTGGTGGTGCGGCGACACTGTTCTACCCAATGTGGCACCGTGAAGTACAAAACCTGTTGGTATTGAAGAATAACCGTGGTGTTGAAGAAAACCGTGTTCGTCACATGGACTACGGCGTTCAAATCAACAAACTGATGTACACCCGTCTTATCAAAGGCGAGAACATTTCATTGTTCTCACCGTCAGATGTGCCAGGGCTGTACGACGCCTTCTTCGCAAACCAAGAAGAGTTCGAGCGTCTGTACACACAATATGAGCAAGACAGCTCAATTCAACGTGAAACAGTGAAAGCAGTAGAGCTTTTCTCTTTGATGATGCAAGAGCGCGCGTCAACAGGCCGTATCTACATTCAGAACGTTGACCACTGTAATACGCACAGCCCATTTGACCCTGAGGTTGCACCGATTCGTCAATCGAACCTGTGTCTTGAAATCGCGTTGCCAACCAAGCCGTTGACGAACGTGGAAGATGACCAAGGCGAAATCGCATTGTGTACGCTGTCAGCGTTCAACCTTGGCGCACTGAACAACCTCGATGAATTGGAAGATCTGGCAGACCTGACAATCCGCGCGTTGGATTCACTGCTTGATTACCAAGATTACCCACTGCCGGCAGCATACAAAGCGACCATGAACCGTCGCACACTGGGTGTTGGTGTAATTAACTACGCCTACTACCTTGCGAAAAACGGCGTGCGTTACTCAGACGGCAGCGCAAATGGCCTAACGCACCGCACATTCGAAGCGATTCAATACTACCTATTGAAAGCCTCTGTCGGTTTGGCAAAAGAGAAAGGTGCATGTCCGTTGTTCAACGAAACAACGTACTCGAAAGGCATTCTTCCAATCGACAGCTACAAGCGTGATTTGGATAAAGTGTGTGAAGAGCCTCTTCACTTCGATTGGGAAACATTGCGTAGCGAAATCGTTGAACACGGTCTGCGTAACTCAACCCTATCTGCCTTGATGCCTTCAGAAACCTCTTCGCAGATTTCGAACGCGACAAACGGCATTGAGCCACCACGTGGTTTCGTTTCTGTTAAAGCATCGAAAGACGGCATCTTGAAGCAAGTTGTGCCTGAATATGACAAGTACAAAGAGAACTACGAGTTACTTTGGAACATCGAATCGAACGACGGCTACTTGCAGTTGGTTGGCATCATGCAGAAATTTATCGACCAAGCGATTTCTGCCAACACCAACTATGACCCAAGCAAGCAGGTTGGCGGTAAGACACCGATGAAGCTGCTTCTCAAAGATTTGCTAACGGCATACAAACTGGGTGTGAAAACCCTGTATTATCACAACACACGTGATGGTGCTGACGACGCTCAACAAGACTTGGCCGCACAAGATGATGATTGTGCAGGCGGCGCTTGTAAGATCTAAGACTACATTCGGGAGGGAGCGATAGCTCCCTCTTTAAGGTTTAATTCGAAACGGTATATTTACGGTAATGGCTTACAGTACTTTTTCTAAAGAAAACAACAATGCGCTCAAAGAACCGATGTTTTTTGGACAGCCAGTTAATGTTGCTCGCTACGACCAACAAAAGTACGAAATCTTCGAACGCTTGATTGAGAAGCAACTGAGTTTCTTTTGGCGTCCAGAAGAAGTGGACGTGTCTGGCGACCGTATCGATTACAACAAGCTGCCTGAACACGAAAAGCATATTTTCATCAGCAACTTGAAGTATCAAACGCTATTGGATTCAATCCAAGGTCGCAGCCCGAACGTTGCCTTGCTTCCATTGGTGTCTATTCCAGAGTTGGAAACATGGATTGAAACGTGGTCGTTTTCTGAAACGATCCACTCACGTTCTTACACGCACATTATCCGAAACATCGTTAATAACCCTGCCGTGGTATTTGATGACATCGTTGATAATGAGCACATCATCAAGCGTGCTGGCGATATCGCTAAGTACTACGATGACTTGATTCAAGCCACCAGCGACTATCACCGTTTAGGTGAAGGTGAGCACACCATCAACGGCGAAACCGTCGTGGTTTCTCTGCGTGAATTGAAGAAGAAATTGTATGTGTGTCTGATGTCGGTGAATGCGCTAGAAGCCATTCGTTTTTATGTCAGCTTTGCGTGTTCATTTGCGTTCGCAGAACGTGAATTGATGGAAGGTAACGCAAAAATCATCAAACTGATTGCGCGTGATGAAGCACTGCACCTGACCAGCACACAACACATGCTAAACATTCTGCGCAGCGGCGAAGATGATCCAGAAATGGCTGACATCGCGAAAGAGTGTGAGCAAGAGTGTTTTGAGCTGTTCAAAGCCGCGGCTGAGCAAGAAAAAGAGTGGGCAGAATACCTGTTCAAAGATGGGTCTATGATTGGTTTGAACAAAGACATTCTTTGTCAGTACGTGGAATACATTTCCAACCTACGCATGTCTGCAGTTGGCCTAAAACCTGCGTACGCTAACGCCTCTCAAAACCCAATTCCTTGGATTAACGCGTGGTTGTCTTCTGACAACGTTCAGGTTGCGCCACAAGAAGCAGAAATCAGTTCATACCTTGTTGGCCAAATTGATAACGACATGAACATCGATGATTTGGGTGACTTCGAACTATGAGTCAAATCACTATCAAAGTGAATGGCGAAATGCTGGTGGGGAATACCCACCAGCCTCTGCTTGAGCAACTTGAGCAATCAGGACTTCAGCCTGAGTTCCAATGCCGTAACGGCGTGTGCGGCGCTTGCCGCTGCAAACTCGACAAAGGCACCGTATCAAAACAAGATACGATGGCGTATGTCGCCGCAGGCGAAATTCTGACCTGCGCTTCCGTGCCTTCTGGCAATGTTGAGTTGGAATTCGACTACCAGCTTTCCTTTGTAGCAAAAAAAGCCGCGAACCTCTGACTCGGTCTCGCGGCGCTTTTTTTGTTGCGTCTCTTTACCCAGTTCCACTGTCCAAAAGATGCGTAGCGTGAATGCTAAGCGTCTGATGCCACCATGCTGACGGGCAACTCTGCACTCAGTCCAATTTTGTTCGTAAAAATACGAGAAAAGCGCGAAAGCGACGCGACTTTGACTGAAGCAAACCGCTCCCACTTCCTCTCATCGGCCATCCTCCATCCGCCAACACTCGCGAGCATTCGCGATAGGAGGTGATACCACCATTCGGTTCCATGATGTTTACCGTCTGTTCTATATTGCAGGTGAGGATGGTCTACAAGGCGCTCCTTTGCTCGCCGCTCTGTTCACCGTTCTAATGATTTTGACCTGCTTCGAAGGTTTGGTCATGTTCTTTCCTAACCTCTTTAAGTCATCCGATAAAATCAGCAAAGCGCGCCTTCCACTGGCGCGCTTTTTTCTTGCATCAATCCCTCATTTTCGAAAAGGAAAGTTAATCTCACTCCTCTGTTCAAACTGTCTGAAACCAAACAAAAAAAATTCACACACCGTCATTTCTCTCACCAAATGAAGGTTGTTGCTAAAATAAAGGACATCCGTCACGGAATTTTTTGACTATACCTATCTGTGCTTAAACCACTTGTATCCCCCTATATACAAGTACCTCTCCAAAGGGGTTACTGACAACCCTAACAATAAGCACATTAAGGAGCATCAAAGATGGGACTGCACTACGGGAAAGAAAAAGGCGATAACTGCGAAGACCTCTACGAAGAAGTCCTCTCTCGCAAACAGCTACCTAAGTTCTCACTGCCCGAAGAAAGCCAGCCCGCAGATCTTGTCGCACAATTATTGAAAGATGAGCTTCTGATGGATGGTAATGCACGTCAAAATCTCGCAACGTTTTGCTCGACATGGATGGAACCCAGTGTTCACGAAATCATGGATGTTTGTATCGATAAA
>JBELME010000156.1:0-9549 GCA_042096095.1 Enterovibrio sp.
GACCGCCCAGGACGTACGCATCTAACCACGCTGCAAGCATCCAACCAGCCGGCACCACAAATGCGCCAACAATCAGTGTGAGTGTGAAAATACGCGCGGCCATGCGTTTGCGTTCGTTAGCGTCGTTTTGCCCTCCGACAAAGCGATACAAAGCGTCTTCCAACCCCAATCCGACCAAGATGCTGCCGAGGGCCGCAATACTGCTGACAATTTCGAGTTTCCCGAATTCCGCTTGTGGCAAATGATGAGTGATGAAAGGCAGCATCAATAAAGAAATGCCTTTCATCAATGCAATGCTGCTTCCGTACAACAGTGTTTGCTTCATCATCGGCGTCATGGTTTTCATCCTTGCCATTACGTGTATGTGTTGTTTTATTGCTCTTTTGAAACCAGCTCTGGCATAACTTGGCGCGATTTACTCACCAGACTTTCGCAGATCGCAGCGAAGCAAAGGTCAGCGCGATATTGAAGAGCAATGTTGCTGGCGGCTTGACCCATTCTCTTAACCTGTCGCATGTTTTGCTCCGCGGCTTGGATTGCTTCAATCAAGCTGTCTACATCGTCAGGTTGATACTTTAGGCAATTTTCATTGGCGGTTAACTGGCGATCCCAAAAGGCGTCGTCAGAGGGAATGATCACACACATGCCAGCAGCCATAGTCTCGAGAATCGACAAGCCAAAAGGCTCTTTGGTGCTGGTGGAAACAAAGATGTTTGCACTGGCACGGATCTCATCAAGGTTATCCGGCGCTTGGTGCCAGAAGACTTTGCTCAAGGTTTGTGGCGCTTCGCTGGTGGGTAAATTGTTTTGTTTCGGACGGATATAACAGACGTGTGATTCTGGACGCTCAGCGGGGCTCAATTTGCTCAACGCTGCCGTGAACGTATCAAGGCCTTTCCATTTCAATAGTGATGCTGCCCAGAGCATGACGGCATAGTCATATTGGCATTGGCTCGGCCAGGACTGCTTAGGCAGCCCGTTTTTGAAAGGTTGGATCTGAGGGTATGAAGCAATGTCTGGCGAGTGTCCCGCCGCTTCCAACGCCGTGGATAAAGAGGCTTGCGTGGCGTCGAGATAGAACACACTGTCGGCGGCGGCGAGACAGCGACCAATGGTGCGTGATTTCGCCACTGGGCCGTGAATCATTTGGATTAAGCGGTAACCAAGCACTGCTTTTACCAAATACAGACCCAGATCAACCCCCGGGCCTGATGCGCCTAACGCTGTGTGTATTTGTCCCACAAACAGACGAAGCCAGAGCAGTTGAATCGCGATCAGAATGTGACGCGCAAAGTACCCTAAGCCTTGTTCTGCTGTTTCCAAACGCTTAGGCATATGCAGCTTGGCGACATAGGCTTGTGATGATGCCCATGTCTCTTTGTCTGCGGTGAGAATGGTCACGCGCGCTTCTTGGCTCTCAAGCTGACTCAGCACATGCTTGGTAGAGACTTTGGATCCGCCAGCAAAGGCGATGGGATCAAGGATAACGATGTGCGTTAATCGACTCATAGCGCCTCCTTCGCAAAAAGATCGTTGGCAGTTTGTGCCGTTGCTTTGCGATTTTTTACAAACTTCAATGACGCTTGAATCGGTGGAAGCACCTGCCAGTGGCTGTGCCATTTCAACGGCATGCCTGGGTCGGTAAGCAAGGTGTTGTAAAGCGCTTCGAACTTCTCGGTATGAGACGAAATCGTGAATTTTTCCATCACGCGTTTGTAGCCGTTTTGACCGAGCAACAAACGTTGTTCTTGGTTGATGTAAAGGTGGAACATGGCTTGCGCAATGGCATGTGCATCTTCTATTGGCACCAAAATGCCTGTTTCGTGGTGCGACACAACGCTAGGAATGCCCCCCACATTGGGCGCGACAACCGGCAAGCCGCTGAGGCCCGCCTCGGCGAGTGTCAGTCCGAATACTTCTTCTCGTGCGCCAGACACGACCATGTCAGCCCCGCCGCGCAATAGACCAACCACATTGTGTTGTTCCCCAATCAAATGCACGTAATCTTCAAGACCAGCTTCATGAATTTGGTTTTCGAGGTTTTTGCGTTCTGCGCCTTCACCAATCACTACCAAGTGAAGAGGGAGGTACATTTCACGCAGTTGTTTGCAAGCTTCAATCAACAGATCAACGCCTTTGCGGGTGATCAATGAACAGATGCTAACGGCGATGAATGCATCGCTTGGCAAAGACAGTTTCTTGCGAAGGTTGGTAACGGGCTGAGCAAGCAAGGCGTCGGTATCAATGCCATTTGGAATGACTTGGCAGCGTTCTTCTTTGCCACCATCATTCAGCAATTGATCAACCACAGGTTGGCTCACGCCTACCGCCATGCTGGCGTGGTGAAGACCAAGTGTGATGCGGTCTCGCAATGGGTAACGCGAATGAAGATGTAACACCAAAGGTAACTTGCGCGCGCGAGAGACAACATTCAGCCATTGGCTTGGCGCGCCGCTGTTTGCGTGGAGCAGGTCGATATTGTGGTTATCGACAATCTCAATGCCTTGGCTGATGAGTTGTCTGTAGCCGCGAAAATTGCATTTCGGCGCGATTTCACCGAACAGGAGCGGAAATTCGCTAACGTAAACGTCGATGTTGAGCTTGCGCGCTTCATCCGCCAGTGATTCACTGTTACACCATAGAACCGGCGTAAAGGCGTCCTTGTCGATGTGCGTGAGTAAATCAAGTAAGCAGCGTTCACTTCCACGAATCCAGTTATCACCGTAATGCACAAACAAGACATTGCGCGATGTTGAGAGAGTTTGGGTGTTTGAATACATACTCTCTTCCTCCAGTTAGTTCAGTGACTCGTCACATGCGGTGTTTAGTGTGTCTGTGGCGAGATAGTCATATTGACGATTGGCTTTCTTGTTGTATGACGTTGCCAATGGTCATCCCTGTATGTCTAAAATGTTTGCAAGGAGTAGGCCATGTTTTTAACGTGTTGAATATAAACAAAAGCGCCGCGTGAGCCTGCGAAAAATGCAGAGTCGGCGCGACGCCATTTAGTCATTATGAAAAAGATAAGTAGTCATTATGCGAAATTGGCATAATCCGCAAGTAACTTAGGAACAACGGCTTCCGTTGAAAAGCGCTGTTTGATGGTGGCAATGGCTTCTTGGCTCCATTGTGCCTTTTGCACGTTGTCAGACATTCGCCAATCTTGAATGGCAGCGACCATGCCTTCCATATCCCCTTGTTTCATCAGCCAACCGTTTTCATTCGGCTTGACGAGTTGATCCAGTGAGCCAACGTCAAACGCGATCACTGGAATGCCCCGCGCCATGGCTTCAAGCGCTGCCATTGGCAGACCTTCAGCGCGGGAAGGGATCACTAACAAACCGATGCGCGGCCACACATCGCGCATGTCTTTTTGAGGGCCATGAAAGGCAAGGTTGTCGGGCGCTTTTTGCTCGAGTTCTTTACGTAGGGGGCCATCACCATAAACGTGGAAATCGAGATGCGGAAAGCGTTTCGATAACGTGCTGAAACGATCCGGCGCTTTCTCATGGCTTAGTCGCCCAACAAACGCGATTTCTGTGCCGAAAGACGGTGATAGCGTGCTGGTGTCCACGAAGTTATCTGCCAGTTTTGCCGAGCACGGTAACGTAGACAGGATTGGGCTGCTCACTGCATACACATGGTTGGCAAGGAAGGCGGTATGGCGATCAAACCAGTCGTACCATTGCAGCTTGCCTTGCTTTTGTTCGCCACTGTGAAACGTACTGGCGCAGGGGACTTTCATTAATCGTGCAATCGGGCGCACCAAAATCCCTGCTTTGTAACCGTGCGTATGGATCACATCGGGCTTTTCTTTTTTAAGCGCTTGCCACAAAGAAGCAATGCGTCCATCAAGCATGATGCAATCCAATCCTGAAAACATGAGTCTGCGTTGGAGAGGGTGCTCGCCGTAGTTTTGAAGGAACACAACGCTGACTTGATTGTCGGCGGCTTTAAGACCGAGTGCGAGTTGTTCAACATGGGATTCAATGCCGCCAAACCCGCGGCTATCTAAAACGATCCAAATGTTACTTATTCTTTTTTTCATGTTGCCCTCCACGGTCACGATAAGTGCGAGCAAAAGGTCTGTGTTTTCGAAAAGCGCTTCGATGAGGCTCGCGAGTGCCGAAGAAAACTGCAAAGTTAGTGCCAGTTCGGCATATGACGTGCGAGTGAGTTGATAAGGCATTGTCCTTAAAAGGTTGAGAGACTAATAGGCGTCAGAACCGAGAGTGACATGGCACGTGCGGTGTGTACGGCCACACCTGAAAATTCTCATTTTGATGAACAAATTTAGTCATTCTGCGAAAAACACGTTTTGTCGGCATTCAATCCGCATGTCAGATTGAGCAAATTGAAGAAGGGTTTTGCGCGCAGCAAACCGTGTTTTCTTATTTTTCATTTTTCCATCAGTGAACTCAAAAATGGAATGCCCCTGTTTGCATATAGCGTAAAACCTAGGCAAAAGGCCGCGATGCAACAAAAAGTCACAAGAAAGAAAGTAACTTGGCAAACACTTTGCATCGAACGAATCAGCTCACTCTTATTTTCGTAGAGGCAGATATGGCAAGTTACCTAGTTACAGGCGGTTGCGGCTTTATTGGATCACATTTGGTCGAATCTCTCCTAGCAGATGGTCACCACGTTCGCATCGTCGATAATCTATCAACGGGTTCTCGTGACAACGTGCCTCGTCATTGTGAATTGAGCGTGGCAGACATTTCGATGCCTGGTGTGCTTGATGAGGCAATGGATGGCGTTGATGGGTGTTTTCATTTAGCAGCCATCGCGTCTGTTCAACGCTCTAATCAAGAATGGATTGAGACGCACAATATAAATCTCACGAGTACGATCCGCGTGTTTGATGCTGCGCGAGCGGCTAAAACCCCGGTTGTCTACGCGTCGTCGGCAGCGGTCTATGGTGACAATGCAGAACTGCCATTATCTGAGCGTTCAACGGTACGACCGCTCACGGCCTACGGCGCAGACAAACTGGGGTCTGAGTTACATGCGAGAGTGGCATCTCTGGTGCATGGTGTGCCGACGACCGGCATGCGCTTTTTTAACGTCTTTGGGCCTCGCCAAGATCCTAAATCTCCGTATTCCGGTGTGATTTCTATTTTTGCCGACAAACTGCTGGAAGGCCATGCACTAACCATTTTTGGTGATGGTGAACAGACGCGGGATTTTATCTATGTCGGTGATGTAGTGCGTTTCCTTCGCGCAGCGATGACAAACGTGTCAGTGTCTCCCGATGTGTTCAATGTGTGTCGTGGTGAGGCAATGTCCGTGAATCAGTTAGCGACCATCCTCATGTCGATTACAGGTTCACGTGTTGCCATTGAATATATGCCCCCTCGACGAGGCGATATACGAACGTCTACAGGCAGTCCGTGTCGCGCAACAAAAGAGCTTGGGCTAGTGGCAACAACCCGCGTGACACAGGGCTTGAGATCATTTCTGAGTCATTTGACGGACAGCGATAAGTCTCGATTATCTGTCGGATGATATCTGGCGTGAGCACCCAGTGCTTTGAACGGTTTGTGCTGCGGTCAAGCGTTATCTGTGTCGGTTTCCCAAGCTTGTTTCTTGCGATACAAGGTAGAGGGACTGACTTTCAGCAATACCGCAGCTTTCAATACATTCCCGCCACAGAACTCGATGGCTTGTTGAATGGCTTCGCGTTCAACATCTTCCAAAGGTCGAATGTCCGAGCTTTCCACGGGCGCGGCATGCGCGGTCGATTCAGACGCATCTGACGTGGGTTCAACAAAGGTTGCGGGTGCCAAAGAGCGAATTTCTTGATCGCTGAGCGTTTCATTCAGTGGTGGTGGCAGTTGCTTAATAGACACCGCATCACCGTCATGAAGCACAACCACATTTCGGATAACGTTTTGTAGCTGTCTTACGTTGCCTGGCCATGGGTAGTGGCGCAGCACGACGTCAGCTTCCGGTGAAAACTGCGTGAAGGATTTGCCTTCTTCATCGGCATAGGTACGCAAGAATTTCGTGGCAATGGTAAGTATGTCATCACCACGTTCGCGAAGCGGCGGCAGGGCGAGGGGAACGACGTGTAATCGGTAATACAAATCTTCCCTGAATTTACCCGAAGCGACTTCATTTAAAGGGTCTTTGTTGGTGGCACAGAGAAAACGAATGTCCACGCTTTCCTCTTTACTCCCACCGACCTTTTGGTACCGACCTGTTTGGATAAAACGCAGCAGTTTTTTCTGCAGTTCCAAATCCATTTCGCAGATTTCATCAAGGAAAAGCGTTCCGCCGTCGGCTTGAGCTGCCGCGCCTTTGCGCTCACTACTGGCACCGGTGAACGCACCTTTAACATGGCCGAAAATTTCACTTTCCATGAGATCATGTGGAATCGCGCCACAGTTGAGTGCGATGAACGGTGCTTTTGAGCGGGGGCTCTGGGCATGAATGGCCTCTGCGCAAACTTCTTTACCAGTGCCGCTTTCACCCGTGATGAAGACGGTGGCTTTGCTGGGAGCGGCGGCATCGATAATGCGATACACGTTCTGCATTGGAAGGCTTGCGCCGATAAAACCTTGGTACGTGTTACGTTCGAAACTGGTTTTGATGTCGTCGACGAGATGCTGCAAACGTACGTGTTCTAGCTGGTTTTTTAGCGTGGTTTTAAGGCGTTCCGCACTCACTGGTTTTTCGAGAAAATCATCTGCGCCTTGTTGCATCAGCTCCACGGCGGTGTTTACAGAGCCGTGACTGGTCACAACGATGACAGAGCAGGGAAGACCTTGGGTTTTGATCCAGTGAAGTATCTCTTGCCCAGACATGTCGGGCAATTTTAGATCAAGCATGATGAGGTGAGGGGTAGATTTCTCGAGGTAATCTAGCGCCTGTTGGCCTGTTTCAAGACAAACTAAATCGATGGGTTCACCCGATAAATACTGGATATACAGATTAGCCAATGGCTTTGAATCTTCAATGAGTAGTACTCGGTATTTTGACTTCATGGTGCATGTGTCCCTTGAGATGTCTACCTAGGCCGACCCCATCGCTCGAGGGTTAAGGTATTCTGTCTGATTGAATTATATGCAAATAAGTGTACGACAGTTTGGTCAAAAACCAAGTGTGCCAACGCATTAATCGCGCTTGTAAATCAACTGCTTACTTAATGGCTAAACCACGCTGCAACCGTGCATCCAGCGCGTCGAATGATGCCTCTGCCGTGGGCGCGAGTTGTGTCGCTGTCTCGAGTGCTGTTTCAAAGGCCTGCTCTAAGCAAGAGCCTTCGATGCTTCGACAAAGCTTGCACAATGCAGCATTCCCGTGCGCTGCGGCGCTGCTTCCCAACGTATGCGCTTCAAATTCCAGGGTGTAGAAATCTTCACTTTCCGCCGCTTCAACCAATTTGAGGACGCGTGTTTTTGCATCTTCTATGTAAAAAGCGATGAGATTTGGTGCAGCTTCCGCCGAGGTATCAGCCACCAATTGCTGCAAAGTCGATTCATCAACCAGTTCATCCTGTGGAGGGCTGCTCGTTGCGTTGCGAGGACCATTTTCTCTGTCACCGTTCTCACCCGCAGAGGCGGTTGGGTTCTCTGTGGTGACTCGTTCATTCTCGGCGCGTGATGCGTGATTCTGCCAACGACCTAAACAATCGAGAATGGATTGTCGCGTGACGGGTTTTGATACGAAATCATCCATCCCTTGATTTAAGAAGTGTTCTTTATCACCTCGAATCGCGTGTGCAGTGAGGGCGACGATGATGACGTCTTTGGCGGGTGAATCCATTTGTCGGATGCGTTGGGTCGCCTCGACGCCGTCCATTTCCGGCATCGAAATATCCATGAAGATGATGTCATACGGGATTTTGCTGACGGCATCCACGGCTTCTTGACCGTTGCTGACTATGTCCGCGGAAAGCCCTGAAAACTCAAGCATAGTACGCAGTACCACTTGGTTGGCTGGGTTGTCTTCTGCCAACAAAATGCGCATGGAATGACTGATTTCTGCGGCGTTACCAAGGGCAGGGGTAGACGTGCTGAGCGGCGCACAATCTTCTTGTTCTGCAAGTTTGAGTTCTAGTGTTAGGCTGAACGTTGAGCCAACGTCTTTTTGGCTATCAACCGTGATTTTGCCTTTCATCAAATTGACGAGCTGCTTACAGATCGCAAGCCCAAGACCACTACCTTCATGGCGTCTGTCGTAGGTGTCTTCTGCCATGGTGAATTCGTCAAACAGTTCCGCGATGTGCCCTTGGTCAATACCTTGTCCCGTATCAGACACATCAATTTGAAGCTGGCAGGCATCGGTATATAAACGCGCACATTTAATGGAGACCGTGATGCTGCCTTGTTGCGTGTATTTAATGGCATTTGACATCAGATTCAGCACGAGCTGACGAATGCGGTCGCCGTCACCGATGAGATATTGCGGCGTGTTGTCAGCAAAAATGACGTTCAGCTTGAGGTTCTTGTTCGCTGCTTGTGGACGCAGAATGTCGAGGGTTTGTTGGAGTAACTCCAGAATATCAAACGGATTCTTCTCAAGTGTCAGTTTGCCCGCTTCCATCTTAGAAAAATCCAGCACATCGTTGATGATCGCAAGCAGCAGCTCGCCGGACTCGCGTGCAGTTTGAACCAAGCCTAGCTGTTTTGCATTGAGCGGCGTTTCTTTTAGCAGTCCGAGCACACCCAGGACGCTGTTCATTGGCGTGCGGATCTCGTGGCTCATGGTGGCCAAGAAACGGCTTTTCGATTCGTTCGCGGCTTCTGCTTCGTGTTGTGCGGAGCGGAGAATGCGCTCATTGTGCTTTTGTTCGGTAAGGTCGAAGAAGTGCGCCACGTAGTGGGTGAGGGTGTCACCTTCATCACGCACCGCTGTCATACTCATTCGAACAGGGAGTTCGTTGCCATCACGATGACGCAGTGAAATCTCGCCATTCCAACGTCCTGAATCGACTAACGTTCGCCAAATTTGCTTATGGAACTGAATATCTTCTGGGTTCGCAGAGAGGGTGCGTGGTTTTTCACCCTCCACTTCTGCGCTTTGAAAGCCTGTGATAGACGTGAAAGCAGGGTTAGTGCGGATGATGTGTCCCTTTGCATCCGAGATGAACATCGCTTCTGATGACTCAAACGCATGCGCCGCGATTTTAAGCTCGGTTTGGTCTTTCAAGCGCTGTGTAATATCGCGCATGTAAGAAACAAAAATATACCCCTGCTTGGTTTTGGCTGGGGAGATAGAAATTTCAATGGGAAACTCTCGACCACTCTTACGAACGGCGGGCAATTCAATGCGCTGGTTAAGTACAGGGCCCTCGCCTGATGCAAGGAAGTGTTGCATCCCTTTAATGTGCGCTTCACGCAATGCTGGGGGGATAAGGGTATCGCCAAGGCGTCGCCCAACCACTTCATCTCTCTCCCAGCCGAACAGTTGCTCTGCAATGGCGTTGAATTCAATGATGATATCTTGATCGTTTGCGACCACAATTGCGTCCAATGATGCGTTGTAGATCGCGACGTTCTTCTCTTCGATTTGCTGCGCTTCAACGTAAGAGTATTTCTGGTC
>JBELME010000157.1:0-9462 GCA_042096095.1 Enterovibrio sp.
GACTACGTGACCTATGTGCGCCTCGACCGTGCCAAGTTCATGTTGAAGAAATATAACTTCAAAGTGGAAGAAATCGCCCGCCGTTGTGGCTTCAAAGACACCAACTATTTCTGCCGCGTGTTTAAGCAGAAAACGGGGAAGACGCCGAGCGAGTACCGTTTAAATGCGTAGCTTGAGCAGAACATAAAACGTTCCACAAAGTGGGGGCCTTCTAACGACAAGGTGACAGCAAGTTGCTGGGTACCTCACCGCCGTATCGATATTTTTTCTTCGCGCTCGATAAAGAAAACCCTCGCTGCATCGGCACACAAAATCTGTTTTACTCATCGGGTATGTTCACAGGGAGAGCGCATACCAATGGCGGCATTTATTCTAACAGAGACTGACACCGCTCACGCAACAAAGCGATTTGACGTTGTGAGTAAAAAAGACAAAGAGAATTTGGAAAGGCTCGCACAAGAACATAGAAACATCGAAAGTACCGCAGAAGACTGGATGCTTTTCGACAGTGGCAACGACAGCGTGCTCAATACACGCTTTGACATCATCAAGCATACGATCAATACCTCGTGGCTGCCGAACACATTACGCTCATTGAATGACAACATGTGCGAAGACTTCAACACATGGCATTTGGGCCTTTCATTGGTCAGTGAAAAATTCAAATCGTGCATTGAGAGTGTGGAAGCAGACAACCATCATTTCTATCCCGTTAACATTGTTAACCGCAAAGGAGATGTATTGGGGAAAGCGTACTTCTGGCGCACGCTCAACATATTTAATGCCATCGTTCCCAACGTGAATGGCATCAAGCGCGTTGTCATGGCACCGGTGGAAAACCTCCATGAAGCAGAGTTAGACGGGATACGTTTGTATCGTGATATCGTGTCTGAGAAAGCAGCATGGTATGACATTCGCCTCGGCGAGCCGCTGCTTGCATCAGAGAAATTTGTCGCATTGGCCAAGAAACAAAAGCTCACGAATCTCTCTTTCAGTCATTCCTTCGAAGAATGCTAATCCGCATAAAAAAGCCGCCCTTTACGAGCGGCTTTTCATTGTTAGTTACCCGCCCACTTAACGAGTAAACGTCATCACTTCGTTCTTATCACAAAGTGGAGCTTTCCACCCGCTTTGATATCGGCGTGCTTGAAGAACAAACCGTCTTCAAGAGGTTGGCCGTTGATGGTCACTGATTTGACGTAGAAGTTATCGTCAGCATTGTTTTCAGCGGTGATGTTGAATTCGCCACCAGCAACAGGGATGCTCACTTCATCAAACAACGGGCGGCCAATGGTGTAGGTAGGATCGGCCGCATTCACTTGGTAGAAGCCAATGGCTGACATGACATACCACGCTGACATTGCGCCAACGTCTTCGTTACCGATGATGCCTTTTGGCTCCGCTAAGTACATGTCATCCAAAATGTGGTCGACGACTTCTTGGGTTTTCCAAGGCTCTGCCGTCCAGTTGTACAAGTACGGAATGTGGTGTGAAGGTTCGTTACCAAACGCCACCTGACCAATCAAACCCGACATGTCTGGCGTTTCGGTGCCTTGGCTTTTTGCTGTGAACGTTGCTTCCAAGTTGGTCTTGAACGCAGCCTCACCCCCCATCACCTCTTTCAAACCAGCAATGTCGTGCGGCACAAACCATGTCCACTGCCATGCATTACCTTCGGTGTAGTTGCCTGTTTCATGTGCTGTCCCGAATGGGTCGAACGGCGTCATGAACGAGCCGTCCATCATGACAGGACGCATAAAGCCGGTTACACCGTATTCGGCGTACTCCATCGGATTGTTATCGAAGTAATGCTTGTAGCCTTTTGAGCGTTCGAGATAGGTTGCTTGTGCTTGTGTATCGCCAGCCGCTTTGGCAATCTGTGCAATAGCCCAGTCGTAGAAGGCGTTTTCCAAACCGTACGACACGGATTCAATGGTGTGGTCAGGGTCGATAGGATTACCCTCAGCATCACGTTGAATCGCTGGGGCAAACCCCTCTTTCTGGATGTAGTCGATGTGCTTTGTAAGAGTGCGATTCAATACCGGCACATCCCACTCTGTTGCCAGTGAGTCGTAGTTGTCATAGGTAGAAGAATCAATCGCCGCTTTCAGTGCGAGGGTTTTTTCAGATTGCGTAAACGCGTCTGGGAACTTGGTGATCGCATCTGCAATCACAGCAACCGCAGGGTAACCCACCATGGTGCCGGTTTCGTCCCCTAAGTGTTCCCACTTCGGCAACAAGCCACTTTCGGTGTACTTCTGAACCAAGTTCTTCGCGTATTGAACAGCGCGCGTTGGCTCAGTGATGGTTTTCAGCGGGTGCAGGGCTTTGTGCGTGTCCCACAAGGAATAAACCGAGAAGTTAGGTAACGCTTCTGTCGCTTGACCATAGGCAATGGAATACTCGCCCTCGCCTTCTCGGATTGAGCCTTTGCCCATGCCGCGGAAGTTTCCATCCACATCTTGGTGAACCTGAGGTGCAATCTTGGTGTGGTAGAGCGCGGTGTAGAAAATTTCTTTCTGTGAATCAGTGCCACCTTTCACGCTGAGGTTCAGCGCGTTTGCCCATTTTTCACTGGCTTGTGTACGCGCTGTATCAAACGACACGCCCGCTTCTGCTTGGTGATTGTTTTGTGCGCCTTCAGCACTGACGGCGGAAATCGCCACCTGTGCGTTGAGCGCTTGTGAGTTACCCTGTTCAAACTCCACATACGCCGTCACATCTGCTTTGATGCGTTTAACAGGCTCACCTTCATTGTCATAAACCAATTCGGAAATGTGTTCGGCACTCAAACCATCGGCAGGCTCTCCGCCAACGAGGAGTTGCACGTTTCTGATTTTCTTGTCGAAGGTGGCGTAGAAGAAGATTTTTTGGTTCTTCGCCCAGCCTGAGAAATGCGCCGCATCTCGCTCGCCCGTGATGGTGTAACCATCGTCACTGACCGTCAGTTTGTTGCGCAGTGAGGTCGAGCCCCAATCGCTGTTAAGGATCGAGTTTAAATCGATCTTCAAACGCTGTGGTTGACCTTTTGGATAGGTATAGCGGTGAAAGCCCACACGCTCTGATGCGGTAAGCTCGGCTTTGATGCCATTTTCAGCGATGTTCACGGAATAGTAACCCGCTTCTGTTACCTCAGACGCTTTGTCCATCTTGACGGAAATCGCCTTGCGTTAATCGTCCGAGTCTTCAATGTACTTGGCGTTCTCTTCCGTAAACGGGAGGAACAGAATGTCGCCCAATCCGCCCATACCTGTGCCAGACAAGTGGGTATGTGAGAAACCAAACAAGGTGTCTTTGTCATAGTGATAGCCCGACGAAGAGTGCCATCCCATGAGCTCCGTATCTGGCGATAACTGCACCATGCCTTCTGGTACAACCGCACCAGGGAAGGTGTGACCGTTGAAGCCCGTGCCGATAAACGGGTCAACATATTTCAGAACATTCACTTCTGGCGAAACAACGCCTGTATTTGGGTTTGAATCAGAAGAACTTGAATGGCAGCCAAACAAGAAAAGGGCGGCAGAGACTGACAGCGCAACCTTAGAAACACGAGAAATAGACATAGAATAATCCTTAAGAAAGATGCCGCACACTGGCGGCATCGGGTCTATGAACAATTAGATTTTTGCCTGCATGGCTTCTTTCTTATCGCCAGTCATCACGAAGCGAAGTTCACCACCCGCTTTAAACTCTTCATGTTTAAAGGTGTTAAATTTATCCAAAGGCTTGCCGTTGATGGTGACGGATTTCACGTACATGTTGTCCGGGCCGTTGTTTTCAGCAATAACCGTAAACTTGCCATCGCCAATCGACATGGTGGCTTTGTCGAAGATTGGGCGGCCAATGCTGTAGGTTGGGTCAGTCGGTGAAATTTGGTAGAAACCAAGGGACGACATCAAGTACCACGCTGACATTTGGCCAACGTCTTCGTTACCAATGATGCCGTCTGGCGTTGGTTTGTAGAATTCGTCGTAAACCTGATCCAAGTATTCCTGCGCCTTGTAAGATTCTTCGGTGCGGTTATACAGATAAATCACGTGGTGCGATGGTTCGTTACCGTGGATGTACTGGCCAATGTAGCCTGTCATGTCTTGGTGTTGGTCACCTTCGTTTTCATTTGCGGTGAACAGGTTGTTGAGCTTCTCGTTCAAGCCCTCTGTGCCACCCATGATCTCCGTCAGTTTGTCGAGATCTTGCATGAACGCCCATTGCCACTGCCAAGCGTTGCCTTCAGTGAAGTAGAATGCATCCGCTTTGTAAGGGCTGAATGCTTCGGTGCTGTATTTAAACGCACAAGGATCGCCATCTTTCAGTTCAGTCGGCACAAAGAACCCAACACTTGGATCCCAATGTGTCAGCGAGTTGTATGAACGTGCTTTGAACTCGTCATAGGTTTCCATGTCGCCTGCCGCTTTCGCCATTTCGGCAATGGTCCAGTCGTAGAACGAGAATTCAAGAGAGTAAGACACCGAGTTCCAGTTTGGTGCGCGTACACAAATTTCACCAATGTGGTAGCTCAATTGACCCGCCATCAACGAGCCAAGAATGCCATCGTTGATTTGTGGGAAATCGTGCGGGCGGTAATGTGCAGATTTAACAGAGGCTTCAAGCGCGTCTTCTGCATCAACCAAGCCTTTGGTCACCGCATCGCCCAGAATAGCGGTTGATGGGTAACCGATCATGGTGCCCGTTTCAGAGCCGTGACCTTCCCATTTAGGTAGCATGCCGAACTCGTCGTTTGATTTACGGATCAAATCTTCAACGTAGAGCGTGGCTTGTTTCGGATCGATGATGGTCCAGAACGGGTGAACCGCACGGAAGGTATCCCACGTTGAATAGATGGAATAGTTCGGCGTATCGCCCTCTTCCAAGGTGCGAGTGGTGCCAAGCATATCCACGTAGCGACCATCAACGTCATAGAACTCGATTGGCGCAATCATCATGTGGTACATGCCGGTATAGAAATTGGTTTTCTCTGCGTCAGAACCACCTTCTACTTTCAATTTTGCTAGCTTCTCAGCCCATGCAAACTCCGCGTCAGATTTCACTTTGTCAAAATCAAACGTCGGTGTTTCAGCTTCTAGGTTCTTCTGTGCACCGTGCCAGTTCACCGGAGAAATACCAACGCGAATTTCAATCGCTTCCTCACCCGCGCCAAAGTTTAGGAATGCGGTTAAATCATCACCTTGGTATACCGCATGGTGGCGCATGTTAGTCTCAGGCTCTTTGCCATCTTTACCTAGCATCGCGCTTACCACCGGCTGGCTAAATGTCGCGTAGAAGAAGATATCTTGACCTTGGTGATCTTGACCTTGGAACCAACCCGTCGAAGACTTGCGTCCACGAATGGTGTATTCATCGATCACTTCGATTTTGTTCTTTAGCGATTTGCCGTTATTACTTTGCAGCGTGTGGCCTAAATCGAACTTCACGTTGCGATCAGCACCTTTCGCAAAGGTGTATTTGTGCAAACCAACGCGCTTTGTTGTTGTAAGTTCGACGTCGATGTTGCCGTTGTTCAGTTTGGTTTTGTAAAAACCTGCCGTGGCGATTTCGTTGGATTTATCAAACGCATTGATCCCGTGGTCATTCAAGTCGGAATAAGGCAGAACAAGAATGTCACCAAGATCGGTAGCGCCCGTGCCTGATAAATGGGTGTGAGAGAAGCCGTAAATTGGCACGTCGGTATCAAAAATCTCACCATTCTCGGAATAATCAGATTTATCCCAGTAACCCGATGCTGAGTGCCAATCATTTAGACCCGCTTCATGGTCAGCCTTCGAGCCAATAAACGTATCTGGTGAAAGTTGAACCATACCCGCAGGAACAACCGCACCTGGGAATGTGTGGCCCGATGCAGCGGTACCAATCATTGGATCAACAAATTTAAGAACAGCTTTATCAACTACAGACACTGAAGGAATAGAAATTCCAGGTTCTGAGGTGTTGGAATCTGAGTTACAGCCAACAACAGACAAAGCAAGGGCTATAGAGAGTGCACAAGGCGCTAACTTGATGTTCATTCTTCTACCTTTTTTAAAAAAGGTGCCGCAGGGGGATGCAGCACCTGAAATCGTAATTGGGTATTACAAAGAGAGCTCAGACTGCAGGTAGCTGATGATTTCAACTTCCGTCGTCATTGTTTTTAGGGTGTTGCGGAAAGATTCGTGGATAAGTTTGCGCGCAAGGCCTGAGAAAATGCGCATGTGCTGGTCGCCCTGGTTTTTATTTAGCGTCAGCATGATGACAAATTCGACCGCACCGTCTTCGTCGTCGCTCCAAATCACAGGCTTATTCAAACGAGCGATAGAGATAGACGAATGCGCAATGTTGTCTGATTTGGTGTGCGGGATAGCAAAGCCATTGCCAAGACCGGTGGTGAACACAGACTCACGCGCCCAGATATCCGCTTCTAGCTCATTCACCACGTGAGTACGACCGCGAACACCTAGGTTGCCCACCAGCGTTTGGATCGCTTCTTCTTTGCTGTTGAAGTCACAATCTAGCAGCACACATTCAACGTCTAGCAGTGGCTTGTCTTCCTGAGATTGAGCGAAGACATCCAGCAGCGCTTCAACATCGGCAATCGTCGCGCAGTCACACGCTGCATTGAACAGTGCTTTACACGCTTCACTGTCAAACTGACGAAGTGCCGCTTTGGTTGGAGCAATGCTTGGTGCCGCCATGCTTAGCTCGTTCAAGCCAGCACCCACCAAAAGTGGAAGTACTTTCTTGTTCGCGCCTAGCTCACCACATAAGCCAACCCACTTATCGTGCGCTTGCGCACCAGAGACCACTGCGCGAAGTAGACGCAGGAATGACGGCGCAAGACTGTTGTAAAGCTTGGCAACGTTGTCGTTGTCACGGTCAACTGCCAGCAAGTATTGAGTCATGTCGTTAGAGCCAATACTGAAGAAATCCACTTCTTTGCAGAACTGATCCATGATGAATGCCACGGATGGAATTTCTACCATGATGCCCAGTTCAATCGCGCCAAATGGGGTGTTGTCGCACGCCAATTCCGCTTTCACGATCTCAAGCTGCGCTTTCACCCAACGGATTTCCTCGATGCTTTGAATCATCGGGATCATCACCTTGGTGTGACCGTATTGCGCTGCACGAAAAATCGCACGAAGTTGGGTGTGGAACAGTGCAAGGAATTGCGGGTAGATACGCACCGCGCGGTAACCCAAGAACGGGTTGTGCTCGTGTGGCAGGTTCAAGTAATCCAGCGGCTTGTCACCACCGATATCCATAGTGCGGATAATCACGGCTTTGTCGCCCGCGGTTTCCAGCACTTCTTTGTACGCGTCAAATTGCTCTTGTTCATCCGGTGCTGTGCTGCGATCCATGAACAGCATTTCAGTGCGGAACAGACCAATGCCTTCTGCCCCTTTCGCAAATGCGGATTCGGCTTCTACGGTACACGCGATGTTTGCTGCGATTTCAATTTTGTGACCGTCTTTGGTTTGCGCTTGCAGTTTTAGATATTCGCTTTCAGCGGCTTTAATTTGCTCTGCCAGCCACATTGCACGCTCGAAGTAAGTCGCAACCGCGTCAGACGGAGCCAATGCAACGATGCCAAGGCCACCATCAACGAACAGGGTTTCGCCTTCGTGTTTCGCACATGCGTCAATTTCAACGCCAGATACCGCAGGGATGTTGAATGCACGCGCCAAAATGACAGTGTGCGAAGTAGAGCCGGCTTGTGTCAGGATCAAGCCTTGCAGGAATGCACGATCTAACCCTAGGAATTGGCTCGGTGTTAGGTCATTCGCAATCACAATAGACGGTTCAGTCAGCGTGAATTCAGTCGAGACTTCAACGTGTGGGTGCGCCGTCATCAGCAGTTGCAATGCGATGTCTTTGATGTCCAGCACCCGCTCTTTTAGGTATGCAGACGACGATTGCATCAAGGTTTCAGTGATGGCAGCAACAGTCAGAAGAATCGCTTTCGCCAGCGACTCACCGTTTGACACAAAACCCGACACTTTTTCGTTCAGGGTTTCATCGTTCAAAATGCCCAAATGCGCCTTGATGATTTCTTTTTCTTGGCCGCTTGCCAGTTCAGCCTTATCAATCAAGGTTTCGGTGACGTGCTGTTTCGCTTGTTCGAAAGTCAGCGATGCAATTTCTTGTTCAAACACAGACAATTCGATGTCGTTATAACGAATCAGTTTACCCTTTGCGATGCCAGCTGACAGACGCTTCGCACGAATAAGCGTTGGGTTATGGTTCATCAGCGATTGTGGCAGCGTCACATCGCCCTCATCCATCACCACGATTTCTTCGTCACAATGCGGGAATTCTTCACGCAGGTAGGTCGCCAGCACATCAAATGCCGCTTCTGCGTCATCACCTTCAATGATCAATGAACATGGGTCGTTCAAAAGTGTGTCTGTGCCCACCAGCGACAGCACGCTTTTTGCTGAACCTGTGTTGTCGTTACGCAGGTTTTTCAGCGTGATGTCACTGCTAAATTGACGGCAAACCGCTTCAAGATGGTTTGCTGGGCGAGCGTGAATACCGTTTGGCAGTTCACAGGTAAAGGCGACTTCTTTTTTCATTGTGTTCACTTAAGTTTTTTCAAAAGAGATAGGGGGTGATTGATGGCGTCTTGCACGGAAACGATGGTGGGATTCTTCCCTTCATAGCGATCGCTTTCTGCCGGGCTAATTTCAGTGGCCAACAATATAAAATCTGCAGAATCAAACTCGCGTTTGGAGATTTTGTTCTCAATACCCATCGCGCCTTGGGTTTCAACTTTGATGTTGATGGAGAGTGCTTTAGCGGCTTCGATGAGGCGATCTGCTGCCATGTAACAGTGGGCAATTCCGGTGTGGCATGCAGTGATAGCGACGACGTTCATGTGCTCTACTTATCGTTTGATTCAGACAGGCTCATGCTAAGGGAGTATCAGGATTCCAGACAGATGAAATATCTCGCATTTACTGGACAAAAGTAGCCGTAAATTCATTGTGTGAATTCGGTCACCGAGTCAAAAATGACTCACTATCTTGTTGAGAAATAGAGGTTGTGATCTTAGTTCACATATAGGGAGGTGACTGTACTACGAAGGGTTGAAGCCGCAAATCATGGGGAATTCGTGATAAAGTCGCCTGCTTATCTATGCAACAGCTCAGCCAACCAGCCCGTCTATAGGGACGTAAATCCATGAAAGACGTGTCTTAAAAATAATGCTATTTCGTTTGTTTTATTGCTGGATTCAACGCACCTAATTTCACATCTAAGAAACCCCGTATTTTACCCAGCGTTACGGCGCTGAGAACCAAGGTTTAGCATTGGAAACTGCTACGCTGCACAGACAGAAACTTGGATAAGGTCAACAGATGCTGGTCTCTAACCCATCTCCCCGAACTGAAAAGGCAGCTCGCCGCTTCTTAAATAAACCACTGGTCTCTCAGTGCATTATTTTTGGTGTCTTATGGGCGAGTTATTACC
>JBELME010000158.1:0-9393 GCA_042096095.1 Enterovibrio sp.
CTGACGATATAGAGCAGGCGATGAAAGACGGCGTTATCTGTGACATGTTTGAAGGTCACGCACCATTCAAACCACGCTACGTACTGCCAGACTACGCAAAGTTCCTGTCTCAGGGTTCTGAGTACCTAGAGCTGTCTCCAGCAGAGAACCTTGATGATGCGCTGAACATGCTGAACATGCTGAACATCATCTACCACCACGTACCGTCTGTGACCAACATTCCGGTTTACGTGGGTCAACTGGATGACGTGCTGATGCCTTACGTGGGCGACCTGTCAGACGAAGAGATCTACCAAAAAATTAAGCGCTTCTGGATCATGCTGGACCGCACCCTGCCAGATGCATTCATGCACGCAAACATCGGCCCAGCAGACAACATCATCTGTCGCACTATCCTGCGCGTGGATGCTGAGCTGAAGCAAATCGCACCAAACCTGACGTTCATGTACGACCCAGCGGTAACGTCTGACGATCTGCTGCGCCAAGCGACCTCAAACATCGTTGAGTGCAGCAAGCCGCACATCGCGAACTACCCAATGCACGCTGCAGCATACGGCGACAAGCGTTTTGGTATCGTGAGCTGCTACAACTCTCTGCCACTGGCTGGCGGTTCTAACACGCTGGTGCGTATGAACCTGAAGCACGCGGCTGAGAAAGCGGAAAGTGCTGAAGACTTCCTGAACGCGGTGCTGCCTACCTACAGCAAGCTGATGATTGAACTGATGGACGTTCGCAGCAGTTTCCTGCACGAGTCTTCAAACTACTTCAAACACTTCCTTGCAACAGAAGGTCTGATTGAAGAAGGTCGTTTCGCGCCTATGTTCGGTATTTATGGCATGGCGGAAGCGGTAAACATCCTGATGGAGAAAGACGGTCAGTCTCTGAAGTACGGTCACGACATCGCAGCAAACGAACTGGGCCACGCTATCTCTGCAAAACTGGCGGAGCTGGTTGAGGCAAACCCTGTGAAATACGGCCTGAACGGTAAAGCGGTTCTGCACTCACAAGGTGGCATCAGCATCGATAAAGACGTAACGCCGGGTGTTCGCATCCCTTACGGTACTGAGCCAGACCCAGTGACTTACGTGCACGCAACCGCTGGTCACCACAAGTACTACACCTCGGGTATCAGTGACATTCTGACCATCGACGAGACGGTAAAATCAAACCCAGAAGCCATGTTCAACCTGTGTAAGGGTGCGATCAACATGGGCTACCGCGAGTTCACCGCGAACGTTGCGTCAAACGATCTGGTACGCGTAACGGGTTACATGATCAAACTGTCTGATATCGCGAAATACGACGATGAAGGCTCTCGTAAGAACACCACGTGGCTGGGCGCAGAAGCGGCTTGCAACACGGGTATTCTTGACCGCGCACCACGTGTGGTGAGCTTCGAAACCACGCCTGTTTACAAGTAATCGCAGATAGCGATACCACCGGAGAATGTCAGTGAAACCGAGTAAGACAAACGCATTGGTCAGCCGTATCCTGACATTCTCTTGTGTCGATGGACCGGGCAACCGCCTGGTCATCTTTTTGCAGGGCTGCAATTTCGACTGCATTACCTGCCACAACCCACATACCATCAATCACTGCACCGATTGCGGCGATTGTGTTGCTCCCTGCCCGGCTGATGCACTGTCATTCAGTGCTGAAGGCAAAGTGGTTTGGGATGCAGCAAAGTGTACCCACTGCGATCTTTGCATCGACGTGTGCCCTCATAAATCCAATCCAAAAATTGTCAGCTACAGCTTGGACAACATGCAGGCCTTGGTTCGCCAACACCACTTTTTCCTGAACGGCATTACCGTGTCAGGCGGCGAAGCCACCCTGCAACTGCCGTTTATCATCGAGCTGTTCAAAGCCGTAAAAGCCGATCCTGCATTGTCACACCTGACATGCTTTATCGACACCAACGGTTCATTGTCTCGCGCAGGTTGGGAGCGTGTTGCCCCTTACCTTGATGGCGCAATGATTGATTTAAAATCTTGGCAATCCGAGACGCACCGCTGGCTCATTGGCCGCGATAAACACCGCGTCATTGACACTATCGACTTGCTGGCTGAGAGGGGAAAACTGCACGAAGTGCGTTTGCTTCATATTCCGGGGAAAAGCGACTTGGATACGGAAGTGGATGCCGTGGGCGATTACCTCAACACTCTGCCTAAAGACGTAAAGATCCGCCTAAACGCGTTTCAGCACCACGGTGTAATGGGTGAAGCGTTAACGTGGGAAAAATGCAGTGAAAGCGAGATGAACCGCTTCCACGATTTACTGTTCTCGAAGATCAATCGCCCCATGCAATTGCCGACGATTTATACCTAACTCTCTGCCGTGTCGCCAACCAGTTGGTCATGCAGCCAACGGCACGCTGGGTTGTTCAAACTCACGGTATTCCACACCAAGCTGTACGCCACTTGCCCGTAATCGAACGGTAACGCTTTAGCCACCAGCCCTTTTCCTTGCAGCGCAGTTTCAGCCCAGCGCTTCGAGCACGTAAACAAATACGGCGAATGCTGGAACATTAAGGCTGCCGAACCAAAATCCGCCACCATGGTGGCAATGTTTCTTGCACCATGACGCTGCGTGAGTGTCTGCTCAAAGTAAGGTTCAGCCAAGTCTTTGTCGATCACTCGAATATGCCGATAACTCAGGTAGTTCTCTATCGTCAGCTCACCCTTGGCAAGCGGATGATGGTGATTCATCAAGCAGACCATTTCATCATTCAGAATCGCTTTCCACACCAAGTTCTTACTGTGTGTCGGTGGCTGGCTGATATCATGAGGCAGCAGCAGAAAATCGATCTTCCCGCTCAGTAATGCTTCAAAACTGAATTGCTCTTTGGTGGAGATCACTAACTGAGCATGGTCACTCAACTGCTGAGAAATGTTCCCAAGCTGAGGGGCAAAAAGCTCAAACGTGCTTTCACGCATCGACAAGGAAAGTGTGCCTGTGAAGGTCTCTGGCGCAAATTCACCTTGTTGGAAAATCCCATTAATGTTCGACAGCACATTGTGGATTGCTGGGCCGATGCTCAACGCATATTGCGTGGGTGCAAGTTGATTGCCGGTTCGGAAGAAAAGCTCATCGTTCAATTGTGTTTTGAGCTGTGCCAACGCCTTGCTCACACTCGATGGCGTGTCACAAAATATTGGCTGTCGCCGTTACGCTATGCGTCATCAAGAGCACATGCATCACGGTTAAGTGTTTAACGCTAATGCGGGAAAGTGTCGCGTAATCCATCTAAGGCCATCGTCATTCAAACAATCACGGCATAGCGTAGCCTTAAACCCTCCCTAGAGGTAGCGATATGGCTAAGTAACTTGGGGATCTACAAGCGCCAGACACAAAAAAGGCGCTGAATCAGCGCCTTTTACTTCGATATTCCATTTCCCGATTAAGGGCGAGACAGGTAATCCGCTTTACCTACCCATTTGTAGGTTGTCAGCTCCTCTAGGCCCATAGGACCGCGAGCATGAAGTTTCTGGGTAGACACAGCAACTTCTGCGCCTAAACCGAACTGAGCGCCGTCTGTGAAGCGTGTAGAGGCATTCACGTACACGGCAGCAGAGCCTGCTCCATTGATGAAAGCTTCCATCGCCATCAAGTCATTGGTCAAGATCGCATCCGAGTGGCTCGCATTGTGCTCACGCATGTGGGTTAGCGCGCCATGAACATCAGATACCAATGCCACGCCTAGCGTGTAGCTCAGCCATTCTGTATCAAAATCACCGTCGCCCGCTTCATGCAGATCCGCCACACTGTTCAGTAATGGCAGCGCCGCTTTCTCAGCAACCACTTTCAACTTGTTGTCGTTGAGGAGCGGTGTCAGTTTTTCAAACAATTCGGCCGCAATGTCTTTGTTCACCAACAAAGTATCCAGCGCGTTACACGCTGATGGACGCTGCGCTTTCGCGTTGATGATCAAATCCAACGCGCGATCGAGATCGGCGGTTTTGTCCACGTATATGTGGCTAATACCAAAGCCGCCAATGATCACTGGGATAGTGCTGTTCTCTTTGCACATTTTG
Source organism: Enterovibrio sp. (assembly GCA_042096095.1). Taxonomy (GTDB): domain Bacteria; phylum Pseudomonadota; class Gammaproteobacteria; order Enterobacterales; family Vibrionaceae; genus Enterovibrio. The sequence continues at coordinate 4,035 of JBELME010000158.1, forward strand.
TGCAAACCCGCACCGCCGCGAGGGATGATCATGTCCACGTAATCGTCGAGGCGAAGCAATTCACCCACCAATTCACGATCCGGCTTTTCAATGTACTGAACAGACGAGGCTGGCAGATTGGCTTTTTCAAGCGCGGTTTGAATCACCTTCACCAACTCAACGTTTGAGTGGAAGGTTTCACGGCCACCGCGAAGAATGCTCGCATTACCGGTTTTCAGGCACAGAGACGCGATATCAATCGTCACGTTAGGTCGTGCTTCATAAATCACGCCAATCACACCAATGGGCTCACGACGACGGCTCAACGTCATGCCGTTTTCTAGCACTTTACAATCCATTTCGCTGCCGACGGGGTCAGACAGAGAAATCACATTGCGCACGTCAGCGGCAATGCCCGCCAAGCGTGATTCGTTGAGTAGTAGACGATCAAGCATGGCATCGGGCAAACCTGCCTCTCTGCCTGCATCAATGTCTTTGGCGTTAGCCGCTAAAATCGCCGCTGCGTTCGCCTCGAGTTCATCAGCGATCACTGCCAGCGCGTGGTTCTTTTGCGCTGTAGGTGCCGTTGCTAATGCATATGCAGCGTCTTTCGCCGCACGTCCCATGCTCTGTAAACTAGTGGTTTGCAGACTCATTTTCGCCTCTATTGCTTCGTCCTTTTCGACTGCGGAACACCCCGCAATCGGATTAATCGGTTACGACCAAATCATCGCAATGAATCGCGACAGGTCCATGTGCATAACCCAGAATATCTTGAATGTCTTGGCTATGTCGACCCGCGATGGCACTCAAGTCTTTACTTGAATAGCGACAGATACCGCGAGCAAGCTGCTTGCCGTTCTGATCACAAATACGCGCAACCGCGCCCCGATCAAACGCGCCTTTCACTGACACGATGCCTTTTGATAGCAAGCTGCTGTGACGCTCAACAACAGCAGACGCAGCGCCGGCATCAATAATGATGTCGCCTGCCGGCGGAGGGCCAGCCAAGATCCAACGCTTACGGCTTTCTAATGGTGACTCAAGCGGCAGGAAGCGCGTTCCCGCGGGTTGACCGTTCACCACATGCTGAATCACTTCCGGGCGACTGCCCGCCGCAATGGTGACTTCAATGCCCGCACGGCGCGCGACGTCTGCAGCTTGTAGTTTGGTTGCCATACCGCCGGTACCCAGTCCACTCACGCTGCCGCCAGCCAGCTGATGCAAGGTTTCATCAATGGTGTGTACTTCGCGAATAAGTTCAGCATCTGGGTTTGAACGCGGATCAGCGGTAAACAAGCCTGGCTGATCGGTCAAAAGAAGCAGCTTGTCAGCTTCGGCGAGGATGGCCACCAACGCAGAGAGGTTGTCGTTGTCACCGACTTTGATTTCAGCGGTCGCCACCGCATCGTTTTCGTTTACAACGGGAACAATGTTGTTGTCGAGCAAGGCTTGCAGCATATCGCGCGCATTCAAGTAGCGCTCACGATCATCAAGGTCTGCACGCGTGAGAAGCATTTGACCGATGTGGATGCCGTAAATGTCGAACAGGCTTTCCCACTCTTGAATAAGACGGCTCTGCCCCACTGCAGCAAGCATTTGCTTGTTGGCAATGGTATTGGCGAGTTTGGGATGATTGAGATGGTGACGGCCCGCTGCGATAGCACCAGACGTAACAACAATGACTTGATGCCCTTGACGGATGAGCATGGCGCACTGACGCACAAGCTCCACAAGATGTGCGCGGTCGATTTTGGTCGAGCCACCAGTAAGCACACTGGTGCCGAGTTTGACAACGATAGTCTGGCGATCTTGCTTATCGCCAGCATCGGAAGTAACGGATGAAACGTTTTCTTGGCCTGACATGATATTGATAACATAAAAGCAAATGAGCTCTTCTTTTATCAATCCCAGACCAAGATAACAAGCGAATAACGCAATCTCGTTACGATTCGAGACAAATCATCCAATTTATGCAGCAGAACCCAATTTTGGTTTCTTAAGTGTAGGAAGCGCGGTGATTTCTAATTGCAATTCACCTTCAACGAAATCGCAGATTTTCTTGTAAAACGCATCCAACGATTCCGTGACTTCTTTGCTGCATTTTTTCGGCACATTGTCCGATTGCCACTCACCTTCGGTGTTGAATTTGCCGAACTTGTAGGCGTATTCAAATCCGCCTTCTTTCGGTGTCAATTCCAACCACCATCCCCAAAACTCGCGGCTTTCAGGTGGCTTTTTTGCATTCACACAGGCTGACAAGCAATCGAAAAAGTAACGTTCTTCTGTCGATTTGTTCTGTCGAAGGTACGGCCCAATTTGGGTAAAACGTGTTAGCAGCCTTCCGTGGGATAAGGTTTTGGTTTCTTCAGTCATAGCAAGATCCCTCAAGACGAGTCCAGTATATTTATAATCAGTCTAATTTTGCTTACGTCAGTAGGCGTACTACTCAGAAATAACCATTTACAAAACTCGCCTAAAGTACGCAATGTTGTTTAACACTTAACCTTACTTGTATAACACGCAACCAGCGAAAATTCGTGCTTAGAACCTCATGATTCTAAATTACGTCTTCATTTCGAGACATTGAGCAGATATTCATCACAAAGTTCTCTCGAACCATTTCATCGTCTCGACCATCGCCCTGTGATATCCATCGTGAATAGGCTTATTGGGAAGCGTCATCGCTTTACCACCATGGCTATATAGTGCAGCCAATTGATTGTCGGTTTTTGGGCAAACGGGGTCGTTTTCCAAATTTAACGCGAGTACAGGCACTTTTGTACGTCTGCCTGTTAACAACCCTTGGTTTTTAAGCGACAGCGCTTGAAGCTGCGTCAGCATCGAATCGGATGCGCTGCCTTTCCCCATCCTTGATGCGATGGAATCAAGGTACATGGCAGGTGTGGCATTGAGCTTTTTGATGTCCACCAACATGGCATGAAGCATGCCGCCAATGGATACGCAGGATTTCACACGGTTTTGCTCCACGAACGCCATTCTCACCGCGGCATTCGCAGCAAATCGCACACCCAGAAAGCCTACGCGATGATGATCAACCCAAGGTACAGAGGCTAGCTCATTCAACATGGCTTGGTGAAGGCGGCTGCTATCTTCTGACAAATTCCAATGTGCGCTTCGACCAATTGAGGGCATATCAATGGTCAGCATCGCGATATTGGCTGGGGCAAAATAGGTTTCAAACAAACGCCAAAGATCGGTCTGCAAGCTATCTAAGCCACCACTGACAATCACCACAGGCAAAGGCGAATCAGTGTGCGGCAAATACAAGAAGCCTTCGAGCGCCTTACCGTCTACCTTAGCAACCACACTCTTTACTTTGTAGGGCAATTTATCGATGGCTGAATGGAATGCCTTGTTAGCGAGCGTTTCAGCTTGAAGCGCCAAGGTATCCCCTTTTAAATGGGGGTATCCCGCGATGCTGAAATACGTGCTCGTTCTCAGCCACGCATTCGCAGCCGCTTCTTTGCTCCCTTTTTCTTCATACTCTTGCGCGCTCCGCTGCTGGCGCATCGCGCACTGGGTCCATTCATACGCCCAATTTCCAGAGCGGTAGCCCACCACAGTATCAAGTTGGCTGTCATGGGTTCTGTCATTGTCAGACGCAGCAATGCGCGCCAAGGTCTCTTCCATTTCAATGGGATCGACACCTTGCCAAACCCATTGAGGGCGGCGTAACACACGATACCAGCGGCTATCACTGTCCCCATCAATCGCGTTATGCGATTCTTTTTTCGCCTTTGTAGTGGAGCCTACAATGGTCGATGTTTCTCTGGCGAATTTGTGTTGCTTGAAGAGTTTTACGGAAAGGTTTTCGGAATCGGATACGCTCACGGAACCACCCCTAATGTCGATGATTTAACTGGCGTTAGTGTAAACCATGACGAGTAGAAAGCGACAGAGCAGTTATCGATATTGCAGCCCTAAAAGTAAAGCGAGATGACGAGATAAACCAAAGGACAATGCGAGAAAACAAACGAGAGGAAAAGCGAGAGAATATGGCAGCAACAAAAAAGCCCCTTTCGGGGCTTTTCTTTCAATCATGTTACTCAGCAATCATTAACGCTTAGCAACAGGCTCAATGAAGGTGATGCCCATATCCCATGGTTGCTCAATCCAGCAATCCTGAGCAATGTCGACAACGTAATCGTCGACAAGGTGTTTGCCCGCAGGTTTCGCACACACGGTCACGAATTTCGCTTTTGGATACATTTCACGGATCACTTCTGCCGTGCCGCCAGTATCCACCAAATCGTCAACCACGATGAAGCCTTCGCCGTCACCTTCAGCTTTTTTGATAACACGCATATCACGCTGGTGATCATGGTCATAGCTAGAAATACACACAGTATCTACGTGACGAATGCCTAGCTCACGAGCAAGAATCGCAGCAGGTACAAGACCTCCACGACTTACTGCAATAATCCCAGTCCATTGTTCAGCAGGTAACAATTTCTCAGCCAGTTGGCGGGTATACATTTGCATGTTGTCCCACGTGATAACAAACTTGTTGCTCATTTTAAAAAACCTCAGTGGCGACGGTCGCCATTTAACTCACAGATTCAATTGCGGCGTATTGTGTCTTACATAACAAATTTCAGCAAGAACAGCGCAGCTAGAACCCAAATACTAATAGGTACGTCACGTCCTTTACCGCTAAGCGCTTTGATTGCGCAGTAAGAGATAAAGCCTAGACCAATGCCGTGTGCGATTGAGTAGGTCAATGGCATGAGCAAACACACCACAACAACCGGTGCCGCTTCTGTTAGGTCACGCCAGTTAACGCTCACCAAGCCAGACATCATAAGAATAGCAACGTAAAATAATGCACCCGCTGTTGCATACGCTGGAACCATGCCCGCAAGTGGCGAGAACATCAACGCCAACAAGAACAGAATACCGACAACCACTGCAGTCAGACCTGTGCGGCCACCCGCAGCAACACCCGACACACTTTCAATGAATGATGTGGTGTTTGATGTACCCAACACTGCACCAACGGTTGTCGCTGTACTGTCAGCCAATAGTGCGCGGTTCAAGCGAGGAAGCTTGCCGTCTTTGTCCATCAGCTCTGCTTTAGTAGCAACACCCACCAATGTGCCCGCGGTATCAAACAAATCCACGAACAAGAAAGCAAAAACAACCGAAATCATGGCAACATCCAACGCACCAGACAGGTCCATTTGCATGAAAGTAGGTGCTAGGCTTGGCGGCGCAGCAACAATGCCTGCGTACTCCACATTGCCCGTGATAACCGAAATGGCCGTCACAATCAGGATGGCAATCATGACCGCGCCCTTAATGCCGCGATTGACCAAACCAATTGTCAGGAAGAAGCCTAATGCCGCCATTGCTGGTG
>JBELME010000159.1:0-9313 GCA_042096095.1 Enterovibrio sp.
GCTTTATTTCGCCATATGGTTACCAAACGAACCTTCTGGTCTACAGTGTGGGTAATTATCAATTGACTGATTACCTTCGCATTGGCTTGCCGTTGTCGTTGGTGTATTCCGCGTTGGTGCTGGGATTAATCCCCGTCTTTTTTCCATTTTGATTTACAAGGATTGAGTTATGAGTGCAGCGGATACGCCGCATCCGGATGAGAACGTGGTTTGGCACAAACATGCCGTTGATAAGCCGTTCCGTTCTGAACAGAAAAAGCAAAAGCCAGCGTTGTTGTGGTTCACTGGGTTGTCAGGTTCAGGCAAGTCAACCGTGGCGGGCGCGCTAGAGAACAAACTGGCAGCGCTTGGTCATCACACTTATTTGCTTGATGGTGACAATGTTCGCCATGGCCTTTGTCGCGATCTGGGTTTTTCTGACCAAGACCGTCGCGAAAACATTCGTCGTGTAGGCGAAGTGGCAAAGCTGATGAACGATGCGGGATTGATTGTTCTGTCGGCTTTCATCTCTCCATTTCGTGAAGAGCGCCAATTGGTGCGTGAGCTTTTGCCTGAAGGTGAGTTCTTCGAAGTGTATGTGGATACGCCGCTTGAGGTGTGTGAATCTCGCGATCCGAAAGGGCTATATAAGAAGGCCCGCGCAGGAGAGATTAAAGCGTTTACTGGCATTAGCTCTGCGTATGAAGCGCCAGAACAACCAGAGATCCACCTACACACTGACCAGCACAGCGTTGATGCGCTGGTTGATCAGTGTGTTGAGCAATTACGCAACGCGGGCGTGATCGGCTGATCATGCCTTGGTGTTAACTGTCGATCCTACGTCGCTGTTAACGTCGAATGCGTGTGAAAGCAGTGCCATTAGGGCATCAAGGTATTCAGGGTGGGTCTTTTGACCCACCAGTTTCGCTAACTCATTGCCCGTTGGGCTGAAACGGTAGTAATAAATTCGCGTGCCCTTCCTAAACGGCGTCAACATGAAGGTTTTTCCCTGACCGGATAACGCCAGATCGGCCGATGGATCCATTGCACCAGACTCTAATTCCGTTCTTAAAATCAGCCCCAGATCCATCAGAAGCATCAGATCCGTAAACGGCAGTTTGTAATTGCCGAGCGCGAGGCGTTCAGCCAAGTCAGGCTTAAACCAACGTTTCATCCCTTGCTCGGGCTGCCTAAAGCCTGTGATGAGTTTGTTTGCGCCATCGCTGCCAAATGTGCAGGCGAGGGTGCACGCGCGTTGCAGTGCTTGAGCTTCGCGTTGTGTCATCGTTTCGAGCAACGACAGTGCTTTTAACGATGTGCTACCGGGCTTGATGATTTCTTGTTTTAAAATGCGTGCCCACAAGTTCTGCATGGCTTCGCCATAGATAGTTTTGGCCATTTCAAAGAATCGGTATAGCCAATCTGGATCCGGAGAGTTTGACGCCTCGTCGCGGCAAAGATCGTGGGTTAACTTGATGATCTTTTCGAGGTTGGCCTGTTGTTGCTGTTTCAGTTGTAACTGCCGATATGCCGCGCGTGTTGTCAGGCTGTCATGTTCAACTTCGTGCAACATTGCATCAATATGGTGAAGACCAGCAATTGCCTCAAGCCGATGTTGGCTCGATTTGATGTGGTTTTCCTGACGGTGATGGCCGTTTTCAGCTTCTTTTTTGGGGTCAGAAGCCGTTTTTTCATTGACGTCAATCAGTACGGGTTTGCGCTGTTCAGCCATGATCTCATCCATTTCTCAACGTTAAGGTAATGTTTTCGCGACGATTTAGAAAAGGTTGTCTTTAATCTGCTATGTTAAAATTAAATTAAATTTGTTAACATTTGGCATCGGTTGATTTTGACAGGGAGGCATGCTGCGATGAAGAAATTCAAAGTAAACACAGTGAATATCTTGCTTGTCGTCTTTTATGTTGCCACCCTGCTCTATCTTTCTCAGTTTATCGGCTGATCGAGACAAAACATTAAAAAACCCGCCAATTGGCGGGTTTTTGTTTTGATGAGTGAGAAAGATCACTGAATAAGTTTATTCACCAGATCAATCACTTGTTTGATTTCCATCTCGCTGAGTGCGCCTTCTTTTACAAATCGAACAACGCCCTCTTGGTCGACGACAACGATGGCTGAGTTTTCCTCTTTCAGGTTCCATGCACCTGCAACCGCACCACTTTCATCTAGCACAATGGATGACCAGCTAAATTCGCGTTTGCTGTCTTCCGCTGACGATTTTACAAAGCCACCAGTCCCCCAGATCGCATCATCTTGGTTGATGATGGTGGTGGTTTGGTAAGTATCGTTTGAGAAATCTGCCGCTTTAATCGCCTCCACAAGCGGTGCATTCATCTCTTTCGAGCTGCTGCGGCCTGCGATGGCTTGAATGATGCGCGCTTTACCGGTGAGGTCTGCGCTGCTCCAGGTTTTGAAGCCGACGTCGTCACCTTTCAGCGTGAGTTCACCGTATTTCTCCACCGACACTGATGGCAGTGCTTGGCCGTTATTGATGTTGTGTGCCTGAGCAAAAGTAGAGATGAGAGCGGTTGCCAAGGCAAGCATTTTAAGTTGACGCATAGAGGTTTATTCCCCATTTATTAGTGTGTTGTAAGAATATAGCCGAAACCGAAAGCCTGACCGTATCAATAACAGATCCAACCACTCAAAAACGACATTCGATTTACTGCCTATTGAATCTTATTCGAGACTACGTGTCGTATATTTACCACGTGTTATTTTTTGACTACGCTTTGAGGGTTGTTGTAGAAAAGATGGGAACGATATTTCGACATGGTGTCCAAATATTCAGTACCAACACAATATGAAGTGAGCCCCAGTAGTTGGCATTTAGATTGCATTAAACAAATGTCTGCCATAGTGAAACCTATGGCGTGTGATGCAGGTCTTTTATCTTAAGACATGGAGGAGTTCATCAATGTTACGAATTTTTCATCAATACCGTCCCCGCCAGGTTGCGCGTTACGTGAAAGGCTTCTTCCGCGGTCGCGTGTACATCGAAGGCGTTGGTGCTTTTGAGTTTGATTGCGGAAAGTTGTTGCCGCCGTCGAACCGTGACAAACGGGCGTTAGCTGTCATGAATGAAGTGAACAGTGAAATTCGCGCCATGGCGATAGCCGCGTAGTGTAACGCGCTTATCGATAACCTTATTTAAAAGAAAACGCCCAGCATTGCTGGGCGTTTTTTATCCATGCGCAAAACATGAATGCATCATAGGCTTGGGTTTTCATTGGGTATGACGCCCTATTTGTTCCGTTCCCAAGGTGGAAGACAAACCCCTGTGCCACCTATACCACAGTAACCGCGAGGGTTCTTTTCTAGGTATTGCTGGTGATAGGTTTCTGCAAAGTAGTAAGGGCCTGCTTCGGCGATTTCAGTGGTGATATCTGACGATTTACCCGCTTCAACCAGCGCAGCTTGATAAGCTGCTTTGCTAGCCAACGCCGCGTCTTTTTGCGCGTCATTATAGTAATAAATTGCAGAACGATACTGCGTACCTACGTCATTTCCTTGGCGCATCCCTTGCGTGGGATCATGGCTCTGCCAAAAAGTAGTCAGTATGGTTTCTAGCTGAATTTTCGCCGGATCGTATACCACTTGTACGACTTCTGTATGACCTGTCTGCGCTGTACACACATCGCGGTAACTTGGATTTACAGTGAAGCCGCCACTGTACCCGACCGACGTTGAGGTCACGCCATCAAGTTGCCAAAATAGGCGCTCAGCGCCCCAGAAACAGCCCATTCCAACAAGAATTTGTTCCTGATTTTCGGGTGCGTCAGCGCGCAGCACCGATCCATTGACGGCATGAGGCTCAGTCGGAATGATTTGCTCCATTCTATCTGGGAGCGCCTCTTGAGCGGTTATAGTATGTTGTTTACTTGTTATCATACTGCGACTCCTTGTCGTCTGGTTTCTCTCGACCCTGTATACTTTCAGTCATTCTAAGAGGCGAACTCTTAGCGCTAAACGGATTTTAGATAGGGTTGAGCTTTTTTATCGTGCTTTGATGCACTTTTGCAACAGAACAGCCCCACCGTTAAGCGGTCATACTGTTGAGTATTTGGTTTTCATTGTGACTCTCAAGGTGAGAGAAAGACGTACGGTTAATGATAGATAAACGATTAATATCTTGGCTTGTTAGTGGAATGATGTTGATGCCTGGGCTGGCCTTTGCGGACATTGACTTCGACATCGACGGTCTCAAGAAGCCGTTGGAAGACAATGTCAGGGTTTATCTCGATGCGATTCCTGAGAATGAAAGACGTCTAAATTTCCGTTTCCAATCTCGTGTAACAGATGAAGTGAGCAGAGCACTTCAAGCCCTTGGACACTACGATCCGACAGTGACATTTACTGTTGAGGATAAAGCGTCCAGTGAAGATGCCACAGTGGTGCTCAATATAGACCCGGGTCAACCGATTTTAATTGCAGACATGGATGTAAAACTTGAAGGCGAAGCGGAGAATGACCCTGCTTTCAAAACGTTGCTGGAATCTGCCCCTAAGGTCGGTGATGTCTTAAACCAAGGGCAATACGATTCACTCAAATCAGCTATCCAAAGTTTGGGCATACGACGTGGTTATTTTGACGGTGAGTACACGCTCTCTCGTCTAGAAGTCGCGCCTGGCCTTCAAAAAGCGTATTTCCGATTGCACTACAAAAGCGGTATTCGTTATCACTTTGGCCAGATCGTGTTTCACGATAGCCAAATCAACGAAGAGCGTCTTGAGAGTATGCTGACCTTTAAAGAAGGCGAGCCGTATTTGGTGACCGATCTCGGTGCGTATAACCAAGCCTTGTCGAACACGGGGTGGTTTTCTTCGGTGTTGGTGGAAGCGGGGCTTGATGACATGCGCGACGATCGTGTGCCAATTTCCGTGTCCCTCGAGCGTGCACCACGAAATCAATTTGAAACGGGTGTGGGTTACTCAACGGACACCGGGCCGCGCGTAAAAATTGGTTGGAAAAAGCCGTGGTTTAACAGCCGTGGGCACAGCTTGAATACCGACCTTTACGTTTCCTCTCCCAAGCAGACGCTGGAATCAACCTACAAGATCCCACTTGAAGACGTTCAGCGTGAGTACTATCAAGTGCAAGTCGGTGTTGAGAATCTCGACAACAATGACACAAAAAGCTTAGAGCTGACCTCTTCTGTGTCACGCCATTGGAAATTTGATACCGGTTGGCAGCGCTCTGTGTTTCTACGTTGGCTCTATTCGGATTACACCCAGGGATCGGATTCGGATATCTCAAACCTTATCTTGCCGGGGATTAACTTCTCCCGCGTGCGCAGCCGAGGTGGCGCGATGCCCTATTGGGGAGATAAGCAATCCATTACCTTTGAAATGGCAGACCCTCTGTGGGGCGCAGACATCAATCTCTATCGTGTGATTGGGCAAACGGCGTGGATCCGTAGCTTGAATGAAAACAACCGCGGTATCGTTCGTGTTAACGGCGGCGGCGTGTTCACCGATGAATTTGAGCGTGTGCCACCGTCGTTGCGTTTCTTTGCGGGTGGTGACAACAGCATCCGTGGTTATAGCTATGAATCGATTTCTCCACGAGACGATAAAGGCAACCTCCTCGGTGGTAGCTACATGGCGACGGGCAGTTTGGAGTACAACTACCGCGTTTCTGGTAACTGGTGGGGGGCGTTGTTTGTGGACGCCGGTGATGTATGGACGACAAGCAGCCCTTCATGGAAAACCTCGGCCGGCATTGGCGTGCGTTGGGAATCGCCAGTTGGCCCCGTACGCTTTGATATCGCACACGGCTTTGAAAATGAAAGCGATGAAATTCAGCTCCACTTCAGTTTGGGGCCAGAACTATGATGCGCTGGATTAAGCGACTGTTCGTCACCATTTTCTTCTTGATCGTGTTTGTATTCGTCGCCGTGGGGGCGTTTCTCATTACCCCGGGTGGCGTGAAATTTGCGGTGTGGGGGGCGCAGGAAGCGTTGCCCGAATTGAGCATTGAGGATCAGGAAGGCGCGGTACTGAATGGTTTCACTTTGAAAGGGGTGTCTTACCAATCTCCCGCGTTGTCACTGACCAGCAAATCCTTGTCTTTGGACATCAATGCGAAGTGCTTACTGACACCTGTTTTGTGTATTGATGGGTTAACCGCCGATGGCCTCGTTGTGACGGTGGGAGAGACAGAGCCCTCGCCAGAAGATAACACACCTTCTGAGCCCGTCACCGAGGTATCGACGCCTGTTCCGCTTTTTTTAAGCGGCGTTGCACTGAGTGATATCACCTTGGACATTCTCGGCACAAAAGTGCATTGGGATTCCTTGACCACGGCTGCGCAAATGCAGCGCAACACGCTGACATTAAAGCCAACAACGTGGCAGGGCATCTCTGTCACGCTGCCACCCGCAAGCAGTGACGCGTCCGATAACACCGCACCACCTGCGTCACAAGCCCAAGGGGAGAAGCAAGCACTTACCTTGCCTGAAGTGAGCATTCCGATGAATGTCGTCATTGAGCGCTTCGAGCTGAAAGATGCCGACTTACGCTTACCTGAAAAACAGACGATTCATCAGTTCCTGCTCGAAGGAACTGCGGGTGGAAATGATATATCAATCAAACAATTAGTCTTGGATGCCGAACAAGGGAAAGTGTCGCTCAATGGCGATGTTTCACTGAAAGGTGAGTACCCACTGACGCTCGATGCGCTGGCGAAGGTGCGCATGGCACCGTTTGGTGGCCATTCGCTGAAACTGGATGCGAAGGGTGACCTCAAGGCGTTAGAACTGGATGCGACGTTGAAAGGCGTGCTGGCGGCTACCTTGTCAGGCAAGCTGAATGTGATCGACCCAGACATTCCCTTCTCTTTGCTGCTGACAAGCCGAAACCTGCAATGGCCCATTGATAAGCCAGCGGAATACCGCTTGTCATCAACCGCATTACGCGCCAATGGGAGCTTGGCCGATTATCGTGCCACATTAAAAACCATTGCCACAGGGGATGCCATCCCTGATATGACGCTCAGCACGAATCTGGCGGGCAGTTTATCGAAGATAGCGCTGAACAACTTCAAGCTCGATACCTTGGGCGGCAACATTGCAGGTTCTGCAAACGCGAATTGGGCGAAGTTGGTGAGTTGGCAGACAGCGCTAAGTTTCAATGACATTCAACCAGGGCTGCAATGGCCTGAAGCGGAAGGGCAACTGTCGGGCACATTCACCAATAAAGGGCGTTTAACGTCGCAAGGCGGCTGGCAAGTTGAAGTCCCTGAGCTTGATATTCAGGGCACTATCCGTGAACAAGCACTCACCTTGATTGGGCAAGTCGATGCGTCTGATGTGAAAGGCAAAGGCGATATCTTGGTGGAAACGCAAGGGTTGTCATTGCGTCATGGGCCGAACCGCGTTGATGTCTCAGGGAAAATAGACAGAGCCCTTAATCTCGATGTCTTGTTGGATTTGCCGTCCCTTTCTGCCTCTGTGCCGCAGGCCAAAGGCAGTGTGAAAGGGGATGTCGTATTATCTGGCACCTTGGATGTGCCAACGGCGTCCGTGAACCTCAATGCGTCTAGTTTGGCGTGGGAAAAGTTGGTGTCGGTACAACGCGTCAACATTCGAGGCTCTGTGTCTCCGTTGCCCACGGTGAGTGGCGGCCTTGTGGTTGATGTTGCAGGCGTAAAGGCCGAAGGCGTGGATGTTTCGACACTGTCGCTCCGTGCTTCTGGCGATGAAAGTGATCAAACGGTGTCGCTCAACGTCGACGGCAAACCCGTGGGCGCAGAATTGGCGCTCCGCGGCCAGTTAGATCGTGAAACTGGCTGGAAAGGTAAGCTATACGCATCCAAATTAACCACACCTGCTGGCCCTTGGACATTGGAAAACGACGTACCGTTGGCGGTGGACTTTAAAACATCGTCAGTCGATGTCGGCGCGTTTTGTTGGACGCAGCACCAAAGCCGCATTTGTTTAGACAAGCCAGCGAAGGTCGCAGATAGCGGCGAGGCAAGTGTGTCTATCGTCGATTTCAACTTGGACATTTTGCAGAGCTTTTTGCCCGTGACCACCATGATCCAAGGTGAGCTTGATGCGAAGGCTGATGTGGGTTGGACACCAAATGCACTGCCGACAGTGAATGCGTCAGTGTCTCTGTCGAAAGGGCAGGTCGTCGAGCAAATGGATGTGCCTCTCACCTTCGGTTGGGACAAGTTGGATCTAAATGCAGTATTGGCGAACGAAAAATTGAATGCCGATTTTGATCTGGATTTAACCGACAACGGCTCGGTGGTACTGAATGCTGAAATGACCAAGCTGTCGAGTGAGAATCGTGCCTTGGAAAGTGCGTTTTTGCTTAAGGGCGTGAACCTGGATTTCCTTTCTGCCGCGTTGGGTGAAGATTCTACTTTGAAGGGAGAGCTCAACGGTAATGTTGTGCTCAATGGTGCGCTTGATGCGCCCAGTGCCACCGGTAATATTGATCTCACAGGGTTGAAGCTACAAAGCTTGGCAGCACCTGTTGAAATTACGCAAGGCCAAATTGGCATCGACTTAAAAGGCTATAAAGGCCAGCTAGACGGTGGCATTAAAACCCCGGATGGTGATTTGAAACTGTCTGGCACTGCCGATTGGACCAAACTGGATGTGTGGCTTGCCTCCTTGAATGTGGCGGGTGAACGACTGAAAGTGGTGGTACCGCCGATGGTGGCGCTGGAAGTCAGCCCTGACATGACGTTGAAAGCGAATCCGAAGCAAATTGATGTGACGGGCAAGGTCTCCGTGCCTTGGGGACGCATCATCGTTGAAACCCTGCCGGAATCCGCGGTGCAAGTTTCGAGCGATGTGGTGCTTCTGAACAATGAGCTTCAACCCATTAGTAAGGAAGAAGCATCCCCGATCACGATCAACGCCGCGATCAACGTCAATATTGGCGACGATGTGCGCTTAGAAGCCTTTGGTTTGAAGACCTTGTTGGTGGGCGATTTGAACGTAGCGAGTAATCGCAAAGGGCCGTCGGTTTCAGGCGATATCAACCTAGAGGAAGGGACATACCGCTCCTTCGGGCAGGACTTGACCATCAAAAAAGGGCAGATCTTGTTTAACGGTCCGCCAGAACAGCCTTACTTACAAATTGAAGCTATTCGAAATCCTAATGCGATTGAAGATAACGTTGAGGCGGGTATTCGTGTGACAGGCCCGGCTGATGCACCAGAGGTGACGGTATTTTCTGATCCAACAATGCCGCAAGCGAATGCCTTGTCTTATCTGGTACGTGGTCGAAACCTCGATAGTGAATCTGATGGCAATGGCATGACCTCCATGTTGATTGGCCTTGGTTTATCGCAAAGCGGT
>JBELME010000160.1:0-9383 GCA_042096095.1 Enterovibrio sp.
GAAGAGCTGGCCTTGAGTTGGCATGACGACATGATTTGGTGGGGGCCGACAGGCATTGGTGCGAGCTACACCATTGAACGTTATGCCAAGCAACATTCAGGGGTGTTCAGGTCAAGTTTCTCTGAGCGTGTTTTTAATGGCCATGTCTGTAAATTTGCGGAAGGGGAGTTTGGTGGCTTTTTTGGTTGGCCAAATCTCTCGCTTAAACCTTCTGGTGGATTCATGGGGCTGCCTGCCAGTGACACATTCTTTGACATGCGCGTGATCGATATTTATCGACGTGAGGGCAATAAATTGGCAGAAAATTGGGTATTTATCGATTTACTGCATTTCTTCCATCAACAGGGCGTGGACCTTTTGGCGAGGAATCAATACCTCAGCGCTGAAACACAATGTGACGTCACAACACGTTTGTAGCCGCTGAGGTGACTGCGTTGCCAATACACAAATACGGATGTCGTGACTTTTTTCTTTTGGCCTTGCGGGTATCACTTATTTTCTCTTAAGCATCGGTGGTATTATCTACGGATGAAATGAAACGGGGAAATGCATACCCGCGACGGAGTCAAAATGGCAAAACTATCGTTACAAGAACAAATGTTACAAGCTGGCTTAATCGACAAAAAGAAAATGAAAAAAGCCGGTAAGACATCGAAAAAATCACGCACGCTAGCGAAAGAGGCGAAAGCCGCGGTTGAAGAGAAGCGCACAGCCCAAGTCGCTCAAGATCAGGCGCTCAATCGTCAGAAAGAAGAAGACGCGAAGAAGAAAGCGATCGCCGCCCAAGTGAAGCAACTTGTAGAAATGAACAAGATTGATCGTAAAGACGGCGATATTGGCTACAACTTCACCGACGGCACCTTGGTCAAAAAGCTTTACGTTGATAAAGACACTCAAGCGCAGCTAGTGAATGGACGTTTAGCAATCGCACGTTACCTTGATGGGTATGCCATCGTTCCTGGCGTTGTGGCGGATAAAATTAGCCAGCGTGATGAAGAGACAATCATCGTGAACAATACGGTTGATGAGCAAGTCATTGACGAAGATGACCCATATGCGGACTTCAAAATTCCAGATGATTTGATGTGGTAACTCCCCCTCAATAGATCAAAAAAAGCCGACGTCGTGTCGGCTTTTTTATTTTTAGACGAAGTACTTTCGTTTAGTCGATAGAGACAGGGCCTTCGAGATCTTTCAAGATCATTTTTTGAATGTCGATGCCCATTGTCATAACGATCAGGCTCCAGTTCAAAAAGGGCAGAGACCCATTCTCAATGCCGTGCGCGAAGTTTGATGCATTCCAATGGAAAACTGTCGAAAGCCTCTCTGTTGTTAGCGATTCATAGTTTGCATTATCAATCAAATTGCTGAACTGTTCTGGCGTCGGGCAGAGGAACTTGTCGTTTGGTCTAAACGCCGTTGGCTTGAAGTAAGACAGCACCTTTCTCACATTCACTTCTATAACGTCACCGTGACTTTGAATGTTCGGCTTACCAACCAGAGCACATAGAAACACCAGCATGGGTAAGGGATGGAGGAGAGGTTGTCTGGCTCGTTTTTGTAACGAGCTGTCCAAACATTGACATTCTTTGGTTGCAACCCCGTCACTTTCGCCAATTGAATGGCGTCGTAACCATTGTCTTTTAGTAAGTTAATAATTGCTGCAACTTCTGAGACGAAGGGTTTTGTCCATCGGCTGAAAGGCGCAAGTGTTGTGTCTCTAATCATGGTTGAGTGAAATCTTATCTCTGAACAAACAGTATGTTTGCTTCATTGTAACCTTGACCGGAATCATACGTGCCTTGCCTTATAAGTCTAGTTTTATTGCGCTTACGCCTTGAGGATTGAGGTGATGAACCAACATAAGCACGCTTTGCAATACATCTCACCCGCACCTAAAACACACAGCATGAAGTTTAGGTGAATAGCTCGTCTAGACAAGTCACTGAGCCTCGCGAGATAAAAGATTCAGACGACCGAAAACACTGGCTGAAGTGGTTATATACATCTCCTTAATTTAATGAAACATCAACTCACCTGAAACCATTTCGTTATAAAAACGACACAAACTGGCTACACGATAGGGGCACCACATAACGAGGTTCCCTGAAACATGGATAGCATTATCGAAGTGAATGGTCTGACAAAGACGTTTGGAAAGAACAAAGCGCTCGACCAGATCAACCTCAAAATCCAACACAAAGAAATGACAGCACTACTCGGTCCATCTGGTTCTGGTAAATCAACGTTGCTTCGCCACCTAAGTGGCCTGGTCTTCTCTGATAAAACTGAGGAGGGACAGATTCAGGTGCTGGGTAAAACCGTGCAAAGTCAAGGCAGAGCTTCCGGTCAGGTTCGTGATTGTCGCGCTAAGGCGGGTTACATCTTTCAGCAGTTCAATCTGGTAAATCGATTGTCAGTGATGACCAATGTGTTGATTGGTTCACTCAACTACACACCATTTTGGCGCACGCTTACTGGAAACTTCACCAATCAACAGAAAGAAGAAGCCATGGCGGCGCTTGAGCGTGTCGGCATGCAGGATTTCGCACACCAACGTGTTTCTACACTCTCCGGTGGTCAGCAACAACGTGTGGCCATTGCCCGTGCATTAATGCAGAAAGCGCGCATCATTTTTGCCGATGAGCCTATAGCTTCTTTGGATCCTGAATCTTCCCGCATCGTGATGGAGCTTCTCAGCGACATCAACCGACGTGAGGGTATTCCTGTGATTGTCACGCTTCATCAGGTCGACCATGCCCTCAAATATTGCCAACACGTTGTCGCACTGCGCGACGGCAAGATTTTCTATCAAGGCGAAAGCGCCGCAATTGACAAGCAGGCATTGGCTGACCTTTACGGCAGTAAATCTGAAATAACACTGGAAGTCGGTATGGATGAACAGCCAGCTTCTGTGAAAAAAGCACCACTTTCTCTCATCAGTTAAACCGTTAACGCATAAAGGACGATGACGATGTTTCGAGCACTACGCAAAATCACCTGTGGACTTGGCATGCTGGCTGCGGCTGTTGCTGCCCCTGCGTCTGCTGAAGAAAAAATGGACACACTGAACTTTGGTATTATCTCTACTGAATCCCAGCAAAACCTCAAATCAGTATGGGACCCGTTCCTGAAAGATATGAGCGATAAGTTGGGCATGGAAGTGAAAGCCTATTTTGCCCCTGACTACGCGGGCATCATCCAGGGCATGCGTTTCGACAAAGTCGATGTTGCATGGTTTGGTAATAAATCTGCGATGGAAGCGGTTGATCGAGCGGGTGGCGAAATATTTGCCCAAACAGTTGATGCAGCTGGAAACCCAGGTTATTGGAGCTTATTGGTTGTTCATAAAGACAGCCCAATCAACAGTGTTGAAGACATGATTGCAAACCGCGGCAAACTGGCTTTCGGTAATGGCGATCCAAACTCAACGTCTGGGTTCCTTGTCCCTTCTTATTATGTGTTCGCAAAGAACAACATCCAACCTTCTGACTTTAAACGTACGTTGAATTCAAGCCATGAAGTGAACTTGTTTGCGGTAGCCAATAAGCAAGTTGATGTGGCAACCAACAATACAGAAAACATGCGTCGTTTCGAGCGCACTAATCCTGAAAAATTCAAAAATATCAAAGTGATTTGGCAATCGCCTCTAATCCCTTCTGACCCCATCGTATGGCGTAAAAATCTGCCAGAAAATGTGAAAGATGATGTTTACGACTTCTTTATGGATTACGGCACGACAGGTGATGCGAAGGAAGTTGCAATTCTTAAAGGCTTGGACTGGGCACCGTTCAAACCGTCAAGCGACTTGCAACTCTTACCGATCCGCCAACTGGCGATGTTCAAAGAGCTGAATGGCCTGAGAAATCAGGACAAACTTTCAGATAAGCAAGCGTCTGAACTGGCGAATATCAAAAGTTCTTTAGCTGCGCTTAACCGCCAAATGAGTGCGCTAGAAGCGATGGAATAAAGGTTACTCGAGCAACCAGAAGGAAAAAGGGGTATCAGAGACCACACAACGCCTCTGATGCTCTCCCCAGGCTGCTCGGAAAGATAGAAGCATGGCTGGCCAATAGGCTGACGAATTAAGCTTGATGGAATTCAAAAATGAGTAGTGATACCGCCGTTTTAATCGCGCCACAAACATCACAATGGAAACGCTTTGTCGGCATGTTACTTGTCGCCATTGTACTTGCTTGGTCTTGGCAAGGTGCAGAAATGAATCCAGCACAACTGGTAAAAGACTCAGGAAATATGGCTGAGCTGGGCGCTGATTTCTTCCCCCCAGATTTTACTCACTGGACGCTTTATGTTGAAGAAACCTTGATCACAATTCAAATCGCGATTTGGGGCACAGTGCTCTCTGTCCTTCTTTCCATTCCTTTGGGTTTGCTTTGCGCAGAAAACATTGTGCCTTGGTGGGTTTACCAGCCGATGCGCCGTTTGATGGATGCAGCGCGTGCCATCAACGAAATGGTATTCGCCATGTTGTTTGTTGTCGCTGTGGGGTTGGGGCCGTTTGCTGGAGTATTGGCGCTATTTGTTCACACCACGGGTGTGTTGGCAAAGCTGTTCTCAGAAGCTGTCGAGGCCATTGATATTGGCCCTGTCGAAGGTGTAAGGGCAACGGGCGCCAACAAAATTGAAGAAGTGATGTACGGAGTCTTGCCTCAGGTGCTGCCACTATGGATTTCTTTCACCTTGTACCGGTTTGAGTCGAATGTCCGCTCAGCCACGGTGGTTGGTATGGTTGGTGCGGGCGGTATTGGTGTGTTGCTCTGGGAAGCGATTCGAGGATTTCAGTTCCAGCAGACTGCGGCCATCATGCTCATCGTGATTGTGACCGTCAGTTTGATCGACTTTGCGTCTCAGTACATTCGCAAAATGTTTATCTAACAGCTCAACCTTTTATTTGACTTAACTTGTCTAGATAACCCAGAAGCGCAAAGGGATGCAGGGGGATTAATTATGCGAGTTTATTTAGATATCGCCAGGCATCTCGAACAGGAAGTTCGAAAGCATTTTCAGGCGGGCGATTACCTGCCGCCTGAATCCAAACTGGCGAAGAAATATGACGTTAACCGCCACACAGTAAGACGCGCTATCGACGAGCTGGTTTTTACTGGACTCGTCGAGCGTCAGCAGGGACGCGGCAATATGGTGGTCAGTCAACCTTATGACTACCCCCTGCATTCTGGTGCGCATTTTACTGACAACTTGATAGAGCAAGGCAGTTTACCGACCAGCCAGGTGATCAGCAAGGGTTTGGTCGCTGCGAACGAGAAAATGGCCGGTATGTTTGGTGTTGAGCTGGAATCGCAAATCATCACGCTTCGCACGCTTCGCAAGATCAACGGCATACCCGCTAGCGTCATCGATCACTATCTTGCTGATCTTGATTGGTGGCCAGTCGTAAAGCACTTCGAAGTGGGCTCTCTACACGTTTTTCTCAAAGAAAAGTTGGATATGAGCCTGACTCGTAAAAGCACTCGGCTTAGAGCCATGATGCCGAAAAAGACCGATTGTCGTTTGCTTCAACTGTCAGGCAAGACACCCATTATGGTGTTTAAAACCACCAACGTAATCACAGGAACTGACCGGATCGTTGAGTTTTCATCATCCCATACACGTTCTGATCTGGTCGAGATTGTTTTGGAGCATTAAATGGAACAGGAACAACACACACCGCGTCAGCGCTGGATGTCAGTCCTCGCCAGAACGCAAGCCGATGCGCTGATAGCGCACTGGGAAAAGCTCTGCCTGACACCTCAATATCAATTGGTTCGCGCGCCTGAGCATGGATTGGCACAGGTTCGTGCTCGAATGGGCGGAACAGGTAATGCCTTCAACATGGGCGATGTCACTATTACCCGCGCCGTGGTTCGATTGGAAAGCGGCGAGTTGGGTTACAGCTATGTCACTGGTAGAAGCAAACAACATGCAGAACTTGCTGCTGTGGTAGACGCAATGATGCAAACCACAGCGCATGATGCGCTGCAGCAAGCGTTGATCTCACCGCTTGCTGCAGAGAAAGCAGAGCAAGAACAGTTACGTGCAAGGGAAGTGGCGACGAGTAAAGTGGACTTTTTCACCATGGTGAGAGGAGAGGACGAATGAGCAATATAACAGCGGGTTTTGACTCTCCCGTGCATGATGCGCAGCAGGTCTTCCGTGAGTTAATGGAAGCAATATCCCGCCCTGGAAAGCGCGTTTCATTGGATTATTCTACTCAGTTTGGCTCTGCCAGCCTTGCTGCAACACAGGTATTGCTCACGTTAGCAGATAACGCGACCCGCTTATGGCTTTCACCTCACTTTGGCACAGATAAAGCCTTGATTGAAAATATCCGTTTTCATTGCTCCTCACCGTTGACAGAGCTGAAGTCCGAATCCGTTTTTGCATTGGTAAGAGGCAGTGAACTCGAAGAGTTCGAAGGCTTCAATGTTGGCGACGAACAGTACCCCGATAAAAGCACCACCTTGATTATTGAAGTCGATAGCCTGACAGAAGGCGATACGTTGAGCTTTGCGGGGCCAGGTATTCAGTCTACAACGGAAATGAAAGTGAAGGGTTTGAACCCACTGCTGCTGCTCGCTTTGGTAACAAAACGCAGCCAGTTCCCCCATGGTGTGGACATTCTGTTTACGTCTGGCAGTGATGTTATCGCATTGCCTCGCTCGACAGAAGTGACATTGGAAACGGAGGAAACCACATGTATGTAGCCGTAAAAGGGGGCGAGAAAGCCATTGCTGCTGCCCATGAATTACAGGATAAGAAACGCCGAGGTTCCCTTTCACAAGCTGCGCTGAATGTGGAGCAAATCGCCGAGCAACTGGCAGGGGCGACTGACCGTGTAATGACTGAAGGTGGCATCTATGACAAAGAACTCGCAGCGCTGGCTATCAAGCAAGCTGGCGGTGATTTAGTAGAAGCTATCTTCCTGCTTCGCGCTTATCGCACCACCTTACCTCGGTTAGCGGTCACCGAACCTGCCAATACTGAAACGATGAAAATCGAGCGCCGTATCTCTGCCACTTATAAAGATTTGCCGGGCGGACAGGTGCTTGGTCCGACTTATGACTACACCCATCGTTTGCTTGATTTTGCTTTGTTGGCAGACGGAGGAGAACTTAGCGAACCCGCCAAACTGACTGATATTGATGAGATGGCGCATTGCCCGAGAGTGATGAGCATTCTGGAAAACCTCGACCTGACGGTGACTGTGGAAGATAGCGGCAAAGTCCCAGATGATATCACCATGGAGCCTCAAACATTCCCGGCAAACCGAAGTGCAAGGTTGCAGCAGCTCGCGCGCAGTGATGAGGGTTTCTTGCTGGCACTGGGCTATTCCACCCAACGTGGTTACGGGCGAAATCACCCATTTGCCAGTGAAATTCGTTCTGGAAAAGTCACGCTTGAAGTTGTTCCTGAAGAATTAGGTTTTGCCATTGAAATTGGTGACATCGAAATGACCGAATGCCAGATGATCAATGGCTTCACTGGCAGCAAAAATCACAAAGCGAAATTTACTATAGGTTACGGTGTCACATTTGGTTTTTCTGAACGTAAGGCGATGTCGATGGCATTGGTAGACAGATCGCTGCTGTGTGGGGAATACGATGAAGTGCCACAGGGGCCTGCGCAGGATGAAGAGTTTGTGCTTTCACATGGAGACAACGTGGAAGCAGCCGGCTTTGTCAGCCACCTGAAACTGCCGCATTACGTGGACTTCCAAGCTGAGCTCGAACTCATCCGCAAGCTTCAGAAAGAATTTGATGCCCGTAAAGCACCGAGCGAAGGAGAAGCGAAATGAATACGCAAGCCGTTCAAAGCGGTTATAACTTCGGCTATCTCGATGAACAAACCAAACGTATGATTCGACGCGCACTGCTGAAGGGCATTGCGATTCCTGGCTATCAGGTACCTTTTGGCGGGCGTGAAATGCCGATGCCTTATGGATGGGGCACGGGTGGTATTCAAATTACCGCAGCCATTATCGGTGAGCCTGACGTACTCAAAGTGATTGATCAGGGCGCAGACGATACCACCAATGCAGTTTCCATCCGCCAATTCTTTGAAAAGGTTGCTGGCGTTGAAACTACAGAGCGTACTGAACAGGCCTCTTTGATTCAAACCCGCCACCGTATCCCAGAAAAACCGCTGGATGAAGGTCAGATACTGGTGTATCAGGTCCCGATCCCTGAGCCCTTACGCTTTATTGAGCCACGTGAAACAGAAACCCGCAAAATGCATGGTCTAGAAGAATATGGCGTGATGCACGTGAAGCTCTACGAGGATATCGCGCGCTATGGCCATATCTCGACCGCATACGCCTACCCAGTGCGGGTTAATGGTCGCTACATCATGGACCCTTCGCCCATTCCAAAATTCGATAATCCCAAGATGGACCAAATGCCCGCGCTTCAACTCTTTGGCGCTGGCCGTGAGAAGCGTATTTACGCCATTCCTCCTTACACCGATGTGAGGAGTTTAGATTTCGACGATCATCACTTTGAAATCCAGAAATGGGATGAGCCTTGCTGTATCTGTGGCTCAACAACCAGCTTTCTGGATGAGGTAGTGACGGATGATAAAGGTAACCGAATTTTCGTGTGTTCCGATACCGATTATTGCAATGACCAGCAGACACAAAATGCTCTGAAAAAGGAGCAAGAGGAGAAGCGCGCGTGTCAGTAACAGAGTTAGGTCGCGAGCACGCGACGCTGCGAGCAACGAACTTGCAGCCACTATTAGAAGTACAAGGCCTTACCAAGCTCTATCAGCCAGGCAAAGGGTGTCAGGAGATCTCTTTTGATTTATGGCCGGGCGAAGTGCTGGGTATTGTGGGGGAGTCAGGCTCAGGAAAGAGTACCTTGCTGCGTGTGCTTTCAGGCCGGGAAATACCGGATTCAGGCGTCGTGAATTATCAGTTCGAGAACGGGACCCAGTCGAGCTTATATGCGCTCTCTGAAAGTGGACGCCGTCGATTAATGCGCACCGATTGGGGGGTTGTTCACCAGCATCCACTGGATGGATTACGCCCGAGGGTTTCCGCTGGCGGTAACATCGGTGAGCGACTCATGGCGGTGGGAAACAGACATTATGGCGATATTCGGGCGCAAGCACTGGACTGGCTTTCTCAGGTGGAGATCCCTACAGACCGAATCGATGATATGCCGATCACTTTCTCCGGTGGTATGCAGCAGAGGCTGCAAATTGCCCGCAACCTGGTGACGCATCCAAGACTCATTTTTATGGATGAACCGACAGGCGGGCTTGATGTGTCTGTGCAGGCAAGGTTGCTGGATTTGATACGAAATCTCGTTACGGACTTAGGACTGTCTGTGGTCATCGTGACCCATGATTTGGCTATCGCCAGATTA
>JBELME010000161.1:0-9250 GCA_042096095.1 Enterovibrio sp.
AGTAGAAGTGCCTAATTCCATCGAGGCTGCGCTCAAAGGCCTTTCTCACCTCCCGAAAGATTTGGCCAATATCATGGAAGGTCTCAGCAAAGTCACGAAAGAGTTTGAGTCTGAAGGCTTTACTGCCTTCCTTAAAAATACGCTTTATTACACGCTGAATGAGGAACGTGGAAGAGATTACTTGCAAGCGAAAGGACTGGAAGATTATGAGCTGCTGTTTAACTCGCTGCCTGCGCCGCAAGCGCTGGATATCGAACGAAAACCGTGGATGCCAGATGATGAACAGCCGATTTGCCTGCAAGATTGGTACTTTGGCTATATGCAAATTGCAGGATTCAACACCACCAATTTAAGGGGCGTTAGAACCGAAAAATCGGCGTGCGAGAACGTGTGCCTGTTGTCAGAGTTGCTAGAAAAAATGCCCGTCACTGATGACATTCTGCAAAAAGTCAGTGGTGACATCACATTGACGCTGACCGAAGCCGCAAACAAAGGTTTATTGTACGTGTGTGATTACGCCATGTTTGAAGGTAAAAAGGGCGCGCCACTGCATGGTTTACACCGCTACCCAGAAGCGCCCATTGCGCTCTTTTATTGGAGCGCGTCACCGCCCTGCGGTTTTCCAACGGACGGTGCGTTACAGCCTATCGCGATTCAATTGGGGCAACATTTTGATGCCGACACCACGCCCATTTTTACGCCAAATGACTACACCAATAACAATGACTGTGATGGCGCTAAGTGGCTACTTGCAAAAATGGTAGTTCAAAATGCATGTACGATTGAGCATGAAACCATCGCGCATTTAGGGGCGTGCCATTTAGTGATTGAGCCCATCATTGTGGCTTCGCATCGACAATTGCCACAAACGCACCCACTGATGGTGTTATTTAAACCTCATTTCCGATTTACGTTGAACATCAATAACGGCGCTTACACCAGTTTAATGGTGCCAGGCGGTGTGGTGGCTTCTGTCATCTCAACCTCGCATCAAGAAAAAGGTGAGGTGCTGGTTGAAGCTTATGAAAAACGCCGGTTTGATGACCAATATCCAGATAAAATATTTGGTCAACGCGGTGTTGCTAAAGACACCTTGCCGTCATTCCCTTTTAGGGAAGACACGTTGGACCTTTGGGCGTCTATCCATGACTTTGTGGTTGATTATCTGTCCCTCTATTACGAAGGCCGTTCTAAGGAAGAGCGAAATAACATGGTCTTAGAGGACGTTGAATTGCAGGCTTGGGTTAATGAACTGGTCAACCCAAAACGTGCAGCGGTAAAAGGCTTAGAGGGTCTCACTGCTACGGGGGATGACAAACACCCAGTACAAATCGATGACTTCGATTACCTCTGCCGTGTTGTGGCACAAATCATTTATACCGCCAGTGCGCAGCATGCCTCAGTGAACTTTGCTCAATACCCTCTCATGTCATATATCCCAGGCGCTACCGGCACCTTGTATAAACCCATGCCCGGAAGCCGTGAACCGCTGCGCAAAGAAGACGTTGTCAGTTGGCTTCCACCACTGGATGTCGCACTGTATCAAACCTCTTTTGCTTACCTCTTGGCTGGGGTGCAATACGATACCTTGGGCCACTATACCGATGATCCACGAATCCACTATTTTACCGATAAACGCGTGGCGCCGATATTGAGCACATTCCATATGAGGTTAAATAAAATTGAAATCGACATTCATCAGCGTAATACCTCAAGACCGATGCCTTACATGATGCAATTGCCCTCATTGATACCCAACAGTATCAGTATTTAGTGCTTGTAGATGTCATGCTGAATGGCCGCCCGCGATCAGCATGACATCTCCACTCCGTTGTTCAAAATAGCCCTGATGATCAGTGCAATTTAGACGCAGTGACCAAGGTATTTGAACGCTTAGCCAAACCACCTCAGGGATGTAGATGCATGTGGCGACGTCGGATTAGTAATTTTTTATCACCCTTTTTCATCTTCCTATTTGTCGCTTTTAGTGGTGCAGGTGTTGTTTATGCCGATACTGCCATTGATTTAACTCAGTGGGAAAGTGGTGCCTCGACGGTTGATCGCTATCGCTATGTTGAAGACACCTCCAATCAACTCACCATTAATGACGTTGTGTCTCTTCAACGCTGGCAACGCCCTGAAAAAGGCGTCGTAAACCGAGGGTTTTCAACCGTTCCATCTTGGATAACCTTTCAGCTATTTAACCCTGAACCTTTTCAGAAAACCGTCATGATTGAATATGTGGATGCGTCCGTTGAGACGATCGATCTTTACACGCGAGTGAAGGGCGAGAAGGGAGAGAACGGCACGTTTACACATCAGCATTTTGCATATAGCCAACCCAACGACACGCGGCCAGTCTCCTTTTACAGGCCTGCGTTTTCAGTTGCCATTCCACCTGATTCGACCGTTGACGTTTACTATCGTCTGTTTCAAGGCAGTGATTTCCCCATGCATCGGTTCGACTCGATGCGCATCTGGGACGAACGTACCTTTTATCGCTCAGCACACATTGAGCTATCGCTCTTGATAATTTTACTGTGTGTGGAAACCGCCATGGGTATCGCGACCTTACTGGCCTTTTTCGCGACGAAAGACCGCCTATTTCTCTATTACGCGGCGTTCGCGTTTTCAGCCGCCTCACTCTTTGCCTCTTTCAGCGGGGTATGGAGCTATTTCATCGCACCAAACCACTACGAATTATGGATGGTTGTGCTTCAAATCAATCTTTGCCAGATCATCGCACTCCTGTTCGTCCGTCAATTTTTGAATGTGTCTGAGCATTTTCCACGTATTGATAAACTCTTGCTTGCCGTGGTGGCGATTGATGTTGTTGGCGTGATACTTAACCTCTTGGGGGAACCTTATCTGTCGAGGGTCATCATTGATTTCACCGCAATTGGCGCTTTCCTTCTGGCACCACTAGGCATTTATGCACACAAAAAAAAGGTGCCTCATGCCCTGTTGTTCACCGGGAGTTGGGTATTTTTTGTCATTGGGATGGCGTTGGCGTCATTACGATTGAGAGGCTATATCGCCGATACCCCCTTGGCAGAATGGCTGATTTACTTCGGAGGCTTGATGGAAGTGCTATTGCTGACCTCGGTCATGATCCTGCGATTCAAGCACATGCAGCAAGAAAAACAGCGCATTGAAGCGGAACACTGTCAGCACTTAGAAAACGCCGCCCACGTGCTCGAAGAAAGGGTCAAAGAGCAAACAAAACAGCTTTATGAAGCAAAAGCGCTGGCAGAAAAAGAAGCCCGAACTGATTTGCTCACAGGGTTACCTAATAGACGCTCTTTCTTCGAAGGCGCTCAGCATTTTATTGAGCGAGCAAAGCGCAACACCGCCCCAAATGTCTACCTACTGATGATTGATGTTGATCATTTCAAAAAGGTAAATGACACATTCAGCCACGCCTGTGGGGATAGCGTTCTTCGTGAAGTTGGGAAAATACTTAGCCTGTCGTTACGCAAAACCGATTTGCTTTCACGCCTGGGGGGTGAAGAGTTCGCCGTGATCATGGAAAACGTGTCAGAGGATGCAGCAAAAGCCATGACTGAGCGCTTACTGTTGGCTGTCGAGAACACAGATGTCCTCTTCGAAAACCACTTCGTGAATGTCACCATTTCTGTCGGCATGGCGACATGGAATAGCACTCAGAATCTCGATCAACTGTTACAAGAGGCTGACCACGCCTTGTATCAAGCCAAAAGAGAAGGCCGCAACCGCGTCGCTTATGCGAGTATGGATGCATTGCAGCATACTGAGGCGTTATGATCGCTTTTCGTTTTTGCCAGTATCAATATCTATCGCTCAACCGCATTCGCGCGCCGCTGCGTTTGCTTGTTGAAGTTTGCTCTCACAAACAAAGGCGGAGAACACACATGAAAGCAATGATGATGATTGGTATTGGCTGGCTTTGCATGAGCAACCTCGCCTTCGCAGCGAGTTGCCCTGATATTTTGAAAGGCTCACAACGTAAGTTGAATTCCACGGATACGGTGAACTTGTGTGAGGCGTTTCAGGGTAAGACCTTGCTGGTGGTGAACACGGCAAGTCAGTGCGGATATACCTCTCAGTTTGACCAACTCGAAACCCTGTATCAGCAATACAAAGACCAAGGGTTCGCGGTGGTTGGTTTTCCGTCGAATGACTTTAATCAAGATCGAGGTGGTGAAGAGGCCAGCGCCAAGGTGTGTTACCTCGATTATGGTGTCACCTTTCCGATGATGGCGAGAAGCAATGTCCGAGGTAACGGCGCTAACCCAGTATTTGCTGAAATAACACGTCAAGCGGGTGTTGAGCCAAGGTGGAATTTTTACAAATACCTGATCGATCCAAACGGCGATGTGGTGGCAACCTTCCCAAGCTCGGTGTCGCCGCTTTCACCCAATCTGTTGTCTGTGATTAAGAATCAGTTCAACGAGGTTCCGTGAGAGCGAGAAACCTCATTATGCGGCGCACATCTCGCTAATTTGTTTATTTTTCATTGAGGTAACGTCATGTCGTTTTCTATATTCGTAGAGGGCAAGTAAACGACGAGTGGTAAAATGGGACACAACTTAGACATTCAAAGCATGTTTGTTTTGGTGAAGATGTATGAATTGCGCAATGTAAAACTTGTCGCCGACGCCTTGGGAAAAACCTCAAGCGCGATCAGTAAGATCCTCTCTAAGTTGAAGGTGCATTTTGAAGATCCCTTGTTTGTTCAAGGTAAGCTGAGTTTTGAACCCACGACGTTTATGGACACCAACCATGCCCATTTCGAGCAGATCTTAGCCACCTTCGATGCGATTCAGCACAGTGAGTTCTCGCCGCAGACCTTAAAGCAAGAAATCGTCCTCTATGGGCATGCGCTGTTTTGGGATAACTTTGGCGGCAAACTCTACCTAGCACTTCGAGAAGAGGCTCCTTTAGCTAAGATTTCAATGCGCCAATGGAGTTTAGAAGCCCGCTCTCGCATGGTGGAGGGGGAAAACGCCGTACTGTTCAGCACCTACGATGAAACGCTTCCACAAGTCATTTTACAAAAGCCGTTGAGCGAAGTGTCGCCAACGTTTTATGTTCGACAAGGCCACCCTGCTCACACCTTTGATGATCTCAGCCAATACCCGTTTGTTATTACACGCAACCCGGGCTGGAATGATGTTCGCTACCCATTGCTTGAACGCTTGGCCGCTATTGGTTACCAAATCACACCGACCGTGGAAGTGGAAAACACCATGGCCATCGAATGCATCGTCAAACACTCCGATCATTACTCGTTTACCATGTCTCGACTGATCCCTGAAAACTGCCGTGGCGTTGCGTTACCCACCTTGTCGGACGTTCGTGTTAACTGCGTGATGAGTTATCACCGCGCTAAGCAAAACGATCCGCAAAAGGAATGGATTCACCGTGTCTGTCACCGTGTTCTCAATCAATGAAAACAGTGAGTGCTGATAGCATTTCAGCACAGCTAACTGTTTTCACCCAAGTCTCCTTTCATGTGCTTGGGTGTGCTGCGCCTCCCCCCTTTCTTCACTAAATCATCCCCCACCAGCACAAGTAACGCTTGTACATCGCGTTTCTCTGTTTGCCATTATTCAATGAGATATAAATCACACCAATTTCCAAAATGGAAACCTCGAGTTTCCTCTACTTGTGATTCATATCTCAGTAATCTTATTCCTGTCGAGAGGGGAAACCCGCTAAATCATCACTGAATAAGGTAACCACATTATGAAAAACGTACTCATCATTGCACTTGCACTCTTCTCTGTCTCTGCGTTTGCAACAGGCACGGCAGGCTCTAATAACGGCCTAAACGGTGATTTGATTCAGAAGGCAACCGCTGCAGGTCTTTCTGGCGAACAAGCAACAAAAGGTGTTGTTACCGGCCACATTAACGCTGGCATGACAGCCGAACAAATGCGCGAAACGGTTCGTTAATTTCAAGCGGCGAGCACTGATTAATTTCTGGTAACACACGCTGAACCACACAAAGTAAAAACAAACTCAAAAACAACAATAACGACGAATCAAAAAGGAAAACATTATGAAAAACGTACTCATCATTGCGCTATCACTCTTCTCTGTCTCTGCGCTTGCAACAGGCACAGCAGGTTCTAACAACGGCTTAAACGGCGATTTGATTCAACAAGCAACCGCAGCAGGTCTTTCTGGTGAACAAGCCATTCAAGGCGTCGTGACTGGCCATATTTCTAGTGGTATGACAGCAGAACAGATGCGCGACATCGTTCGCTAGCCTCTGGTGAGGAAGGAAAGCTGCGGCTGTTCCTGAAAGGCATGACCATGTTTGAAAAAGAAGTAGTTTGAAAACATGAACATGTATTGGACTGGAGTGCATCATGAGGTGCATTCCTTGTCTTTTTTTGCACATCCCCCTTTATTTAATACTCTGCACCGCATTTATCTTTCTGTTATTGCAACACATCACCTATCCTGTTGTGACAAGCTCAAAATTTAAACAGTCGTTTATGTCTAGATGCCGTTCGTCATCTAGGATGTACAAATACTTATATTTAATAAGGTTATAAGGCGATGTTAGACAGACTCGATTACCTTCAAAAATTATTACCTAGCGAAAAAATAAACCGTGTTGTACCCATCTATATGTTTGCCACTGACGAAGGTTTGCCCGTCATTCTTCGCATCAACATGGGGAATGCACGCAGCGATATTCCTGTCGCGTTAGTCACTTTCGACATTGACCCCATCACCCCGACGTTTCGCTGTGAAATCCAATACCCAAGAGACGGCGTTAAGCGCCATCTCTACGGAACGTTGACGGGTAAGAGGTTTGTGTTGGGCACCACTAAAATTGAAAACTGGCAGACATTAGAAAAGATAGTGACAGCCCTTCTTGCTGAGAAAGAGGCCGAGTCGGTTTCTGAGTGACAAAAATAAACCGCTTTATCTCTCTTCTCAGTGGCTCAACGGCAGCAGAAGATAGGACGGCAGCTTAATACACCACATATCTTTGCGTTTTTGTCTCCCACTTAAATGAACGCAAAAGGGTTTTTGTGGCATGTTCAATGTCATCTAAGATCAGGTTGATGCCTTCATCGTTAATCGCTTTGAGTTTTGATATCTGGTGATAAAAAACGGTCCAAGACACGGTCGCATCATCCCAATACACCACGTCTTTCCCCTGACTTCCCTCGGTCACAAAGATGTATTCCGGTGGCTCTACATGTGGATTAGTCGCGTCTGAATCGACATGATAACGCGCAATTTCCGCTTCAATCTCATCAACCAGTTTTTGTTGGCCAGCGCCACAGGCCGAAATGCTAATGAGCACTTCACCGTTGTACTGGCTCATGTCTTTCAATATGGGAGAAAGGGCGAGAAATAAGCGGTGCCAATTCAGAAAGTCACGACCGAAAGAAATGCCGTTCGCGTTACCGTGCGCAGAAATGTGAATACATAATGGCACCCTGCTATGGCTGGCTGCAGCATAATTCCCATCGATGGATGAAATGTAATCAAGGTATTTCACTAAGTCCTGCTCACAAAACGCGCTAAGGATCGCGACGTCATGACCAATCGCTTTGCAAATTTTTTCCAACGCTTTCGCTTCCGAGCGCTCTTGAAGCAGATCCATCGGGTCGACACATTCAATGATGAAAAGGCGTATTTTATCTATCACTGCAACATCCGTTTATCAGCCAAATAGTCTAAAAAAGTTAACATAATCTAGGCGTATGTCGGCGACAACGGTCGAACCGCGAGAGACACTCGAAGAAAAACGTCATCGGCGGTCTCAACGGATAAGCCATCACGACCGCCCATTCCGCGATGTAAAAAGCCAAGCTAACTCTTTGGTGCCCCTTATTCGCTTTGCAGGCGAGCACTCACCTGCTCGCGCAACTGAAACTTTTGAATTTTCCCCGTTGGCGTTCGAGGGATCGGCGTAAAAGAGAAATGCTTGGGAACTTTAAAGCCCGCCATATGTTGGCCGCACCACGTTTTTAGCTCTTGTTCCGACACGGTTTTTCCTTCGCAGCACTCAACAAAGGCAAACGGAACCTCGCCCCATTTTTCATCGGGGCACGAAACAACCGCGGTCACTGCAACGGCAGGATGCTTGTAAAGAACATCTTCAATTTCGATGGATGAGATGTTTTCGCCACCAGAAATAATGATGTCTTTTGAACGGTCTTTGAGTTGGATATACCCGTCAGGGTGTTTGACGGCCAAATCGCCGGAGTGGAACCAGCCTCCTTCAAAAGCAGATTGTGTTGCCGTTGGGTTTTTGAAATAGCCTTTCATGACCACATTGCCTTGAAACATGACTTCACCCAGTGTCTTTCCATCGGCGGGCACTGGCACCATGGTTTCAGGGTCAAGTACGTCAAGGTTTTCGAGAGGTAGGTACTTCACGCCTTGGCGCGCTTTGAGCTTTGCTTGCTCTTCGATGGGTAACAGGTCCCACGCTTGGTGCCATTCATTGACGACAGCAGGGCCATAAACTTCTGCTAGTCCGTACAAATGCGTGACCGCAAACCCTGCTTCTTGCATTTGCGCGAGGGTTCTTTCCGGTGGCGGCGCGGCGGCCGTGAAGAAGGCCACCTTGTTGATGAGAGTCTGATTTTCCGCAGAAAGAATGATATCCATGACAATGGGCGCACCACATAGGTGCGTTACCTTGTGTTCATGCAATGCCTGCCAAATCGGTTCTTTTCGTACCTGCCGCAAACAAACGTGCGTGCCGCAAATCGCCGATAGCGTCCAAGGAAAACACCACCCATTGCAATGAAACATGGGAAGCGTCCATAGGTAGGTCGAATACTTGGGCATGTCCGCAGTGAAGACGTTTCCTAACGCGAGAAGGTATGCCCCGCGGTGGTGACAAACCACCCCTTTAGGGTTACCTGTGGTGCCCGATGTATAGTTGATGGAAATCGCGTCCCATTCATCTTCGGGCATTAGCCACGCAAACGCGTTATCACCCTGAGCGACAAACTCATCGTAATCCTGATAGTGCTCGTCGGTGTCTAAGCTTGATAATTCTGTCCACTCGCTGTCGTGATAAACAATGACCATTGGTGACACGTCAGCCATCGCAAGTGCTGCTTGCGCGATTGACAAGAATTCCCGATCTACAATCAGCACTTTGGCCTGCGCATGATCGAGCTGATAAGCAATGGTCGCGGCTTCCAACCGCGTATTGACCGAGTGCAGCACAGCACCCGCCATCGGGACACCGTAATGACACTCCAGCATTGCGGGGGTATTCGCT
>JBELME010000162.1:0-9303 GCA_042096095.1 Enterovibrio sp.
AACCTCGAACCTCGAACCTCGAACCTCGAACCTCGAACCTCGAACCTCGAACCTCAAAGAATAAAAAAAGGGCTCCGAAGAGCCGAACGCAAAAGCCCACAGCGCGCGGGATCACTCCCGTAAGCTGTGGGTGTTGGCAACTTTCCCTTGTCTAAACCAAGGACAATAGGGTGCTACGCGCACTTTCCATTGATGTTTTTGCAGTGTCAGCTCCCATGGCGAGGCCTTCGCAATAAACAAATTCGATGTCCGAAATACCAATAAAACCTAACACTGTCTTCATGTAACCCACGACGTGGTCATTGGACGTGTCTTTATGTATGCCACCACGGGTTGTAATGACAATGGCTTTTTTATTGGAGAGTAAACCTTTAGGACCTTGTTCTGTGTAGGCGAAAGTCACACCTGCACGCGCAATAAGGTCGATCCAATTCTTTAATTGAGTGGGCACACTGAAGTTATACATGGGTGCTGCAATCATAAGGGTATTGCTGGCTTGAATCTCTGTGATCAACTGGTCAGAAAGCGCCAAAGCAAGCTTTTGGTCTTCATTGAGATCTTCTGAACCACGTAAGCCCATCATGATGTCATGGTCGAGCACTGGCAAAGGATGTGCCGCTAAATCGCGTTCAATGATTGAGGTTGTATTACTCAAGTTATTCACTAACTCATCAATCAGTGCTGAAGAGGAAGAGTTGTCGCCAAGAATGCTTGATTTAAGAACCAGTAAACTTGTCATGTGTTGCTCCACAAAAAATGAACGAATTGTTCATCAGTGCAGCAAAATATAAGGGGTTGGCAGAGGAAGAAAAAGCGGAAAAATCTGTGGGTATCGTTCTAAAATTTTGAACAATAAAGAAAACCTAGAAAAAAAGGCTTCCTAAGAAGCCCTTTTTTAGCGTGTGTTAAATGCGCATTAACCGCACTTAGAATCGCCGCAGTTTAGACACGTTTGGCAACCGTCTTTCACGATCACAGCTTTGTTGTGGCACTTGTAACAAAGGGTTGCGCTTGGTGGGAAACCCGTGTTTACAGGCTCTTCTTCCTTCACGTCTTCTTTCGCTGCGTTCTCTGCACGTTTTGCTTCAAGAAAGGCTTTCTGATGCTCATCCATTTCTGGGTTTTCCAGCATACCGATTTCCATCAGGTGCTGTTCGATCACGTTGCCGATTTCAGCAATCAGCGAAGGCACGTATTTACCTTTGTTCCAGTAGCCGCCTTTCGGATCGAACACAGAGCGAAGCTCCTCCACCAAGAATGTGCAATCGCCGCCTTTGCGGAATACCGCAGAGATGATACGCGTGAGCGCAACGATCCACTGGTAGTGCTCAAGGCTCTTGCTGTTGATGAAGATTTCAAATGGGCGACGCAGCTCGTGGTCAGTGCCTTCATTCAACACAACATCATTGATGGTGATGAACAGAGAGTGCTCTGAAACGTGCTCAGGCGTTTTCAGTTTGTATGTCGTGCCAAGCAGTTTCTCTGGGCGCGGCATGTCTTCATGCATGGTTTCAAGCTTCGGTGCTTCTGGAACAGCCTGCACAGGCGCTTCTTGAATCGCATCTTTGCTTTTTACTTTATACGCGACAATTTTGCTTTCGATTTTACGTGTCATGATGAACTACTTCTTTCTGACGAGAGCAGCACCTCTGCTGCTCCCATTTTACTGAATAGATGCGATTAGAACTTACCGTAGTAACCTTCTTTCAGCGCATCGTAAAGGTTAGCGGCAGAATGCAGCTCACCGTCATATTCAATTTTCTCGTTACCTTTGGCTTCGAAGGTCGAACCGTCTTCCAGCGTAAATACGTAGGTGGTGTTCTCGAGATCTTCTTCTTTCACCAATACACCTTGGAACACTTCAGGGTTGAAGCGGAAGGTGGTACAGCCTTTCAGGCCTTTGTCATACGCATCCATGTAGATGTCTTTGAAATCTTCAAACGGGAAGTCGGTAGGGACGTTGGCCGTTTTAGAAATCGACGAGTCAATCCAGCGCTGAGCTGCGGCTTGAACTTCTACGTGCTGGCTAGGCGTAATGTCATCAGCGGTAATGAAGTACTCAGGCAATTGCTCGTCTTCTTTGGTGCTGTATGGCATTGCTTTTTGGTTGATAAGCGCGCGGTAAGCCAACAATTCAAAGCTGAATACATCAACGCTTTCTTTCGATTTCTTGCCTGATTTGATCACGTTGCGCGTGTAGTGGTGCGCAAAGCTTGGCTCAATGCCGTTACTTGCATTGTTTGCTAGCGACAAAGAAATCGTACCCGTTGGCGCAATTGAGCTATGGTGCGTGAAACGGCCACCAGTCGATGCCAGTTTCTCAATAAGGTCTGGACGCACTTCGCCAATCAGCTGCATGTAATGGCTGTATTTCGCATGAAGGACTTTACCTGCAACTTTGTCGCCTAGCTTGATGCCGTCTTTCGCCATTTCAGGGCGTTGACGAAGCATCTTCGCGGTAACTTCGAATTCTTGATCCATCACAGGCGCTACGCCTTTTTCTGCCGCGAGTTCAACAGCTTGTTCCCAACCTGTGATCGCCATTTCTTGCGCCACTTGTTCCGTGAAGGCAATAGAGGCTGCGCTACCGTATTTGTGACGAAGCATGGTCAGGGTAGAGCCCAAACCGAGGAAGCCCATACCGTGACGGCGTTTGGTTTGAATTTCTTCACGTTGTTTTTCAAGTGGCAATTGGTTGATTTCAACCACGTTGTCCAGCATACGTGTGAAGGTTGCAACCACCTTGCGGTACATTTCCCAATCGAACTGTGCATTGTCACTGAACGGGTCACGAACGAACTTCGTGAGGTTCACAGAGCCAAGAAGGCACGCACCGTAAGGTGGAAGAGGCTGCTCACCACATGGGTTCGTTGCGCGGATCTCTTCACAGAACCAGTTGTTGTTCATCTGGTTAACTTTGTCGATCAGAATGAAGCCTGGTTCCGCGTAGTCGTAGGTCGACGACATGATCACGTTCCACAGGTTATGCGCAGGCATGGTGCGGTAAACTTTACAGGCAACTCGGCCTTTTTCATCTTCAACCAAATCGTCGCTATTCGGCCAATCTGCCCACACTACACTTTCGTCGGTGTTGAGATCTAGCTTGTCTTGGCGAGCTTCTTTGGCAGTGATAGGGAAGATAAGCTTCCATTCGCCGTCGTTCTTAACCGCTTCGATAAATTCTTCAGTGATCAGCAGCGACAAGTTGAATTGGCGTAAACGGCCATCTTCACGTTTCGCGCGAATGAATTCGGTCACGTCTGGGTGACGGATGTCCATGGTGCCCATCTGCGCGCCACGACGGCCACCTGCAGAAGACACCGTAAAGCACATCTTGTCGTAGATATCCATGAACGACAGTGGGCCTGAAGTGTACGCACCTGCGCCTGATACAAATGCACCACGTGGGCGAAGTGTTGAGAAATCGTAACCGATACCACAACCTGCTTTCAGGGTTAGGCCTGCTTCGTGCACTTTACCCAGAATATCGTCCATTGAATCTTGAATGGTGCCGCTAACGGTACAGTTGATGGTAGACGTTGCAGGCTTGTGCTCAAACGCACCCGCGTTAGACGTAATACGTCCCGCAGGGATTGCACCGTGACGAAGTGCCCACAAAAATTCCTTGTACCATTTTTCTTGAACTGACTTTTCTTCAAGATCCGCAAGTGCACGCGCTACACGTTTGAATGTGTCATCTAGCGTGACATCGATAGCATCGCCGTGCTTGCTTTTAAGACGGTATTTGCTGTCCCAAATTTCCATTGACGTGTCTTGGTAAGGAACAGAAAGAACGCCTGTGGTTTCGATATCAGAAGCTGACTTGGTTTTAGCCATTATGAATTGCACCTCGGAAGTAATGCGGTCGTGTTGAGCGTTTATTATTCAAAGACGCTATATTGTGTCTCTGATTGGTAAGGGCGCAGATCAAACCACTATATCGTGTGATCTTCAAGTCTTGACAAGCACTCTTTCTGCATCAATTTTTCATGCGGGATTCACTGCAAAGAATAGCGTATAAAAAGCGCTCTCAGGATGTCACTAATTTGAAAGAGAAAGCACGAAAAATCGCCAATATGCGCAATTGAGAAACACGTGATTGGAAAGCTTCAAAAAAGCGTTGCGTCGGTATTTTTGCTCCCTATAATCCCGCCCCTTAGCCAGAGAACATTCTCTGAATTGCTTGAAATTTCATTTCAGCAACACGTTGGCGCGTTGGCAGAGTGGCTATGCAGCGGATTGCAAATCCGTGGACCTCGGTTCGACTCCGGGACGCGCCTCCATCTTTCCTGTTCCCGTCTTTCTCTTTTTTCTTTTTCTCTCTTTACCTAAGCTCTTCGCACTGTCATCTTTTCTCGCTATCTCGCTATCTCGCTATCTCGCTATCTCGCTATCTCGCTATCTCGCGACGTCGTGATCTAATCACCTAACCTCTGCGTAACCAAAGAAAACACAGAGGGGAAGATCATGTCTAATGCCGTTCGCCAAACAGAGAAAGCCGTCATTGTGAGTTGTATTGATACCAGCAAATACCTTGTCGGTATTGAAGCTGGGAAGGGAACCATTACTTATCAACGAAGCCCTCAGGGTGAGCTGATGTTTTATGGTTGCCTAAACCTCGCCAAAGCATCTTTGGTTGAGCAAGGATTCGAAGTCGCCACTTTGGTGATGGACAGTCCCTATGACGAAATGATTGGCGAGGAAGGGCATGAGAGTGCATCCCACGACATTCCGCTTGTATAAACCCAAGTCACCTGAATTCTGCATTGAGATTGTCTGGGTATAACCGACCCAGGCCTCACAATTTTTGAATAAATACAGGCCGCTGTTCACCGCGGCCATTTCTTCGTCACAAAAAATCACTACACTGTGCGCCAGCTTTGTTGTGCGTCTACTATCTCTAGAATGTTGCTAAATGTGCATTGATGTAAATTTGATGTTATTTGTAGGCGCCAGAGAGGGCGCAGCGCAGTGTCAAATCAGCCTTGGGAACTGTGTGATTTTTAGATTTGAGGAATGGCGCAATGTATTTGTTTATGCTGGATGTCGATGGAACGCTCATCGACAGTTATGACTTTGACTCGGAATGTTTTCGATCTGCGATTGAAGAAGTCATGGGAATCCAACTTACCGACGAGTTGGGTGCGTTTTTGAACGTGACGGACATCGGTATTCTAGAAGAGCTTATTGAGCAACAAGGCATGCGAGAGAATCGCATGAAGATTCTCCGCGATGTTAAGAGTGTATTCCTCACCAAACTTCGAGCGTACATCGAATCTAACAGCAATGAACTGCAAGCATCACCGGGTGCGATTGAATTTGTTAATGACATGAAAATGCACCCTAATGTTGTGCTTGCTATTGCAACGGGCGGTTGGGAAGAATCTGCGCGCATGAAACTTCGCGCAGCAGGGTTTGACATTAACCACGTAAGCTTCGCTTCTTGCTCCGATGCCATGACCCGCAGCGAAATCATGGCGTTAGCGGCGTTTCGTGCAAAACAAGATACGGGTGCACTGTTTACTCGCCGTGTGTATTTTGGCGATGGTGAGTGGGACAAAATGGCCACAAATACGCTCGGTTATGAGTTCGTTGCTGTGGGGAACAAAGTCCAGCACCACACGCGCATACCTAACTTCGCGCATTACGACGCGATTTTCGGCAAGTTGGGATTGAGCGATATGCTGAAGGTAAAAACTGCATAAGCTTAGTTCATAGAAGAATACTCATAAAAGAAACCGCAACGCATTCAAAAACAGCGCCTGCATAGGCGCTGTTTTGCTTTCTGATTCAACGATAAACACGCCGTCAGTGCGACAGGGCTGCCACTGCGAAATGATTACGCGTTCGCTTGATTTGACGCTGCGCGCCTCTCTTTCACTTTTTGCTTCAACTGATCAAAGTAAAGCGAGGTTTCTTGTGCCACCACGTGACGAAGAATGATCAAGCCAATCAGGTTTGGTACGGCCATTAATCCGTTTACGATATCCGCAATTAGCCAAATCATATCCAATTTGATAAATGCGCCCGACAATACCAAAGCAACAAAGATGATTTTGTAAGGCAACACAGCACGTTGGCCAAACAGATAAATCGCACATCGCTCACCGTAGTAGTTCCAACCCAAAATGGTGGTGAACGCAAAGAACATCAAACCGATCGCAACCACGATAGGGCCATACTCTTGGTTCAATCCGAGGGAGAACGCTTCTGTCGTCATTTGTGCGCCAGCGATATCCATCGACCACACGCCGGTCAATACCAAAGCTAGGCCCGTCATGGTGCAGATCACGATGGTGTCCAAGAAGGTACCGACCATGGAAATCAAACCTTGGCGAACACACGAGTTCGTTTGTGCAGAGGCTGCGGCCATTGGCGCACTGCCTAAGCCTGATTCATTCGAAAATACACCGCGAGCAACACCCGATTGAATAGCCAGCATAATGCTCGCCCCCACAAAACCACCTGTCGCCGCTGTTTGTGTGAAAGCAGATTCAATGATCACACCAACAGCCGAAGGGATTGCGTCCGCATGGTTGAACAATATGGCTGCACACGCCGTGACGTAAACCACCATCATGGTAGGAATCACTTTGCTGGCAATGCCTGCAATGGATTTAATGCCACCAATGGTGACGGCTGCAACCAAGGTTGTGAGCACAATCGCGGTGATTTCATGCGGAATGTTGAAGGCAATATGGCTTGCATCAACAATGGCATTCACCTGTGGGAACGTACCAATACCGAAGCAGGCAACACCAATGGTAAAGAAGGCGAAGAGGCGTGCTAGCCATTTCTGACCTGCGCCTTTTTCAAGGTAGAGCATTGGGCCGCCAAGCATATTGCCAGATGCGTCTTTTTCGCGGTATTTCACCGCCAGTAAGCATTCTGCATATTTGGTCGCCATGCCGAACAGGGCAGCCATCCACATCCAAAAGAGTGCGCCTGGACCACCAAGCTTTATGGCCGTTGCAACACCCACAATGTTACCTGTACCAATGGTGGCAGATAGCGCAGTGCACAGGGCAGCAAAGCTGGAAACATCACCTTTGCCTTTGACCCCTTTTTCTTTTTTAAAGATGTAGGTCAGTGCTAGTGGCAGTTTGAAGATCTGAATCGCGCCGAGGCGAAACGTAAAATAGATACCTGTGCCAACAAGTAGCAGAAGTAGGGGTGGACCCCACACAAGGTTATCGATGGTTTGTAGTAAGTTATACAGTGAATGGTTCATTTATCCCCCTTTGGGTTCAAAGGAGGAGAGTAGCCGCAAAAAGTAGCAGCAAAGTGGGTACTTTGTTGCGGTTATCTCCTCTGTCCTTTTGCCTGAGAGTTTCACTCGCAACCACTCAACATACATTGAGTAAGCAAGTTTGCTCCTTCGGCGTCCGATTTAACGGATCTCTCCAGAGGCTCCTCCAACAACAGTCCATACCTGAACGCAAATGGCGTTCTCAGGTGCCTGAAAGATTTACTTCTTCGGCGGATGGCGAAAGCCATCTCTCTCCTGCTGTCTTCATCGGAACATCAAATTTTCGCAAGTATCATAGATCAAAAAATTACGATTTCAATAAAAAATAGAGGCTTTGATTGAAATGATGGGTTAAGTGGGTAAAAAATACATAATTGTGTTAATGAAACGTTTCAGTGATGAAAAATAAAAGGAGATATACAGCAAAGCATCGGTTTTTTACGGCGCAGAACATATGGGGAATGGCTATCTTATATATGAGACGCGACGGCATTCGAAATATGGCTTCAATTTTCTCCTTGAAACTTCCCGCGCTCTCTCAAGGAACTGTTGTCTCGGCCGATATATTATCATCTTAGCTGGCTTGGTTAGTGTAAATGACTACGTTTAACGACTTACTCGGAACCACTCCAAATACCCCCGCTGCCACTGTAAAGCAGCGTTACAAGCTATTGTCTGCCCGTGTACATCCAGACAAGGGCGGATCACCTGCACTCATGCACCTTGTGCGTCATGCCTATGAGAATGTGGCGAAAGGGAAAGGACAAAATCTGCTGACCATTCCTGCGTCAGCCTCTGTGCGGGAAGGCGGCACATCCGAAAGCGAACTGAATACACTCAGAAAAGAAAAAGAAGAGCTCTCTGCGTTAAATCAATTGTTAAAAGGTCAGCTAGCGCAAGCCAAGAAAAGCACAGCGTCGCGAGAAGGACCGATCAAGCACACGGAGCTATTGAGAAAAATTTCGATACTCGAAGGTGAGATTGTGCTGCTCAAAGATGAGCGAAGCCGTTTGATGCCCCAGAAAGACGCCGCAATCGCTGAGCAGCAAAAGCTTGCAGCAGAGTTGCGCCGCGTTCTTTCTGAAAACGAAGTGCTTGAAACCGAGCTTGATAGAACGAGCGGCCTAAAAGGTCCGGGCTTGGTACCTTGGGCAAGCAAGTTTTGGTTGCCGGCAGTGATCGTTTCTCTGTGCATCGCGGTTGTTACCTTTGGTGCAAAGCAAGTCAATTGGCCTGTTTTTACCTCGTGGTTTGACGACGCACCTATCGAGCCACAAGCGCCCACGGTCAGGGTGATTTATGCGAATGACGAGACGAATGACAAACAGGAAGCTGTGCCCGAACCTGTCGATGCACAACAAGAAGCATTGAGTAATGAACCGCTGCCTTTCTTGCAGTTAACAAACAATACCGGTGTATGGTCGCTTGCTAGCTTCACGGTATCTGAAGAGCCTTACATTGCTATACGTAGTGACAGAGGCTCGTACGTTGTTTCGGATTGTTCCGGTGGCTTTAACTTGTACTTAAACAAGCCATACAAACCATTGCGTGTACCTGCAAATTTAATTTATTTGCATCAAAATCAGCATTTTCATGTGTATGACATACCTTATGGGCAAGGGTCGTCATCAGAAAGTTGGATGCAAAGCCGTAAACTACAAATCAATGATGAATATTTTACGAGTAATGCATTCAAAACGAGCGCGATGGCACTGATAGAAAAATGCAGAAAAGGTTCGTGAACTGAGAGCAAGACAAAAGATTGATCAACTTTTAATGTCATGCATACGCAAAAAGTGAAAACTCGTAATAAGCTGATGAATAGCTAGAGATATTTGGAGTACTTCCACACATGTCACAAGACAGTTACTTGTTGCATAAGTTTAAACCAGAACGTCAAGACGTGGTGAAGGGTGTCCTCGCTCGTCAACGCTTGGTGGTGAGTGACTGTGTGGGAGTAAAAGGCTATGTTACGGGGATCGGTATCCCGGCTTGGTCAGACGACAATGAACCTTCAAAATTTGATGCGCAAATGGTGCAGACCATCATGCAAT
>JBELME010000163.1:0-9234 GCA_042096095.1 Enterovibrio sp.
TCCCCGGCCGCTCCGCCATTTATTAAGAAGCCTCGCTAGCAATAGCGGGGCTTTTGTCGTTAGGGGGATCAAGCATAGACAGGATCTGTTGGAGTCTGTCGCTTTTGGTGGATAACAAACAAAGTGCTCGCCATGGCGAATGTAATAAATTCGGCGATGGGTAGTGCTGCAAGGAAGTGAGTTTGCTTCACATAGGTAGAGAAGGCGATGAGGAGTATCACTGGAAGCAATAATCCTCTGCTCAAGGCGATAACC
The DNA here is from genome assembly GCA_042096095.1 of Enterovibrio sp. GTDB lineage: Bacteria > Pseudomonadota > Gammaproteobacteria > Enterobacterales > Vibrionaceae > Enterovibrio. The sequence continues at coordinate 256 of JBELME010000163.1, forward strand.
GCAGATTGCAGCGGTTTTTGCATCGCGGTGAAATACGCAGAGATTAAAACGTTTAGGCCGCTGAACATCAGACATGGCCAAAGGATATTTAGATAAAGCAAAGCACTTTGCTGTGATGCATTTTCGATATCTGAAAGGAACAATTGAGAAAGATAATGAGGGTACAGAGTACAGGTCAATACCAGTATAGCACTCATACTTAGAATGGTTACCGCAGCTAACATCATGAAGTATCTAATACGACGGATATTCCCCGCCCCGAGATTTTGACTCACGAGTATATGGATAGCATCCACGATGCCGTAGTAAGTCATCATACTGATAAACAGTACATAATTTGCGATTGAGAAGCCTGCAATTGCCGTATCATCACTCTCTAAAAGTAATAGCCAGTGAACAGTGAATATCACGATCCCGACGGATATCTCATTGATAAACTCAGAGAAGCCATTAATGAGTGCGCGGACAGATTCTCTGAATTTTAACCCCTTTAATGTGAATTTTAAGGTTCTGTGTTTTTTCACAAAAAAAGAGAGCAAGATGAGGAATTGGAGGCTTTGAGCAAAAGTGGTCGCCCATGCCGCCCATTCAATGCCTAATCCTAAGTACCCGAGGAAAAGCACATCGAGTGCAATATTGGTGATAGAGCCGAAGATGAGCGCCGTTGTGGCCAATACAGGAAAGCCATCCGCTCGCACAAAGTAATACAACACCATGGTGGTTAATTGGATGATTAGGCAGAAAGACATAATGCCAAAATAGCTATCCATGGTCTCATGTATGTCTTTTGGTGCATTAAGTGCATTGAACAGATACTCGCTATTGGGTGTTACGAGAATCGCCATCGCTGTCGTGAACAATACTGCGCTAATGAGAGATTGGGAAAAAATCGCGTCTGCTTTTTTCTGCTTTTTTTCACCGATGTACCTTCCTGCTAATACCGTGCCTCCAATCGCTATCATCAAGCAGACAGAAAACATAAACGTAAAGTAAGGAATAAGCAGGTTAATTGATGCAAGAGGCCCTGCGCCTAAATAGCGTCCAACAAATATGCCGTCAACAATGCTTGCACTTGATATGGCTAACAATCCCGCGAGAGAAGGTAAGGCGAAGTAGAAGAATGTTGGAATGATTGGTGCGTCGGTAATGCGGTTTTTGGAGATCATGAACGTCATGCTTTTGCGTAAAAGCATTATCTTGTTCGAGTGAGAGAGTTATCACTAGGGACGGGTTGTTAATTTGAGACCTTTCTGGAGGGGCGCTGTAACAAAAGTAACAGTTGGTGAAATGATAATTAATATCAATTAGGATTATCGGCCTTGTTGGATGTAGCACTTACATAGAGTGTTGCTCGCTTTGAAGGTGAGGTCATTTTGAGCCAGAACGCAAAGGAAATTGCAGAAACTGCATCATTTCAGGCTTTCTTCAACTGCTACTTAAAAGAGATAGATGAAGGGCATTGGCATACCGCAAAACAATGGCAAGCCGCGGAGAAATCGATATCATTGGAAAACTGTGCATGGGTAGTTGAAACGCCGCTTGCAACCCAAAGTACTAAACTTGCTGTTACCGTCGGCTATCGTACCTTAGTTGGGTGTCACCGGTTTTCTCGCGCATATCTGTTTCAGCCGTCCAGTCTAAGATGGCAAGAAGTGCCTTTTTCGAGTGTGCTACAGCTTCTAATCGAAACCATTTTCTCGTCCAATATTTTTTCGACCTTTAATGTTCAGCGTGAGAACAATAAACAAGAGTTGCTCTCTAGAGTGGCTGAAAGTCGCTCGTTAATGGAAGTGTATATTTCTCAGAGGCTTGGCGATCCTCAACTGGCAAGCTCTGATTTTATCGATGCAGAACAGTCTCTACTCTTTGGACATTGGCAGCACCCAACCCCTAAAAGTCGTCAAGGTATGCTGGACTATCATCACGCCTATTATGCGCCAGAAACGAAGGGGAGTTTCTCCCTGCATTACTTCAGCATTGCGCGAAACCTAATATGTCAGCGTTCCGCATTGACCATCTCAGCAGAAGAGATCATCGCGTCTTCATTGCCAATATCATCCTCGATAGTAGATGATCATTTGGTATTACCCATGCATCCACTTCAAGCCCAATGGCTGATTCATCAACCGAGTGTTCGTCATTTAATGGCGGATGGTCACGTCATCGACTTAGGTATTCAAGGTATTGAATTCACCGCAACGTCTTCGGTTCGTTCTCTCTACAACGCGCATTTAGCGTGGATGTATAAATTCTCACTGCCCGTAAAAATAACGAACTCTCTGCGCGTGAACAAAAGGCATGAGCTTGATGCGGGTGTGGTGATGGCGACGCTCTATCGAAAAACAGGATTCAGCGAAGCTTATCCCCAATTCAAAATTATCACTGACCCTGCTTACATTACGGTTGTCTTGCCTGAGCAAAGCGAAACAGGGTTTGAAGTCATCATCCGAGAAAACCCATTTTCGGAAGGAAAAGAGACCGATGTTGTCACCATCGCGGCTCTGACCCAAGACGCTCTTTCCGAGGAGACGTCAATGCTGTCTCGCTTCGTGAAAACCATCGCCTTGAGAGAAAACACCTCGCTCTCTCAAGCCTCCATAAAGTGGTTTGCGAAGTATTGGGAATGCAGTATCGAACCCATGTTAAAGCTCTATGATGAGCATGGCATTGCCCTGGAAGCGCATCAGCAAAATAGTGTGCTCCAGCTTGAGGAAGGCTATCCATCTATTTACTACTTCAGAGATAACCAAGGTTTCTACTTATCGAACGCCTACAGAAACCACCTCGCGGTTATGGAGCCTGAGTCAGTCACGGTTGATGCTTTGTACTTCGACGATGACATTATTTGTGATCGGTTTGCCTACTATTTACTGATTAATAATCTGTTCTCCATTATTGGTCGCTTAGGCGCTGACTGCTTGGTTGAAGAAAGAATATTGGTCAGCTTCGTCCAGCAGCGCCTTTTGGCATTACGCCATGTTCTCACTGGCGCAGGAACCTTGTTTGTTGACCAACTACTCTCTCAATCCAGTATCCCAGCCAAAGGGAATTTGCTAACGCGCGTTCACGACGTTGATGAACTGACGGTCGAAAATGAGCAAGCTATCTACTGCCATATTCCCAACCCGCTAGTGATGACCTGTTTAGAAGAAGCAACGGAGGCTAGCTATGCCTCTGCCTAATTGTGAAAAACTGCCACCAGAAGCAAGAGTGATTAAGCAATTACTTGAAGCCTTGCTGTTCGAAAAGTTAGTGGAGCCTTCAGCCTCATCAAGCACGGATGAGTTCTTCTGGCTGATGGGCCTGCGTGAGTACAGCGTGAAGGGCCACATTGGTGCCTTTGGTCGGTATCGATTGGCGATTTATAGTCTGAAAATCAACGGACGATCTGTCGATGTTAGCAGTGAATGGCTAACGATCATTGATGATCTTGCAACAACGGCGAACATCAAGACAGCGCTGACCGAAGAGTTTCTTCAAACGGTACAGCTCAGTCGTTGGAATATGCAGCATTTACCGAAGCGGTTATCACGACGTTTATCCCGCTATTCTGCGCTGGAACATCAACTGGATGAAGGGCATCCCTATCATCCTTCTTTTAAAGCTAGAACAGGCTTTACTGAATCGGATCATCGAGCGTTTGGGCCCGAAACGGGGAATACCTTCAACCTGTATTGGTTGGCGGTTCGGCATTCTCACTTCAAGCAAACCTTACCGATAGAGCAAACAAACTTTTGGCTGAATGAACTTGGACATGCGCAATGGAGTCGACTGTCTGGCGCACTAAATGCTCACGAGGGGACGTGGGAGGACTATGGCCTACTACCTATCCACCCTTGGCAGTGGCAGCAATTGAAAGAGGGTTGGTTAGCCAAATACCTCGCAACGAAAGACATCATATTTCTTGGTATCGGCTCAGATAAATACGCAGCAACGCAATCCGTCAGAACGTTATTGAACAAAGACGCGTCCCTGCACCCGAACATAAAGCTACCAATGAATATGGTGAACACCTCTTCTCATCGAAACCTGGCGACACATTCCGTTTGCCTTGCTCCATCGGTATCTCAATGGCTTGAAAACACCCTGATTGGTGACGCTGAGTTAGAGGGAATGAGCATCTTGAACGAATACGCTGGCGCACGGTTTGCCGATGATTCATTGGACGTGAAGACATCGCCTGAGTTAGGTCAGCTGGCGGTTATTTTTAGAGAAAGCGTAGAGCTTCATTTGAAGACCGGTGAAGAAGCTGTTCCGTTTAACGCCATCATGATGGTGGAGAATGATGGCTTACCCTTTATTACTGGGTGGGTCGAACGCTATGGACTTGATGCATGGTTAGCGCAGCTTATTGAGATAACCGTTACACCCATCTGGCATCTGTTGGTGAAGCATGGCATTGGCATTGAGCCTCATGGTCAGAACATGGTGTTAGTGCACCGTGATGGATGGCCTGAGCGCATTATTATTCGAGATTTTCACGAGAGCGTCGAATACAACGCAGCATTTATTCGTGACGCCAAGGCGGTGCCGAATTTTGCAGCAATTGAACCTTCGCTTATTGATGCGCCGCTTGATGATTACTACGCAATGAGTTCGATCGAACTGTTACGTGAGCTCGTTATGGATACCTTGTTTATTTACAACCTTGCGGACGTTTCGCACCTTATCAGCACTTTCTACCCTCTTCCCGAGCACGAATTTTGGCACCGTGTTTCTCGAAAACTCGATGATTACGAAAAGAATCATCCTGAGCTTGCCGAGCGTTTGTCATTGCTGGGATACCGAGCCCCCGACATTCTCACTGAATCTCTGATGACAAGAAAGCTGAAGGCGAGCAGCGCCGAGTGCCACCACCTAATTCCAAACCCACTGTCTATTTAGCATATTGAATAATAGGGACGTTATGATTTTCGTTAATGATGAATTCTATGGTCATGAGTATTTTCATGACGCTTATGAGGCATTTAAAGCCGATCCCATCCTTGGAAACTGTGCGGGAAAACGCGTTGCGATCTGCAGTGAGGACCCTGCTTATGTGCTGTCTGTTTGTTTGTATTTACGTCAACACGGTGGGTCCTTCTACCCGATATTTGCACCAACTCCTCGGCTCGCGGCAAAGCGCTTAGCGAACCGTGCACAGTGCCATTTCTTACTGTTCGATAAGCTTCAGCCTGCGATGACACTGCAAAATAGCACGGTAGATAAAGACGCGGTGCTCGTTCAAACCAGTTCAGGAACAACGGGCGAGCCCAAAGTGATTACCCGTACTTGGCAATCAATTGCGGAAGAAGTCGACAGTTACGTCGCTTTCTTTACTGCCCCTCAAACCATGACGCCGCTTATCGCCTGTCCAATCACGCACTCCTATGGGTTGATAGCCGGTGTACTCGTCGCGTTAAAGCGAGGCCTAACGCCCGTCATCATCAACAACATCAACCCGAAATACTTGTTAAAAACCCTACTGAGTACACCCAACCACCTGTTGTACTCCTCCCCCGCGTTGATTAATTCCGTGGTTCAGCTCTATCCAAAAGATCAGATGCTGCATGCCGTAATGACGTCAGGCACCGTGCTGCCTAGGGCTTGGTTTGATGCATTACGAAAGAAAACAAAACATGTCTTCCAGCAGTACGGTTGCTCAGAGGCGGGCTGCATTGCCATTAACACGAATACGCTCGGCGCAAACCAAATAGGGCAGCCATTACCGCACCTGCATGTTTTTGCGGGAAAGGATGCGTCTTCTCCAGATGAAATTGTGATCACAAAAGGCGACCTCATCATTCATACACAAGACCTTGGGTATACCGATGACAAAGGGGGGCTTTATTTTGTGTCTCGGTGCGATGACATGATCAACGTGTCTGGGCTCAACGTCTATCCACAAGACATCGAAAATGTGGTGCTCGAAATCCCAGATGTCACGGAGGCGATCGTTTTTAAGCGTCCAGACCCTTTTTCTGGAGAGCGTGTCTGTTTGCAATTCATTGCCACGAGCCAGTTGGAGCCAAGTCGCATTCGTCATTGGTGTGGCACGAGGTTGGCGGCTTATCAGTTACCCGTCGATATCGAGCAATGCGAAGAAATTGAAAAAATGGCAAACGGAAAAATTAATCGCAAAGCGCTATCTCAAAGCACAATTTCAATTCCGGCGTTAGGGTAAGGAGACACCATGCAGCGCGAAGACATTATCAAATCTATCCGACAAGTGTTGGCTGAAAACATGCAAAGCCGACATATGGACAGCTTCAGTGAATCGGCAAAGTTAAATGAAGATCTCTATCTAGATTCAGTGCTTATTCTTCAGCTGATTTTGCATTTAGAACTCGACTTAGGATTGAGCGTGCCGGAGCAAAACATCACCGCAGCAGACTACGCAGCTGTGTCGAGCTTGGCGGATTTTCTGTGCCGAGTGAACAGCAAAGCAGAGGTGGTTGATGAGGTCGCGACGGAAGAGTTTGAAGACGTAAAAGTGCATTGCTTTGTCAGTTGTGTCTGCGAGTCACTCAAACGTAAAGGGATAGACCATCGTCCGTTTTATTTTGGTGTATGGGATGCCACTTTCACCATCAGTGAAGACTTCCAACTTCAATACCATTCCGACGATATCAATCATGAGCAGTTCCTTTCTTGGTATCAGCGCCTTTACGGCGTTCGCCTAGATTCTTGGTATAAGGAAAATGCGTCTAAGAAAGAAAATATTCAAGAAATGAATAAGTTGCTGACTCAAAAACCAAAGACGACGAACCTGATGGTCATGTTGGATATGTATCAGCTGCCAGAAAGAGAGAATAAATTTAGCCAGAACCCTTTCCCGCATTACGTCATGTTAGAAAACTCAGACGATCCAGAAAAACTCATGATGCTGGATCCTGATTTTCGCTGGGAAGGCTTGCTTGATCGTGAGCGTATTTTCAATGCCATCGCCCAACCAAGTGTCGCTGGCGGTTATGTGTTTGATGAGCAGGGTTTAAAACACGCCGCTCCCGAGGATGTGAAAGCCTATTTTGAAGCCTGCTTTATTGGGACCTCGAACCCACTGACCGAGGCCATTCGCACCATTCTTAATGCGCATATATCGGGTGCTCATGGTGTTTCTCTGTCTGCCTTGAATTTCGCATTGCGTGAAATTCGGGTTATTGCCGTCCGTAAGTATGCTTATGAACACGGCTTTGCCTATTTTTGGCGAGCGTTAGGGTTGGCGGATGATGATTTCGAGCACTGGTGTGATGTGATTGAAGATCTGATTCAAACGTATTCCTCAATTCAGTATCAAATCATGAAGCTTGCTGAGACGAAAGACCTGTCTCTTCAGGTAGGTATTTATGCGCTGTTAAACAAGCAAAATAAAACCGAAATGCGCATCAAAAATCGATTGTACGAAGTGTACAAAGATTGGATTGAACTCAATGGCTTGGTCGTTGAAAACTGTGCTGAGGCTGTGTGATATGCAGTTATCTATTTGCACGATCTCGTTTCGACACCATCTGGTTTCTTTAGAAAACATTGCCGAGTGGGCGAGGTGTCATGATTTCCAAGGTATCGAGCTTTGGGGAGTGCATGCGCGCGGTTTAGAAACGCAGCCTCAATATGATGCCAAGTGGATCAATGATATGGGGTTGTCTATTTCCATGCTCAGTGATTACCTTCCCATCGTGGGAGATGCGCGAGATGCGGAAGAAAAATGTCAGCATATTTGTCGTCTTGCGAACTACTGGGAAACCTCAAAAGTCCGCACTTTTGCTGGGCATCAGGCGAGCGAAAATGTGGATGTTCATCAGCGAAAAGCGATGACACGCCGCCTACATCACATCTGTTGTTATGCCGCTGATTTAGGGTTGGATGTGCTTGTTGAAACGCACCCAGGGACGTTGGCGGACACACCCAATTCGATCATTCAATTGTTGGAAGAAGTGAATCATCCGGCATTGAAATTGAATTTTGATACCTTGCACGTTTGGGAGGCAGGGGAAGATCCTGTCGCTTTCCATCGGCGCGTGGCGCATTGCATCGGGCACTACCATCTGAAAAATGTGCGTTCGAGAGAGCAACTAAACGTCTTCTCACCAGACAACGTTTACTCCCCTGCGGGGTGCCGTTATGGCATGGTGCCTCTCTTAGAAGGGGCAATGGACTACCATCGATTCTTGCCTGAAGTCTTGAAAAACGATCATGCAACAGCCTCTTTGGAGTGGTTTGGCAATGACGTTAAGCAAACCTTATTGGGGGATAAAGCCGCACTTGACTCGGTTCAGCAACACATTCGGATGCATTCATAATAAAAATGAATGTATCGCCTAACTTATTAGACTCTATTTATGTGACATTGATCCTATATGTGAGGTGTTAGGCTTTTGTGAATCGAAATGATATTGATAATTGATCGCATTCATTGACTCTGGAAAAATGTGGGTGAAGTAGTGAATGCACGAGGAGCACAGCATGGAAATATTTTGCTGGTTGTTGAGCCTGATAAAAAATACGGACAGATACTTGTTGAACAGCTTCAGCGTAAAGGTTTTATGGTTCGCTGGTGTTTAACATCCGATGAAGCGCTTACACTGCATGAGCAACTGGCGATTGAATTCGTCATGTTATCGACCTCACTCACTGAAATGAAAGGCCATTGCTTGCTTAAGCAACTGCGTCAAAAGACCTCAGTTCCCATTGTTTTATTGGCTGAAACATATTGTCAGCGAACATGTATTAACAGCTTTCTTTATGGCGCGGATGACTACATAACGCGCCAACAGCCCTTCAGTGAAATTGTTTGCCGAACGGCGGCTATTTTGAGGCGGATGGGACAAAAACCTGTGCCTTCCCATCATTCGCTGATGACCGTTGATCAGCTGGTCATGGATAAAAAGCAGCAGGCCGTGACTTATGATGGGCAAACCATTTCAGTGACACCGATTCAATTTAAATTGCTTTGGACATTGGTGGTTCAACAGCATCAGGTCCTGAGTAAAGACTATTTGT
>JBELME010000164.1:0-1984 GCA_042096095.1 Enterovibrio sp.
GTGTTGATCGTAAAAAGGACAAACATGCCAATAAGGGGCAAGCAAAACTTGTGGTTCAGGTGGCGTCCTGCCTGCTGAATCTCGCTGTTTCATTTGCGTCTCACTGGCAGTGGCCAGCCCGTTTTACGCCGTGTTGCGATACATAAAGTCATTGGACGGGAATTGAACCCGCGACAAACGAAATTGCTTTCGCCGCTCTACCAACTGAGCTACCAATTGGGTACTAGAGTAGGAATCGAACCTACGCACACAAAACGCTGTTTCGTCGCTCTACCGCTGAGCTATCTAGTCATTAAACGGAATCGAACCCGTAACAGTGGAAACTGTCCCTCTCCAGAGGTGTGTGATCGGAATACACAGTCACAATGTGACGTGCACCAGCGTGAAACGTTGAGTCACTGCCGCTAATCACAGACTCAGTATTCCAAGTAACGTGCCAATCACGGTAAGAAACAGGAAAAATAGTTTTATGTAGATGTTTATGTTTGCTTTTTTAAACCAGGCACAAAAAAGAGTGATGCTTACCCTTCAAAAATAAACACACGATTTGATTAGTTTAGATATGCCTTCTATCCATATAGATAGGATTGAATGTCTGGGCGAAGGGAAAAACAAAAATGAAGACGATTGCGCTGAGCTTGTTGGGGACACAGCTAGACAGAATTGGGAAACACGTCGATCGCCTCCACCGTTGGCGTCCTAATGTGAGTCTCGTCAGCCAAGAAGACCTGCCGATAGATGAAGTGTACTTGCTTCATGACAATCACAACCTGCGTCTTGCCAAAACTGTCGCATCAGACATTAAAGCGGTGTCAAGCGACACCCAAGTGCATGTCTGTGAAATGAACTTCCTCGATCCTTGGGATTTCGAAGAGGTTTACGCCAAGCTCTACGATTTCTGTGAATCGATGGATTTTGATATCGAGAACAATGAGTACCTTTTCCATATCACGACGGGCACACATGTCGCCCAGATCTGTAGTTATCTCCTAACGGAAAGTCGCCAATTCCCCGGAAAACTCATTCAAACCGCCCCTGACAACAGTAAGGAGGATAAATCCATAGGTCGTGTGCAGCTCATCGATTTGGATTTATCGCGTTATGACCAGCTCGCCACGCGCTTTGATAACGCGAGCCTGCAAGGTGAAACCTTTCTTAAATCGGGAATAGAAACCAAGAACACCGCTTTTAACCAATTGATTACCCAGATAGAGAAAGTGGCGATCCGTTCGACCGCCCCTATTTTACTTACCGGCCCTACCGGTGCAGGGAAAAGTCAGCTCGCTCAGCGTATTTATCAACTCAAGAAAATGCGCTCGATGTTGAAAGGACAGTTCGTTGTGGTGAACTGTGCGACGTTGAAAGGAATGAATACAATGGCTGCTTTGTTTGGGCACACCAAGGGCGCATTCACTGGCGCATCGTCAGCGCGTGACGGTTTTCTCATGGCGGCTAACAATGGCTTATTGTTTCTCGATGAAATTGGTGAGCTGGGCTTAGAAGAACAAGCCATGCTGTTACACGCTATCGAATACAAGCGCTTCCACCCTGTGAGCAGTGACAGCGAAACTCAAAGTAATTTCCAACTGATTGCGGGCACAAATCGCGATTTGAAAGCCATGGTTGAGCGTGGTGAGTTTCGTGATGACTTACTGGCGCGCATTAATCTTTGGACGTATCAACTCCCGGCTTTAAAAGACAGAAAAGAAGATCTGGACGCCAATCTCGAGTATGAATTGGTCTCTTTCGCTGAGAAACACGGCCACCGCGTCAGGTTTAATAAAGAAGCGAGAAATGCGTTTCTCCAGTTTGCTCATTCAAGTAAGGCGACGTGGAAAGGTAACTTTCGCGATCTTAGCTCTGCCATTACACGTTTAGGCACATTGGCGGACTCTTCTCGGATCTCTGTCGAAGACGTGAATGACGAAGTGCAGCGACTCATAGCGTCTTGGTCACCAAGCGATACCCCTTCACTGGCCTCTTC
>JBELME010000164.1:2084-9050 GCA_042096095.1 Enterovibrio sp.
GATGATTTCGATAAGCACCAATTGCAATTTGTGCTCGATGTTTGCGCGCGACACGACTCTATGGCCGCAGCAGGACGTGAATTGTTCAATGTGAGTCGAACGAAGAAAACACAAGCCAATGATTCGTCAAGACTGCAGAAGTACTTGGCCAAGTTCGGCCTTAACTGGAAGGCGCTAAAGAACGGATAGTGACGAATAAACACGTGAATCTTGAGGTGCTCGACACGATCTCGTTGAGCACTTCATTCACCTAACTGGCAAATTATGCATAATCTCTTGTACTCACCCCGAGAATTTTCTCACCTTAATGCGTAATCAGTCACTAGGGTGAATAAACAGAATTGGTTACTATTAATCATGATATTAGTAATGTTGACCTGCAGATGTTAAGCCAACTGTCACCACCATATTACGTGACAACGTCACTATATAAAAGGCCGTATTGTGGGTCTATCGTCTGGTGCAAAGTATTGTTTACCTGTAGGACAAAGTGCTAACTATTCTTTGCCAAGCTGGATATAGGCGTTAAAGTACGTTTGGGAGACTGGCCAAACCGTTCATACAACAGAACGGCGACTTTTAGCCAAAGCATGACAAGTGAAAACCTTAAATCAGTGAAAGCAGAAAATGGTATGTACCTTGCTTTTTCCAGGCCACAATCCATGGAAGTGAAATAGCGCACTGTTCGACTGAAAAGTGGAACAAGGGCTGAAGGGCGCGAGATGCGCGCTTTATTTTGAGTCGTGCTGAGTTACTGCTCATGCATACAAAGGTGATATCAGCAGCGAGAACTAGGTCACCACTAACTCGGTGTAACCCGTATCCTCATCAAACTCACGCGTAAACACCATGGTAGGAAAAGAAAGTAAGCACACTTCTGCCGTATGGCTGACAATGCTACCTTCCATCAGGTGCCCACCTATAATTTTGCCGTCACGATCTGCCGCTGAAAGATGAAGATGCACATGGTCAGGCGTTAACGTGCCTGAAACGGCGATGATTTCATACACGCCCTCTAAGGTAACAACAGAGTGACCATCAGCCAAACGCAAAGAGAGCGTAGATAAACACCCGACAACAGAGGCGATACACCCCGCCTGAATAGCGTTAGCGTGTACGGACGCGAGAATGGATTGTTTTAGGTCAGCCCCTCGCGTTAAGCGAAAGGCTACCGGAGAAACATGAGGGTTCATTTGAAAGATTTATGCGGGAAAACGTTGCGGATACGCTGTTGAATCTTGCTGTCAATCCCTTTGGAAAGCACCAACTTAGCGGGTTTGAAACGATTTCTGTATACTTTCACCGTTCCAGAGAACGGCGAGCGTTTACAGATTTCAGTGCAATCATGCAAGAAACCGTGCGGGATCTTTCCCTTTGTTTTCGTCACTTCTCCATCTTTAAAGCGAATATAAACAATGGGACGATCGACGGCGATAAACGCAAACAAAGCAATGAAGCTAACGGCTAAGAAATACTCCATGATCTCACCTTACATGTCTAACAAGCTGCTCAAGTCTTTCTTGAGTGCATCTACCTTTTTATTGGCGTTTTGAGAACGGTTAGCTTCACCTAGCAAGTACTCAATCGTGTCGGACAGTGTTGCATCTAAGTCTTGCGCCTTCATGGACAGCTTTTCCCAAACACGAAAATCAAGATCGATTGATTTCTTGCGTGTGTGTTCTTGTTCAGCATTGAAGTGACGCTTACGCTTCGCACGAATCGCTTGCTTTAACTTATTATCAAGATCAGGAGACATGTGCTCAGCGATCCACTCGATCACTTTCGTTGGCTCGTGTTCGATTGACATCAAGCTATTAACAGCGGCTTGCGCCTCGCTCGTATCGATATATCGCGTAACGTTGGACCCTTCTTTATGCTTTTTGACCACATAGGCCCACTTCCATCCAGCTTCGAGGTTTTCAAGTTGTTGATATTTCATATTCTTAGTATGTTTTTAGTTGAGAGCAATAAAAGACATTAATACTGTGACAGCGTAACAGTAGATTATTTTTTAATCAAACGCATCTTGACTTATCCCTTTGATTTCGGCGATATCATTTTCAAACTCGTGACGTTCAGCAACTTATTTCGCCGAACGACCCTTTAACCGTGTATCAGGAAGGATCTTATCTACTTTGCAGCGTCTTCTTCCTTTATACTCTCGGTACATAACACACCAAGAGTTGAATCCCAGACGTATGCAAGAAGTTACCTGGCAGTCCGTAGTTCCCCAGTTTTCGAATGTTGAACAACAGATTGAAAACTACCCAGCCTTAACTGCAATGACCCCTTGTGCATTGCAACCAAGGTTAACAAACAGCATTCAGCGTCTTGTGCATGAAGTGCACTTTCCGCGTTTGTTGCTCGTCACGGCGCCAGATGTCCATGACTACCTTTCTATCGTGAAAGATATCGTCGTAAACACACTTCCATCAGCGGATATGCCTGTGGTTATCGCTGAGAACTTTGATGAAACTCAATTATTTGGCGCAGTGTATCCCACCAATGAAGATGTGACAATGTCACGCAGCGTTGAAGGACTGCTTCACAAAGCAAATGGCGGTGTACTTCTCATTTCTCTCACAGGTGTCATTAGCCAACCCAATATCTGGAGTCGCCTCAAGCACGTATTGTTTACGGGCAACCTGCCTTGGAAGAGCGCAAAGCCTGATACCTATTGCGAACTCCCTAACCCTTCAGAATTATCAGTGCGCGTGATTGTCATTGGTGATCGTTCGTTGATGAATGATTTTGAAGATGGCGAGACGGAGCTGCATGGTTTAGGTATTTATACCGAATACGAACCGGATATGCTGCTCACGCCAGAAAGCGTCGACGACTACCTTTCTGTGTTAAAAGGCTTTCAAGCTTTCTATGGCGTAAAACCTCTGACATCTAGCGCAGTAAAACGCGTGATGCAAGCCGGTGTGCGCTTCACAGAAGATCAAGACCGCATGCCACTTTGCCCGCTCTGGATTCAGTCGCTACTTCGAGAAGCCGACTACCAAGCAAAAGGTGACAATGTCACAGAAAGTGATGTGGAAAAAGCCATCAGCGAGAAATACTTCCGAGAATCATACCTACCGCTGCGTGCCGTAGACGACATTCATAAAGGCCAGGTCTTTATTGATACCCGTGGCGAGCACATCGGTCAGGTTAACGGCCTCACCGTTGTTGAAATGCCAGGACACCCAATGGCGTATGGTGAACCGGCACGCATCTCTTGTGTGGTTCACTTTGGTGATGGCGACATTTCTGACGTAGAGCGCAAAGTCGATTTGGCAGGCAACATTCACGCCAAAGGCATGATGATCATGCAAGCCTTCGTGAGCGCGGCATTGGATCTTGATGAACCCCTACCATACGCTGCGTCTATCGTGTTTGAGCAGTCCTATTGTGAAGTAGACGGCGACAGTGCCTCTCTTGCGGAATTATGTGCGTTTGTGAGTGCCTTGGCTCAGCAACCCATCAATCAAAGCATCGCCATCACAGGTGCCGTCGATCAGTTCGGTCGTGTACAAGCGGTCGGTGGGATCAATGAGAAGATCGAAGGCTTCTACCACATTTGTGAGAACCGTGGACTAACAGGCTCTCAAGGTGTCATTTTACCAAAAACCAACCTCAACGCCTTGTGCCTGAGCAACGACGTGGCAACCGCGATTCGTGACGGCCAATTCCACCTTTGGGCAATTGAAGACGTTGAAGAGGCATTCCCGCTCATTACGGGTCTTCGTTTCAGCAGTGACAAAGAGCAATCAGAAGAAAACCTTGCCCAAGAGGAGCAGGAAGAGAAAGAAGAGACCTTGTTAGACAAAATTGCAGAGCGTATTGACGCTTTCCACCACGGTGAGCATCGTCACATATCACTAATTTCTAAGCTTAAAAGCTGGCTCCTTCACTGATCCGAGTTGTTTAGCGTACACGTGTACGCTAAAGTGCGATTATCTTTTCGAAGGAACAGTATAATGCTAATGAAACGCCATTCTTACACTAGGGAAGACCTGCTAGCTTCAAGCCAAGGTGAACTTTTTGGTCCGGGTCGCCCGCAGCTTCCAGCACCAAACATGCTAATGATGGATCGTATTGCCAACATCACTGACGAAGGCGGTGATTTTGACAAAGGCTTCATCGTTGCTGAGTTAGATATCAACCCTGATTTGTGGTTCTTTGATTGTCACTTCCCTGGCGACCCAGTGATGCCTGGTTGTTTGGGTCTTGATGCAATGTGGCAGCTTGTTGGCTTCTTCCTTGGTTGGATGGGCGGCGAAGGTAAAGGCCGTGCGTTGGGTGTTGGTGAAGTGAAATTCACTGGCCAAGTGCTTCCAACCGCGAAAAAAGTCACCTACGAAATCCAAATGAAGCGCGTTATCAACCGTAAATTGGTAATGGGCGTGGCAGATGGTCGCGTATTGGTAGACGGAAAAGAAATCTACGTAGCAAAAGATTTGAAAGTGGGCCTTTTCCAGGACACTTCTTCTTTCTAAGCCAACACCATCATGTTTTAAAAGACCGCCCTTGTGGCGGTTTTTTTTGGCGCGAGATACGAGATACGAGATACGAGATACGAGATTTTGCCAGCCCACCATTCATAGACAAGCTCTACCTGCACTTTTTTCACCTACCCTAAGCCTTCTGCGCGCTCAATCCCCAAGGCCGCGCTTTTTCGTTTATTACCCGCCTCCAACCAATAAGTTATAGTGCGTTATCTTAACAAGCAAAAGCCCCTGTTAAAGGGGCTTGCTAAGATGGGGTTTAGGAGTGGGTTTACTTCATGTTGGTCGTTTTACTATCTCGGCCATCGCGCCAGCCACCTAGCCATTGGCTGCGAGCGTCCGTGGCCTGATAAGGACACGTCTCAGAGGATCGACCGTTTATTCCTGCTTGGTAACCTTTCGATTGTGCACGCTCTAAACGATCTCGCTTCTGTCTTTTCATATTTCCGCCCTCTTATCCTTCGACGTTTTCATCTTTACGGCGCGGCGTTGGTCATATTGACGTTTTATTAACCGCACCTATTAAGATTTGTTCATGCACAAAGAATAATCAAGCATCGGGAGGCTCATCCTCGACATATTTGTGAGAGTGAGCCAGAAATGAAAATTACTTTTTACGACGCATTGCGCCAGCAAGCGCAAGAAGGCCCAAACCTAAGAAACCAACGCTGCCGCCACTACGTGATACTGTCTGATCATCGTAGGTACGTTGTGTAATAGTTCCATTGTTATTTCGTGTCAGTTTTACCGCAACCAATTCTTCCGTGCCGTCACAAAGCGCGTTGTGTGCGGTTGAGCTGTAGCCACCAGCACAATAGAAAGCGGATGCAGCAATATCGCCGTTATCAGCAATGTCGAACGCCTCAGCAATACGGTATTGGTTATTCGTGCCTGAATCAGCACCACCGTTGGTCAAATCATCAATCAACCAACCACGGGTGTTTTGGAATGTCGAAAGGTTAGTTGCTGAACCGTGGAGGTAAATGTAACCACGCTGACGTCGAGAACGATCGCGCGCAGATTCAGTATCAACCTTACCCACTAGCTCATTATCATTGTTAATTGCTGCCGCCGTGGCGTTATAGCCAGAGAAGAACAATGAACTCTGAGATGTGCCTAGGAGCGTTGTAGACGCGCCTTCGTTGATAAACACCGTTTCCGCATAAGCACCACTTGATCGACGGAAGTTCTTGGCGATACCCGCTACGACACCGTTCTCGTTGATGTCATTGGCAACGGTGTAAGAGTAGATGATGTCGCCACCTTGACGAATATCGATGCCAGGGATAAGTGACATTGTCCAACATCGTTTAGTCGAACTATCAATACAAGTCGAAAAATCAGAATTCGGCGTAAACTTGACTGCTTGACTGTAAAAACCGCTATCATTGAATGTGCTGTACCCCACCATAGTCGGCGCATCATTACTGATAATCGCAGCAGCTTTCACACTTGCCTGTGCAGTGTCGTCAGTATTTCCAGTATTTCCATCCCTAAAGTCTTCCACAGTGAAAGCGGGAAAAGAATCTGAACTTGATACTCCAGTTGGCAACCAAATTGCGGCTTGGTTAGCAAACTGCATATACTGGCAAGCACGATCAGCGTAGTCGAGATTTGTGGCACAACTAGAAAGGTTATTTAAGCCCGCACCTTCTGGGACCTTGTTACCATTTCCGACATCAGCCATATTGGCTATAGAAGCAGAGCCAAAAACGATTATTTTACCTGCCGCAGTTTTAATCATCCCATTTGCATTAGTTTGACCTAAGCTAGGTATTACACTCGGCGAGCTTGCTGGCGGCGTCAACTCAGCCTCACCATAAAAACCACGGGTCTTAAATGCTCTAGCATACACAGAACCATTCTGGTAATACGGGCTGCTTGAAGTACCCACTGGATTCCCATCGTCAGCGATTTGATTAATCACTACATTAGTTGAATTTGGTACCACTGAGCCAAGTGGAAATGTACCATTCACTCCATCTTCAAATGGATTAATAGGCGAACTAGCTAGTGCCGTGCTGTTAGACGCATAGCCGTTGTTCCATGCGTCGATTTCTTTCTTCAGGCCGCCGTCACAAACTTGTTCACTGTCTTGGCTATCACAGACTTCACCGGTGGCTTTGATGCCATACCATTGTTCATCCGCCCAAGCATCACAGGTGTTGTAACCTAGGTAATTATCACAATAGTTATCAAGGTCGTCATAACTATTAATGAAATGCTCTTCATCTACCATGTAGGGCATTTCTTCTGAATAGTTCAGCCCAACAGGCCCACGAAGCACTTCTACCGCGATTTTCGAGCTATCGGCTGCAATCGCCGTTGCCGCCGAAGATTGGCCGCTTGAAGCCCCAGTTTCTTGGGTAATATTGTAAATCGCTGCATTTGCAACCGTTGGTAATCCAGCAACCGCGAGTGCGATTGCTGACAATTTGAATTTGTTGAACTGCATTCCTAATCCTTTTGCATT
>JBELME010000165.1:0-9040 GCA_042096095.1 Enterovibrio sp.
GTTCTGTGCAATCCAGCCCACACCATCGATCCAAATGCCGTCGCCGCCTTGGTTGTAAAATTGTGGGTTGATCCAATCGTAGTAGCCTTCCAGCGCGGTAATGTAAGGGACGTATTTACCGCCTTCAGTCAGATAAGGGAACTCTGGCGCCATGGTGATCAGGAAGTTTTTACCTTGTGCTGCGTAATGGTCTTTTACCATACGCAGTGCCGCTGGGATAACGGTCTGGTTATCAGCCGCGGTGACAGCCGCTTGTTCTAGGTCGATGTCTAAACCGTCGAAACCGTACAGGTCAGTCAGACGAATGATTTCGTCCGCGAACGCCTGCTCGTCGCCTGTTTTCAATTCAATGTGTGCATCTGCACCACCCAGTGCAAGCAACACAGAACGACCTTGACGGTTTAGCTCAGCGATTTCGTTAATGAAATCTTGCTCAGACAAGCCAATCATAGGGTCAAGACGGAAGGTGGGAATGCGGCCTTCCGCGGTGTCGAACACCTTCATGAAAGACACGTCGACCACGTTATACATTGGGTTCACTTCTTCTAACGTCACGCACGGTGCGTTACCGCCTTTGTAACCCGCACCGTCACACCAGTTGTGCCAGTAACCCACAACAACGCCACCTTCAGGGTTCACCATGTCGCTGCCATTTACCGCAGACACAGAAGCGTGAGAAGAGAAGCTCGCTAAGCCCAGAAAGAGCGCAGCACAAATTGCATTCGGCTTGAATGTCATGGCCGTTAGATTCCTTTAAAAGAAGAGACAGGTAAGTTCGCCAGTAAGTTACTTCGTGTTTTTTAAAGACATAAGCGAAATCTATGTCTGCTTTTTTTTCATGGAAGTACGATCACGCCTTGTCCATAAAACTGGAAAGGGTATATGAAATTATTCAATGTAACTTACTGAAAATCGGCGCGAATTGTAGGGTCGAGATACGGATGAAATATCAGGGGAATGACGAAAATACGTCAGCGTAATGTCAGTAGTCGCAGAGTTGAACAATAAAAACGCAGGCATATAGTGAGTTTCCAGACAGCCCTGCCGATGCTTTGGAATAGCGATGAAAAATGGGGTGGGTGAAGGAAAAGTAGGTGTGAAAAATGGTGAGCGGATTATTGGAATAAAGATCACGCCTTTTGTTGAGGCGGAAGGATGCTTACTAGGCGTTTGGCGAATAAACGTTGAATAGCTAACGTGACAGAAAAGCGTCGTTAGCCATATCGCATCTTCGAACAGTGGCAGAATCAGACAGCAAAATAAGACTGTATCTTTTCCCTCAACCAGATGTTTGATGGGCTATTGCGGTTACGATTATGAACCATCAAGCGGTATCGCACGGGGTGGGTAGTAAAAGGAATGTCTAGTATCTGGATGTGTAATCGTTCTGCAAATAACAAGGCAACGCTTGCTGTCATTGTCGCAATGCAATCACTGTTTGATACCATAGACAATTGTGAAACCAGTGATGTGCATTCTGCAGCGACCTCTCTGTCCTCTAACTTCTCCTTCGTGAAATAGTCTGCCAAGTAAGCATCTTCCCTCCGTAGCTTCAAGGTGATGTGTTTTTCTTTGTAAAACTGCTTTTGGCTAATAGCGCCTTCAATTCTTGGGTGGCCTTTACGGGCAATCACGCAGATACCATCCTCAAAGAGATCTTCGGTAAAGAACGAGCGTGTTGAGTATTTGGCAAACTCTATCGCCATATCCGCTTGGTGCTGGTTCAAGCCGTTGATCAACTTTTCTTCATTGGAAAGGGTGGGATGAAGTTCTATCGTCACATTGCCAAGGCTGTCGTCTGCTTCAATCTTGGGGAGCAACATCATCATCACGGGCTCTGAGGTATAGATGATGAATTTACGCGGATGCTCGACAGAAAACCCATTCAAGTTTTCTAGCGCATTGCTGATTTGAACAAGCGCTGGCTCAACGTGTTCCATCAGGGCTTGCGCGTGTTGCGTTGGTGCAATACCTCTTCCCGAACGTACAAAGAGTTGGCTGCCAACTTGCTGTTGCAAACGCTTTAATAGCCCGCTGACACCCGGCTGCGTTAGTCCCATCTCTTCTGCTGCCATCGTGATGGATTGATGACGATAGACCGCCACAAAAACTTTTAGCAGATTCAAATCAAGATGATTTAGCATTGTATCCTTACATAACAAATCGTGATGTTTTGAATCTATTTTCATGCATGTATTGCTATGAGTCAAACGCGATAGATTAGACCCATACCCAATACGTAACCCCAAGAGGTTCACCATGAAAATTCAATGCGCTCCTTCTGTTTTGTCTCTCGCGATTTTTGCGTCTTTCGGTGCTTTTGCAAATGACTATGCATCGATTGACACGTATGAAGGTAAACCCGCTTCAGTGCATACGATCAACGCGAACGCTGCGTTGGCAAAAACACTTCCTTGGAATGACACCTCCGCATTTGATCGAACGACACACGGCCTGATTGCGGAATTTGGTACGCATGAAGCGGGTGAGCTTAAAAACCGATTCGAATACATGACTGACATGTCTGTGGACGATCTGCCACCCACCGTGAATCCGTCCATCTGGCGTCAAGGCATGTTGAACTACGCCGCAGGCGGGTTGTATGAGGTGACTGACGGTGTGTATCAAATCCGTGGCGCTGACTTATCTAACATGACGATTTACCGCTCTGACAACGGGTATGTGATTCACGATCCTCTGTTATCTCGCGAAGCAGCAGCGGCATCCTGGGAGTTTGCTAAAAAACACCTTCCCGCCATCAATGGTGAGCATAAAATCACTGGCATGATTTACTCACACATGCATGCCGACCATTTTGGAGGCTCTCGCGGCGTGTTTGAATCTGGCGACTTTGCCGCCAATGCCGAAATCTATGCACCCAAAGATTTCATTAAAGAACTGGCAGATGAAAACGTGATTGCAGGTACTGCAATGGGACGCCGCGCGAATTACCAGTACGGTACAACGCTGGACACCAACACCAAAGGCATCGTTGATAACGCATTGGGCCTAGGTACGTCTCGTGGAGAAGTGACTTTGGTTGCGCCGACGGAAGAAATTCAAGAGCGTGAGAAGCGTATAACGATTGATGGTTTGGACTTTGTCGCCATCAATATGCCTGGTGCAGAAGCGCCCGCAGAAATCGTGCTGTATGTGCCTGAATATCGTTCTCTCAATACCGCAGAACTGACCTATGACGGCATGCACAATATATATACCTTCCGTGGGGCGAAAGTTCGCGACTCATTAGTATGGACGAAGTACCTGACAGAATTGAAGATGCGCTTTGTTGATTCCGGATTGGTCGACAACATCCACGCCGCGCACTCAGCCCCCGTGTGGGATGACAAAGACACTGATGTGAACGAAATTTCGGAGTACATGACATTGCAGCGCGATAACTACGGGTTTATTCATAACCAAGCCATGCGTTTAGCAAACCACGGTGTCACCATTCATGATGTTGGACGTGAAATAGAAAAGATCGTTCCTCAATCTCAGATTGATACTTGGCATACCAATGGGTATCACGGATCGTACAGTCACAATGCGCGTGCCGTGGTGAATTTGTATCTTGGTTACCATGACATGAACCCCGTGAACACGAATCCACTTCAAACCCAAGACAAGTCTTGCGTATATGTTGAAGCTGCTGGTACAGATACGCTCTATAACGCGGGGATGACGCATTTCAACGCTGGCGAGTATCAAGAAGCGTCGCAACTGTTCAACGATTTGGTGCAGTGTGAGCCGAGCGACATCGATTACCGCTTTGCTTTGGCAGACAGCTTTGAACAGCAGGGCTATCAGTCTGAAACCATGGCATGGCGTAACAGCTACTTGCAAGGCGCAGCCGAGCTTCGCACCGGTGAAATTCAGCTTTCTATTAAATTGGCATCACCCGATGTGATTGCCAATACACCCACGGGCATGTTCCTTGATTTTATCGCAGTGAGCTTGAATGCGCCGAAAGCGGAGGCGGCAGGTCTGGACTTCAATTTCGGGGTTTACCATCCTGATCTTGGTGAGCGTTTCTACGGTGAAGTGTCGAATGCAAACATGGCAAACATCGAAGTTGATGAAATGCCAGATGTTGATTTCGAACTCATCATTCATAAAACCGACTTCACCAAAGTGGTGTTGGGAGAAACAAGTTTGGAAAGTTTGCTCAAATCTGGTCAAGCAGGTGTGAAAGGGAATGTTGAACTATTGAGTAAGCTCGCGGGTACCTTGGACAATTTCGATGGTTTGTTTGAAATTCTGCCAATGCCGAAGAAGTAACAGCACCATAGAGTAAACATTGCATGAGATAGCCCAGCGTTCTGCTGGGCTTTTTTATGAAGAGGAAAAACAAATAGCAGACACGTCAAGAAAGCTTATTTCGCTCAATCACTCAATCACTCAATCACTCAATCGTTTCAAAGTGGAATTTGTAATCACGGACACCGTCGATTTGAACCCCTTTCTCTCTCAGTTCAAGGTACTGCTTGAGCTTCACGGTTCTGAAATCCATCGCCTTGAGCGCAAGGATGATCCTCAATTCGTCCATTGACCGTGATTTCGCCTCAGAGCTACACGTACCGCAGACAACGTGTGTTTTTTGCTTAAACCCCACCTTATCCAGCCAGTGCAGTTCTTTGGGCTCTTTACGTGTGCCACAGAAGTAGCATTGATTATCTTGCTTCAATGCGGCCTGTTCCCTTAGCGCTTTAGGGCTTGGCGGTGTGTTTGCTGGGGTTGTGTTGGTCTTCTTGCTACCACCAAACTTAGAGAACTGGACGACATTAGACATTGGGATTGCTCTTACTCATGAAGGTATATGGCATGTCACGGAACATGATTATTACGCACCTTTATATCCTATTTTCTGAGCACTGAATGAGTCAAATGAATCTAAGCATGTTTGTTCCGGAATGATGTGAATGCGTTAGCCAACGGGCAATTGCATTGGCGCTAAATCGGGTGATACCAGAAGCGTGGCTTCCGTGGCGGCTTGAACCTCTTCGATGGAAAATTCAGGGGCAAGCTCAGTGAGCACCATGCCACGTTCGCTGATTTCAAATACCCCCATTTCTGTCACGATCAGGTTGACTTGATTCGCGGCGGTGAGTGGCAAAGAGCAATGCTTCAACAGCTTCGGCTGGCCTTTCACGGAATGCTCCATCGCAACAATGACCTTTTTGGCACCGACGACCAGATCCATTGCGCCGCCCATGCCCGGCACCATTTTCCCTGGAATGATCCAGTTGGCGAGGTTGCCCTGTTCATCAACTTGCAGCGCGCCCAATACCGTGGCATCGACATGGCCGCCACGGATGATGGTGAAAGAGTCGGCGCTGTTGAAGTAACACGCCCCGTTTACGGCAGTAATGTGTTGGCCGCCTGCATTCACCAGATCGGCGTCCATGGTGTTTTCACACGCCAATTGATCAATGCCCAGCAGGCCGTTTTCCCCTTGCAGTAACAACTCGACCTCTTTGTCGACATGATTAGCAACCAGTGTGGGTAAGCCAATACCGAGGTTCACCACATCACCGTCTTTCATCTCGCGGGCGACACGCCATGCAATGCGGTGGCGGATGGTGTCTTTATCCAATTGCGCTGTCATTGCGTGTCCTCCATCTGAATGTGATCAACAAAGATATGTTCGACAAAAATATGATCAACAAAGATGCTTGGGGTATGAACCGCTTCAGGTGCAATGTCGCCAAGCTCAACGAGTTGTTCAGGTTCGACAATGACGGTTTCAGCCGCGGTCGCCATGAGCGGATTAAAATTCTGGGTGGTTTTTCTGTAAAACACGTTGCCACGACGATCGACTTTTGAACCCCTGATCAAGGCCAAATCTGCTTTAAGCGGTGTTTCGAGCAAAAACGGTTGCCCATCGACGTCTATCACGCGTTTGTTTTCCGCGACGATGGTGCCGAGCCCTGTTGGCGTGAGTACGCCGCCTAACCCTGCACCTGCAGAGCGAATGCGCTCCGCGAGCGTGCCTTGAGGAACCAGCTCAACCTCCAGCGTCCCTTCGTTCATTTGCTTGCCCGTTTCAGGGTTCGTCCCAATGTGCGAGGCATACAGCTTCTTTACACGTTTTTCGGCAATCAAACGGCTTGAACCACGGCCGGGAGAACCTGTGTCAGTGGTGATGAGCGTAATGTCTTTGATGTCTTTTTGAATCAAGAGATCGATCAGGCGTTCTGGTGCACCTGTCGCCATAAAGCCCCCGATCATGATGGTCATGCCGTCATGCAAAAGGTGTTCAATCTGTTGAGCGGTCGCTACTTTTTTCATGGTGTCCATTCCCTTAGCAACGTTTCAGAATGAGTGCCGTGCCCATGCCGCCACCAATGCACAACGACGCCAGACCATACTCTTGTTGCGTGCGTTGCAGTTGGTATACCAGCGTGGTGACAATACGGTTGCCAGACGCGCCAATAGGGTGGCCAAGAGCAATCGCGCCGCCGCTCAGGTTGCTGCGCGCCAACAGCCAGTCTTGTTCGATCTGATGTTCTTCAGCGACTTCTTTGATCACACCAAGCGCTTGAGCCGCAAACGCTTCATTCAGTTCGAATACCTTGATGTCTTCGATGGTCATTTTGGCCTTGGTCAAGGTGTTGGCGATGGCTGAAACAGGCCCAAGTCCCATCACTTCAGGCGCAATGGCACCTTGTCCGTATTCCACCAACTCAGCCAATGGGGTGAGGTTGTGACGTTTCACCGCGCTTTCTGATGCCAGCAAAATGGCTGACGCGCCATCGTTAATGCCTGACGCATTGCCCGCCGTCACGCTGCCTTGTTTGTTGAAGGCTGGGCGCAGCGCTTGAAGCCCTTCAAAGGTGGCGTTTGCTTTGGGGTATTCATCGTCTTTGACGTCAAACTGGCGTTTTCGCTCAGTCACCGTGATAGGCGCGATTTCCGCTTCGAAATGACCGTTTTCAATGGCGTTCACGGCTTTCTGTTGGCTCTGCAAGGCAAACTGGTCTTGCGCTTCGCGGCTGATATTGCACTGGGAGGCGATGTTCTCTGCGGTCACACCCATGTGGTAGTGATGGAAAGCATCGGTTAAGCCGTCTTTGATGATGCTGTCTTCCTGCATTTGTTGGCCCATACGAACGCCGCGGCGAATTTGCCCAGAGGTGATAAACGGCGCGTTGGACATGCTTTCCATGCCGCAAGTGAGGACGATTTGCGCATCGCCAGCGCGGATGTGGCTCGCACCGTCCATGATGACTTTCATGCCACTGCCGCAAATCATGTTCAGTGTGTAAGCAGGCACCGTATTTGGAACACCTGCATTGATGGCAGCTTGACGGCCTGGCCCCATACCCGCACCGCCGGTCAGCACATTGCCCACAATCACTTCGTCGATAAGATCCGGCGTGATGTCTACCTGTTCAAGTGCGGCTTTCATCGCATGTGCGCCAAGCTCAACGCCTGACAATGACGCGAGAGAACCGTTAAAGCTGCCGATTGGCGTGCGCTTTGCCGCCACAATGTAGATGCGTCCCATATCACACGTGCTCCCATGCTTGCGATTGGTTATTTGCTAACTGCTTTCTAGCTTACGGAAGGGGAGTGAGTGGCGATATAGACAGAAATTCAAAGTGGCTTTGCAAAAATGCAAAGCAGGGGAGTGAGGTGTGTGAAGCCCTATTAGCAAGGCGTCAACAAGACGTGATCAGAAAGGGCTCAGCAAGGATTATCCAGTAAGAAATCTTTAAATTTACTGGCGACAGGTGAGGCCACCGAAGCGGGGTGATAGTAAAGATTCAAACTCCAAGTACTGGTCGTAAAGTCTTGCAGCAAGGGAATAAGCGCACCGCTTTCAACCGCATCTTGGGTGACGAATTGGGGAAGGTAAGCAATCCCCGCACCTTGGGAGACGCCGCGCAATAAGAGGTCGCTGTCATTCACCTCAATGGTTTTCGGTACTTTCAGTACGATGTTTTCAACGCCTTTTTGGAAGATCCATTCGTTGCTGCCCGTGAGTGTGGTCGCGACCAAACAGGCGTGGTCCTGCAAATCTTCCGGTTGGGTGGGTAGCCCTTGTTTTTCTGTGTAGTGCGGCGCAGCCACCACCACAAACGGAGAGGCCAACAGTTCCCGTTTGACCAAGAGTAAGTCTTTTTCTCGGTAGCCCTGAAAGCGGGCGTTGGCACTGATCATTAAATCGCTGGTGCTGGCATGGTCGAGCGCCCAAGGCGTGACGTTAATGTTGAACGTCACTTTCGGGTTGAGTCGGGTGTACTTGGTGATTTTGTCCATCAAATAGTGGTTGGCATAAACAGGCGTGCACGCAATGTTGATGTGGCCTTTTTCGTTATCCTGAAACCCCGCCAGTTTCTGAGTGACACGCTCGGCGTTATCGACGATCGGTGAGAACTCCTCATAGAGGGTTTGACCCGCTTGTGTGGCTTCCAATAGGCGGTTAGAACGGTGGCAAAGGGTAGTGCCGAAATGTTGTTCCAACTCTTGTAGCCATCGGCTTCCCGCAGAAACGGAGACATTAAACTGACGCGCTGCTGAAGAGATTGACCCTGTGCGGATCACGTAGATAAAGAATGCCATTTTATCGAGCATGAAATCTCTCCGAGGCTGTTTAGGTATATGCTAAATCCCTTTGTAAAAGATTCGGTTAACTTTTGCACGTGCACAACAAGCAGTTTTCAGATTTGGTCAGCTCTTATCCCACACGTTGCCATTTTTACTTACGACGGAACCGAGCATCTGAGGGCTTGACGCATCTTCCAAAGGCCAGACTTCTCTTGCGAATAATGCTTGTTCATGTGTGCAGTGGAGCGCATATGGTGATAATTTGCACATTTTTAGTACGGGACGCCCGATTTTCTCATTCAGATTACTGTTTATGGAAGTTAATTGTCTGATTTAATGGAGCTATATGGTAGATTCGCACAAGTGTACGCGGACTCGTCGGGCGTCCCGATTTTGGACTAAATGGGCAAGTTGCCCGCTAATAAGCTGTTAAGGGCGTTGTTTCCTAAATCATTGAACTAAACTGCGAAGTTGAGATCAGATCATC
>JBELME010000166.1:0-9036 GCA_042096095.1 Enterovibrio sp.
AAGGCTCAAGTCATGATCCCAGTTGCCTAAGTCGTTGATCATTTGATTAATCACCGCCAGTGTTTTTGCTGATTTCTCGGCGTTTTGTTCGTCCAACATCAAGCCAGAATGGTTCATTGGCCCTGGTTGAATAAGCTGTGCGCCGGTTTGAGGCATAAACGGGTTCACACCCGCTTGCACCATCAAGCCGGGAATATCCAAAAACATGGCTGACTGCGCGATCTTACCTTCCACCACTGGGTGAACTCGCAATAGCGCAGAAATGCCATACGTCCGGTTTTGGCAATGCCGAGCCAGTCACAATCAAACAACCCCATGAGATGGCCCATAGACACCACCCACACTGAGCCGTCAGACGCCAAGCTGTTTTCACCCGCCATGAAAATATCCTGACGGCGTTGCAGTTTTTTCAAGCTGGTTTTCAGCGGTTGCCAGAATTGCTCACTGACGGCTTTCTGCCCCTCTAATTCATTAAAGGGGTGGCAACCACGCCACTGATAGTTAGCACTGCAATACGTTTCCAACACCTTCGGCACATCTTGAGCGGTTGCATGATCAAGCGCTTGATAAAACGCAAATACGCACTGCTTTGCACCTTGTAACTCTTGCGGCATTCCTTACCCCTTCACCGCGCCTGCGGTTAGACCCGAAACGATTTGTTTTTGGAAGAACAGAACAAGGAAGAACAGCGGGATCATCGCAGAGACCACCGCAGCAACGGCAAACATCACGTTTCCTTCCACCTGCGTGGTACCTAAGAAGCTCGCGATTTTCGGTACCATGGTTTGGTTATCTTGGCTCAGCAACATGCCTGTTACAGCAAAATCGTTGTAAGCGAGCAAGAAACTGAACAAGCCAGTGGTAATGACACCTGGCCACATAACTGGAATGATCACATGCCGGAATGCTTGGAATCGCGTGCAGCCATCCACCATGGCGCTCTCATCCATGTCTTTTGGAATATTCAAAAAGAAGGAGTGCAACATCCAGAGCGTGAAGGGTTGATTGATCGCCACCAGCACTATGATTGTTGTACCTAGATGCCCCCACAAATTCCACTCGAAAAAAGGCAACATATAGCCAGACACCAAGGTGATGTGCGGCATCGCGCGCAGCACCAAAGCAATCATCAAAATCCACAGCGAGTATCGAAAGCCAGAACGTGCCAACGCATACCCACCTAATGTGCCAATGGTCAGTGAAATAATCACAACAGAAAAAACAACCACGAACGTATTGATTGCCGCGAGCCAGAAACCCTGTTCAATCCACGCGCCGTAGTACCCCTGCCCCGTAAATTCCCCGCCCGTTTCGAGCAAGGTTTTCACCCCGTAAATTGCGTTCATCCAGTCAGATTTAGAGAAAAAATTCGCCTGAACCTTAAACGAACCCCATGCCGTCCAAAGGAACGGACCTGCCGCAATCAATAGCCAAACAATCACGAATCCAATCGACAGTGTTTTGAGCCAAATCGGCTTTCTACGTACTTCTTCCATGATGAACTCCTACGCCGATTTACGGTTGAAATCGCGCCATGTTCGGATGAACACAGGCATAAGCAAGATAGCGACACCGAGAATAGTGAGCATGGAGGTCGCTCCAGCTTAGCCAAATAACTGTGAGTCTGTGCCGCGAAGATCGTTGAAGATCAACCAGCTTAGCGAGGTCGCATGAGCCTCTGCCGCAAAACCAACAATGGGCTCGAAGACGCGGAAATCATCCATAAGCTGCATCAGAGCCACAAAGGTCACCAGTGGTGCCATATGCGGTATCACAACATATCGAATCGTTTCCCAGCGAGATGCGCCATCTATCATTGAGGCTTCCAATGTGTCCGTCGGCACTGTTTGTAATCCGGCGTAAAACACAATGAAAGAAAAAGGAATAGATGACCAAATGCCATACACGAACAGCGTTATCCATGTCAGTGCTGGTGAAGCTTTTAGGGATAAACTGTCATCTTGGAACCAATTCTGAATGGTGGCACCAATGACGCCATCCGCATCAATCATCCAAAACAGGATCAATGAGCCAATCAACGGTGTCACAATCATGGGCAACAACGATAAAAAAATCGTGGGACCTTTGACTAGCTTCGGCAACGCATTCACACACAAGGCAACCACCATGCCGAAGAAGATTACGCAGGGTGTAACGATGAAAGTGTATGCCAAGGTGAAAACCAGTGCCTTGTAGAAAGGCAGATTCATCAAGCCGTTGAAGAAACCGCCGAGCGAATCTGTCGAGCTCCACGCTTCCGACACATTTTCAAACGCCAAATGGCTGCGATTCGTATAGGTATCTAACCCGTTAAAACGCCCAAGGGGCTCTTCTTCACGCAGTTTGTCAGTCGCTTCTCTATCAACAGATACCGTTTTCTTACAGCCAAACGGCTCGCAGTTTTCCGTCTCAAGCACTATCTGTTCATGCTCTACGTGCAATGACTGAACGAACACCGACACGATAGGTAATGCAATGAGTAAAAACATGACCAATAAAGACGGCCACATAAACTTCATAAACGTACGATGTGGCATGGACCCACTCCTTTGCCGTTAGAAAACCCCGATTCCTCTCGGGGCAACAAAATTAAAGGAAGCCTTGCACTCGCGCGGCGACGGCATGTTCGATATGGCAAAAGCCAGCGCCGCCACCAAAGCCATGTTTCAGGAAGACCCGCCTGACGCCGTCTTCGTCGCCAATGACCACATGGCACTTGCCGTGATGGATACCCTGCGCTTTGAATTGGGTTTGCGCATTCCCGACGACGTTTCCGTGGTGGGGTATGACGACGTGTCTGCAGCAAGTTGGCCAAGTTATGGCCTCACCACCCTCGCCCAGCACGCCGACATCATGGTCAATGAAACGGTACGAATACTGCTGCAACAAATCAGCCATGAGAACGATACCCCGCAAAAAGTGGCTATCGGATCACCGCTCGTTGTTCGTACCTCAGCAAAAATCCCTGAAGGTTGGAAGTCATGAAAGGCTTTGATAGCAAATTCAATGACTTCCCCGATTACATTTTGTCTATCACGGAAGAGATTTGGGAAGGAAGAAACATCCACTCATTGCATGACTATTATTCGTCAGACATTGTGGTGAGAACGCCTGCTGGGATTTCTATTGGCAACGAAGACGTTATCGCGCAAACCAGCGCTGTGGTCAATGAATTACCCGATCGCGTGTTACTGGGTGAGGACGTCATTTGGTCAGGAACACCGGAAGAAGGCATGCTGTCTTCTCACCGCATTTTGTCTCAAGCCACCCACTCTCGTGACGGGCAATTTGGGAAAGCCACAGGCAAAAAGCTTTGCTACCAAGTGATCGCCGATTGCCATGCCATCAACAACCAAATCAATGATGAATGGTTGATTCGGGACCTAGGCGCGATCGTTAAGCAACTTGGGCATGAACCCAAACAGTTTGCCATCGACCAAATTCACGCCGAAGGCGGCGCAGATCACTGCAACCGACCTTTTACACCAGAGCAAGACACCTTAGGCCCCTATCTTGGCAAAGGTAATGACAACGTATGGGGCGAAGCCTATTCAGAAACCCTCACACGTTTAATGAGTGCGGAATACTCATGCATTCCCCAGGATTACGATCGTGCCTGTCAGGTCGTACACCCTAGCGGTGATTCCGGCTATTCATGGTCTGGCGTTGAAGCCTTTTGGCTAGGGCTACGCGCTAGCTTCCCCAACGCTGACTTCACCATTGAACATCAAATTGGCAGAGAAGATCCGTTAATGCCTCCTCGCGCGGCCATTCGTTTTTCACTTCATGGAAAGCATGACGGCTGGGGACGTTTTGGCCAACCGACGGGCGCAAATGTCTACGTCATGGGTGCCGCCCATGTCGAGTTTGGCCCTCGGGGTATTCGACGAGAATGCGTTGTTTTCGATGAAACCGCCATTTGGAAGCAAATCGCCCTGCATACGGGTTAGCTAATGCGATTCTATAGAGCTATTACGATTCAAGAGAGCGTTCACAATAAAGAGAGCTGCCGCAATACGTTAGCCACCACAACAAGGAGTGTTAAATGAAACAGCCGCAATGGGTAAGGTTTGGAGAGCTTATACCGTGTCGTTCCGCCTTTATCGATGTGCACACACCGGGTTCTGATCAGAAAGAAAACTTTACCATTATCGGTGGTGGTGTGTCTGAAAGCCCCGACCAACATATTCATATTCAAGCCACCCCAGGTTTCAATATTGGCGCGGCTGGCCAACCGCCACGTTGTTTCAATTCACTTCACTCACACAACACGGCAGAAGTCTTTTTTGTACTGAAAGGCCGTTGGCGCTTCTTTTGGGGTGAAACCGGAGAAGATGGCGAAGTGGTGCTCGAAGAAGGCGACATTTTCAATATTCCTACCCACATGTTTCGTGGCTTTGAAAACATTGGTAGCGACTACGGCATGATCATGTCGGTTTTAGGTGGCGACGATGCAGGTGGCGGCGTTATTTGGGCACCTCATGTTCAAGCTGCGGCCGACGCACATGGATTGGTATTAGGCGAAAGTGGCCGTTTGTACGACACAGAGAAAAACGAAGCCTTGCCGACCGACGAAAGCGAAATGCCTTTGCCAAAGACGGAATGGCTGAACAGTCTCCTTCGTCCCGATGCTGCGACCGTGGTGAAGCACTATGTTGCTCGCTACTGGGATATGGTCGCCATGTCGGCAAAACAGCCGGTACTGGTCATTGGTGAGAATGGGTTACTCAAAGACAAACCCGGATTCGCCGTGGATTTTCTCACTCGCACTTCTCTCAATCAGCAAGCACAAACGGCTGAAAAAGATGTGGTGTTAATGGTGATGCGCGGGCATTGGACGCTTGCGTGGGAAGACGAGTCGCTGACCCTCAACCCCGGCGACACGGTTTGGCTACCAGAAGGTACGGATTATTACTTCGACGTGAATGTATCTGGTGAATCGAGTCTTTTCCGCGTCACGCGAACAGAAGATGCAGCAGGGTTAACCTGGACAGGTGATTCGGAATGAAAAACGTCTCTGTTGAGCCTTTGGTGTTTCTGCCCGGCATGATGTGTGATGAGCGCCTGTTTGCGCCACAAATAGCAGCATTCCAAACAGATCAAAACGTCATAGTGATGGATATTTCTTCTGAACAATCGATGGCCTCACTCGCCAGAAAAGTGCTCAAAAATGCCCCTGAACGTTTCGCACTCGCGGGCCTGTCTATGGGCGGCATATTGGCGATGGAAGTCTATCGGCAAGCGCCTCATCGCATTAGCAGATTAGCGCTCATGGATACCAATCCGCGCGCAGAAATCGACGAGGTAAAAGCAGGACGACAGATCCATCTTGATCGTGTCGCCAACGGGGAGCTTCTGAGTGTCATGCAAGAGGTCATGATCCCTAAGTATCTTCACCGAGACCGCCCCAATCCCTATATCGAAGCAACTTGTCTTCAAATGGCGAAAAGCCTCGGCGACGCAGCATTCGTCAATCAATCTCTGGCGCTGAGAGACCGACTGGATCAACAAGAAACGCTCAAGCATGTTGATGTGCCCACGTTGATTTTAATGGGTGAAGACGATCAGCTTTGCCCAAAAGACAGACATGATGCGATCAAAGCACTCATCCCTCATGCAGATTACGTGGTCATTAAACACGCTGGCCATCTTCCCACTCTCGAACAACCGGAGGCAACCACGCGCGCTCCGTTGCGTGGTTGAACAGTTAATGGATAAAACGCTCTATGAATTACTGATCAGTGTGGATACCCCAACGGTGTGCAACGCGATCGAAGTCGCTCAAGGTAAACGCGGATTCAACGATTTCACGCGGGGAACATTGCAAGCGTCGGCCCCCGAAAGTCCGGCCATCGTTGGCTATGCAAAAACGGCAATGATTGCGGCACTTGAACCTTCTAGATTACCCGCTGATGACGTAAAAAAACTGCGCATGGACTACTACCGATATATGTCGGAAGCCCCCTTCCCTTCCCTTGCAGTGATTGAAGATTTGGATTTCCCGGACGCCATCGGCGCGTTTTGGGGGGAAATCAATACCAATGTCCACAAGGGGTTCGGATTGAGTGGTGTATTAACCAATGGCGTGATGCGGGATCTTGGCGATTTACCCGATGAATTTCTCGTCCTCGCTGGCTCCGTTGGCCCAAGTCATGGGTTTGTACATATCGAGAGCATTGGAGAACCCGTTAACGTATTCGGTTTAAGCGTGTCCCACGGCGACCTCATCCATGCTGACCGACATGGCGCAGTGGTGATCCCGACCGACATCATTCCGTTGCTCGCTGACGCCATTGAAACCTTGCTCAGAAACGAACAAATCATTTTGAAAGCGGCAAGAGAAGAAGGCTTCGATTTTGAACGCTTTGAACAAGCATGGGCTGAGTTCGAACGGGTAAGAACTTAGTACTTAATCGCCATGCGTTTTTCCCATTCGTCCCAAAGAAAATCAAGCGTTCGAATACGGATACTGACAAAACGAACACAGTAATAACGACACACTGTTTACACCAAGCAGTGCAAACCTTTCTACGGCTGAACAAAAGGAGTACACCATGAAACTTTCATTGATGATGACGTCATAGCCGGATTACTCACTACCAGCGCCTCATATGCTGACACCACGATTCGCATTGGTCACGCCACGCCACGCCACGCCAGAAGTTTCTCCCATTCACCAATCACTTCTTTATTTTGAGGAAGAATTAGAGAAACGTTCTAACGGTGATATCGACGTTGAAATCTATCCCGGCGGGCAACTCGGCAGCGTCAGAGAAATGACCGAGTTAGTACAATCAGGCAACATCACCATGGCAACCGGCGCATCGGTACACCTGTCTCCACGGTGAATGGACTCGCCATACTCGACCAATTTCTGTTGTTTGCAGACGAAGACACTGCACGAAACGTGCTTGATGGAGAAGCAGGCAAATCATTGGGAAGTGCCATGAAAAAACGGGGTTTGAAATTCATTGGTTTCATGGAGTTAGGTTTCAGAAGCTTTACCAACAACCGCGCCCCGCTTGATAGCTATGAGGCATTTGCGGGGCTGCGTATGCGATCTGCGGATAACCCTATCGCGATCACAGTGCATGGCGTTCTGTTGATGCCGTACCTATCCCGCTAGCATGGGGAGAGATCTATTCATCGCTCCAGCAAAACCTGATTTTCGGACAAGAAAGTGCCTTGTCTTCCATGCTTGTTGAGCGCTTTTTTGAAGTGCAGAAATACGTATCACTCACCAATCACATTTACTGGCCTGAACTCTGGATGGCCAATCTCGAGTGGTACAACGATCTTGATGACAAAGACCGTAAGTTAATCGATGAAGTGGCAAGAGAAACCGTGCTACTTCAACGCGACTTAACCTTGAAGACAAATAACGAAACGTTAGCGGCACTGAAAGAAAAAGGACTCGAGGTAAACAGCCTACCGCTAGAAGACCGCGAACGTTTGGGTAAAACCATGAACACGGCGATTGAAGCCGACATTCGTAAAAAGGTCGGCAGCGATTTTTACGACCAGTTTATATCGAACCTTCAGCCTTAGTGGCGACACCAAATTATTACTCATAGCGAGAGATAAGTTGCTCACCTAGCACTTAGATTTGGCACTTAGGGCGTCACGCATAGGGCGTCTCAGAAATTGAGATGCCCTGTATTTAGCTTGTTCCTAAACCGTTCTCAGAATGGGTTGTCATGGAGAGTCATCCATCATGTTTCGGATAATCGATAAGTACTTCGAACCTACTATCATCGTCACCAGCCTTTTCGCGATAATTGTGTTGGTGTTTGCTGATGTGATTGCGCGCTTTGCCTTCTCAACCTCTATCGTTGTTGCGAATGAAATCGCAAGGCTGTGCTTCGTCTACCTCATTTACTTTGGCATCAGTTACGCCATCCGCGAACATCGACACATGCGCGTCACGTACTTTGTCGACAAATTCTCGACAAAGAAAAAACGTGTTGTGATGTTTATCAGCGAATCCATTTTCCTGATCTATTCCGTCACGGTGTGCTATCTGGGCGTACAAATTACGCAGCAAGCCATCGAGCGCGGGAAAACCTTATCAGCCACACAGTGGTCGACCTCGGTACTTTACGCCGCCATCATTTTTTCGGGATTACTCTGTAGCCTGCGACTTCTTTACTCTCTATACCAAATCGGTGTGCGTGGCGATCTGACCCTTTACAACAGCGAGGAGAAACCGTCATGACATCACTGATTCTCTTCGCAGGTTTCTTTAGCATGCTGCTCATCGGCGTACCAATTGGTATCGCCCTAGGTTCAGCATCCCTTCTCGCCATCATGTATATCCCCTTTCTAAAGCCTGATTTGTATGCGCTTGGGCTCGTCAGTGGTATCAACAGCTTTACCTTGATTGCTGTGGTGCTGTTTACCCTCGCGGGCAACATCATGAGCAAAGGGGGAATTTCCAAACGCTTGATCGCTGTTGCCGATACCTTATTTGGTCGCGCACCCGGGGATTTGGGTACCGTCACCATCATGGCTTGCCTATTCTTCGCAGCCATATCTGGCACGGGCTCTGCCACCGTGGCGGCTGTGGGTTTAGCGATGATCCCCGCCCTTGTTCAGAGGGGATATGACCGGGCCTACGCTGGTGCCATGGTGGCGAGTGCAGGCGGTCTAGGGGTGCTGATCCCCCCTTCTGTGGTCATGATTGTGTATGCCGTTGCAGCGGGCGTGTCCGTCACTGCATTGTTTATGGCGGGGATTCTGCCGGGTCTTGTGATTGCTATCACCTTAATCACGTATAACTACTTTCACCGCAGACAGAACCGCAATGCGCACATGGGACACGCTCGTGAACCCGCGACGTACAAAGAAATCTTCCATGTTCTCAATGAAGCGAAACTCGCGCTCATTATGCCTATTGTCATTCTCGGCGGCATCTACGGTGGGGTTGTCACGCCAACGGAATCTTCTGCCGTCGCAGTGGTGTATGCATTGATTGTCTCTTGCTTGGTCTATCGCGAACTTCCGATGAAGCAATTGCCTAAAATAATGTTGGAGTCC
>JBELME010000167.1:0-8994 GCA_042096095.1 Enterovibrio sp.
ATCACCAGCTCTTCTTTAAAGAAATCATCAAATGATATGGATTTCACATCAGCAAGCGGGTGATCTTTACTCGTGACAGCCACCATCTGTGAGGAGATCAAGTGTGTGGTTTCAAGCGTAGCGGGAACATCTTGGTTGTGAATAACGCCGATATCCAGTTCGCCATCCAACAGCATTTGACGAATAGATTGTGTGCCAGCTTCCACCACGATGAGGGTGAGGTCGGGGTACTTGCTTTTGAATCCCATAAGCAAGGAGGGAAAGAAATACGACCCCAGCATGCCGGGAACGCCTACGCGAACTTCCCCTTTTTGTAGGCCGCGCAATTCTGCCATTTCGGTACTGGCATCCTCGACATGTTGAAGAATGCGATACGCGTGAGGCAACAATACTTCGCCTTCATGTGTGAGGTGAACTTGCCGTTCATTTCTATCGAAAAGTGGCAGACCAACACTGGCTTCCAGCTTCTTGATGGCAATGCTCAGAGCGGGCTGCGCGATATGCAGTGTTGACGCGGCCTTGGTAAAACTCCGGTGCTCAGCAACGCTGATGAAATAGCGAAGTTGACGTAAATCCATGCGCACTTTCCCTGGGATATCGTTAACGAAGGCATTGCCTAGCTATTAATATAAGATCTCACTTTGATAAATTTAATATACTTCATTTATTAAGGTTGGATTGCTACTTTCAATCTATCTTGTGAAACAGACTGTGCCTAACACCATGATTGAATTGAACAGCCCTGCATACCGAAAAGCTACCTTTGCACTATCGTTTGGGTCGTTCTTGGTGTTCTGCAACCTCTATCTTTTCCAACCCATGTTGCCTGTGTTTGCTATTGGCTTTGATGTGACAGCCACCAAAGTGAACTGGTTGCTTGCTTCGACGACACTCGGCTTGTCTGTCAGCTTGCTTCCGTGGGCGATGCTTTCTGAAAAAGTAGGCCGTCGTCCAGTCATGTTAACCAGCTTGGTGCTCATTCCTCTCGTCAGTATTGTATCGCTTTGGGCAGAATCATTTTGGACCTTGGTGATACTGCGCGGCTTAATGGGCATTGCGCTGGCGGGTTACGCCGCAGTTGCCGTGGCATATATCGCAGAAGAATTCAGCCCAATGGCGCTGGTGATGGCAGTGGGCGGATACATCAGTGCTAACTCAATTGGCGGTATCAGTGGTCGTTTAGCAGGGGGCTTTTTGTCGGACGCATTCGGTTGGCACGGTGCGGTTATCGGCATGACGGCTTTTACGGTTCTCGGGATCGCCTTTGTTTATGCGTTGCTTCCGCCCCAACAACACTTTTCAGTCTCCAATACATCATTTCGTTCGCAGCTTTCGACCATTCGTTCACATCTGAGCAACCCTTTATTGCTTCTTGCCATGATGATCGGCGGAATTAATTTTGCGTTGTTCGTGAACATTTATTCTGTGACCGCGTTTCGTTTAGTGGATGCACCGTTTAACCTGCCGGTAAGTTTGGTTTCGACCATTTTCATTTGTTATTTGGCAGGGACGTTAACGTCCAAACTGAGCGGACGATGGGCGAATCGCTTTTCCGTGTTCAGTGGATTGTTGCTGGGTACAGGTATCACGTTTCTAGGTGTGTTAGTGGCAAGCGTTGATGCTATGGGCATGGTGATTGTAGGATTACTGATTGTGGGCGCGGGGGCGTTCTTTTCCCATTCACTTGCGTATGGTTGGGTAAGCCGTCGAGCGGAAAAGGGCAAAGCAACCGCAACAGCGCTGTACCTCGTTCACTATTACGTGGGCGGCAGTTTAGGCGGCTTCTATCTCATTGGTTGCTGGGAGCTGGGAAGATGGCCGCTGGTGACATTAGGCGCAATGTCGTTAGCGGCAGTGAATGTGCTCTTGATTCATTTATTAGGTGTTCGCGTGAAAGCAGAGACACCCCAATTTTGTTGAGGTGAAGTTCGCAGTAAGCTTTAGAATCGTCGGCGTGTCAGTTCGCGAACTCTAACCAAGGGCGACGGCAGTTATCTTTGCTTTCTTTGGCTTGGGCATCGAAGACAAGGGCACAATTTCTGCCTTTGTCTTTTGCGCGATAAAGCGCGGCATCGGCTTTTTCGAGTAAGGTTGAAAAATCATCATCAAAGGATTCGCTGGTAGCAATGCCTATTGATGTGGTGATTTTAATTGGCGAGTCTAAGCCTTCAACGGCGATGTCCAAATCTTGGATGTTTTGCATGATCCGGTTCGCCACGTATTTTGCATTGGTTGTGCTGCAATGCGGCAGAAACAGAATAAATTCCTCTCCACCGAAACGACCAAAAATGTCTGACTTTCTCAGTGTCAGTTGCACTGATTCAGAGAAGGCTTTGAGTACGACATCCCCTGCAAAGTGCCCATATCTGTCATTCACGCGTTTAAACCTATCGAGATCCATGATGAGTGCGGAATACGGACGTGATTTAAAACGTGTGTTTTCAAAATCGCGCTTAGCCAACGTGAGCAACATGCGCTTGTTATATACACCCGTCAGCGGATCAAGCGTGGCATGTCGGTACAAGCGAAGCATCATGTGGACTTTCGATGTTTGTGCCCAAATCACCATGAGACCCACCACGGTTTGCAGCCAGTAAATCGCCATTTCATCAAGGTTGAAAAGCGCACCGCTTGACGCATCCACGTAAAGTTGAATAGTGGCAGAGAGAGCCATAAAGCTCAGAGATTCGCGAATGGTAAGCGGGAAAATGGTTAACAGCACGATATGTACAAAAGGAAGTAAAGTATAAAAGTAGGTCGTGCTAGTGACCGAATGTTGGTAATCGAGCGTGCTGTTTGCGAACAGATAGAAGCTATTGACTGACACGACAAACGCCGTGATGGCGCGCCTTCCCGCTGCAAGTGTGCCGTGTTTTGTTGTTTTTTGGCCGATGATAACAAGCGTACATGCAAGGATAACGCGCAATGTCATCAAAGAGTGGGATTGGATACCAAGCAGGTAAACATCAACCGGTATCCAAGCGAGTGTTAAAAATGCCCAGACATAACATAAGGCCGATATTCGAGGGCTAAGATAGGTCGCGCGCGTAGTATTGAAGCTGGTCGCATGTTGTTTTGCGCTCCATAGTTCCAACCAGATAAAGGATAAGCGTTTATACGATAACTCCATGTCTTCGTAACCTTGTGCTCACTGCGATTAAATATCCGCCAAAATGCGGGAAATTTTTCGTTATTTTTTGAAGTGCGTTCATGAACGCTGTCTAGATATACCACTAATTACATATGAAATGAGTGCATACAAATTAATCATCTATTTTTGTGAGGTTATCTATGTTGTTGCACGTATTTGGTGAGCACATATAATTGCTCTCAAGATTTTGATAGGTAGAGACATATGTACGACGTAATAAGCACTGTGGTCATGGCTGGATTGTTGGGTGCTCAATTAGTGCTGACGCTTGTGTTGTTGAAAGGGGATATATGCCCTGGGCAACGTGGTCGCTTGCACAAAGCATTCTGGTTTTTGGTGGCGGGTTGGGCCATTGTGACGCCGTTTTCCCCTTTCTCTGCATTACCTTTTATTGCGCTGGGCATTTTCTCGCTCAGATCTAAGTCTGGCAAAACACGCCAATCTGGGCCCATCCCTGTGCTGCATTTAGCCAACGGCTTTGCCGTGCTGGCGGTATTGATGGCAGCAGTAGAGCAAGGGATAACAACGGGGTTGTTGATGCTCTCTCAAGTGCTGCTGGTGGGAGCGGTAATCGCGCACTACTTGTTGGTTAAAGCGCGCTCTCGTTTACAAGCCTTTCATCGCATTCTTCCTGTGGTTGGCATTTTTGCCGCTATGATGATGGCGTTGATGTTGGCGGTTTCAGGTGCCATGTTGCCAGAGCAAGAAGCGGCAGCCTTGGTATCAACCATCTTGACGAGCCTTGGTCTTGTGCTGTTGGGCGTGTGCATTTGGGCCATGCATTTGATGCGTCAAACGCCACCTCACATCGCGCAACTCGGCGTTGCGTTTTGCGTGTTGCTGAGTGCATCAACCATCGCGATAGCGCCATTTATGTAGTTGCCTGTCCGCGCGACTGTAACAGGATTAATAAAAGGCACGGATAGTGCCTTTTTTCATGCCCGCTGATCGCTGGTATAAGCCTGACGTTCTACACTTTCATGCAGTGAGACATTGCAAAGCGAAGTGCGAACCTTGTTAGGTTCTTTGGGAATTTGTCAGGAGATGAAGCATGGAAATCCATAACCTCGAAAAGCTTGAAGCCCCAATTGTGTATGGCATTGTGAATGAAAAGCTGCGTTTAGAATGTGGCAGCTTAGATGCCTTGATCGTGAAGTACGATCTTGATGCGAATGAACTGCAGCACCGGTTTGATGAACTGGGGTGTTACTACGACGCGGACGTGAACCAGCTACGTCAAAAGTAGCCGGCGTTTACCGCGTTGATCAGGGTTATACCTTCTTAATGCCGACCAAATGGGTGTGGCATTGGGTTCTTGCGGTTGCAAAAAATGCCTGTAAATAAGGTCGCGAAGCTTCTTGGTTTCTGACGGCGGCATACAGTCGACGCCACAATCCTTCCCCTAAAGGCCGGTCTACCACTAAACCCTGTCGAGAAAACTCACTGATCGCCCAATTGGGCAAAGCCGCGACGCCGAGTCCTGCTGTGACCATTTGAATGAGCATTAACGTATTGTCAGCAGATTTGAACTGAGAAGGTTCGATGCCTGCGGGCTGCAAGAAATGCTTAATCACATCCATACGTTGTCGTTGAACGGGGTAGGTGAGTAGTGTCTCGTTCGCCAAATCTTCTGGGGAGATACTTTTCTTCTTCGCCAATGGGTGGGTATCTGCCAGTACCAAGCGCATTTCGAAATCAAACAAGGCTTCGTAATGAATTTCACTGCGTGCAGCAATATCAGAGGTGATCACCACATCCAATTCACCGCCAGCAAGTGCAGGTAAGGGTTCGAAGCCAAAACCTGATGAGAAGTCTAACGTCACCAATGGCCAACTGACTTTGTACTCTTTCAATGCTGGCATGAGCCATTGGAAACAAGAATGGCATTCAATCGCCATATGCAGACGACCTTGTGCATCCTCCTTCAACGCCGCCAAATCGGTTTCTGCAAGCGCCAGCCTCGGTAACACATCATCAGCCAATGCGAGTAGCACTTGTCCTTCCGCCGTAAAACGCACGGGACGCGTCTTCCTCAAGAACAAAGGCGAACCAATACGCATCTCTAAGTCTTTGAGTTGATGGGAAAGCGCGGACTGAGTCAAACACAACTGTGTAGCAGTAGAAGTGAGTGAGCCTGTGTCTCTTAACACTGACAAAGTGCGTAGATGCTTAACTTCAATCATGAAAATTTCTCAATATCCTTTTGAGTAAATTGAGTTAGTTTTAAGAACTCTAATGAATCAAGGAGGACATGTAAACATCTGGACGGCCATTAAGGCGCAAATAATGGCCAAATACCGCGTAATAACGTTGTATTACGGACGATAATCTGTCGTGAAAAACACCCAGAGGACGCCATTCTTCCAGAGTCATTTTGTTGCTAATACGTAACTAATCACTAGGGTTCTATCAAATAAATACAAGCAGTTAAAACATCTTTGGCTGGCGATTTTGTGATTTATGCACAACAATTACTTAACATGTTTTGCTGGGTGGGAAGGCAATGGCAAAGAAGATGATGGCTTCAACGTTAATAACAGTCTTTATTGGGCTGTTTTTTTCGTTCCTTGCCGCCATGTCTTTGCACCGCTCTGAGCAACAAGCCGTCGAACATGAAATACAAAAAGACGTTGAGAATGCAGCGCTGTCCCTTGGCAGAGAGTTAAACATTGGCATAGAACTGCTTTACGCACTGC
Source organism: Enterovibrio sp. (assembly GCA_042096095.1). Classification (GTDB taxonomy): domain Bacteria; phylum Pseudomonadota; class Gammaproteobacteria; order Enterobacterales; family Vibrionaceae; genus Enterovibrio. The sequence continues at coordinate 5,848 of JBELME010000167.1, forward strand.
GCAATCAAATTGCATTGAGCGACGAGATCAATGAAGACGCTTTCGTTGTATTCGCCAACAGCGTGATGGACAGACACCCCAATATCCGTTCGATGGAATGGGCTGAATATCTGGTTGAGAAAGATCGCGATCTCTATGAAGCCGAAGCCGCACTCGAATTTGCTTTGTTTGAGATCGTTGAGCTCAGTGCTAGTGGTCAATTGGTGAAAGCCGCGTCGCGCAATCAGTATTTTCCCGTTAGATACGTCACGCCTTATGAGGAAAACCAGAATGTCATGGGGTTTGATTTAGCATCGCGTCCTTCCATGAAAGATGCGCTAGAGATGAGCTGGTATCGAGGTGTACCGATTGCCACGCCGGCCATTCGATTGAAGCGAGAATTTGAAGATCACAGCGGCTTCTTAATGCTGTTGCCTGTTTTTGTTGGTAATCCTGAAACCCAAACGGATAGGGAGGCGGCATTGCGCGGCTTCCTCGTTGCGCTGTTCGATGTGCAGGATATTTTTAATATCGCTATCAGTAACACCGTGAATGAGGCCATTAATTTGGCGCTCATCGACAAGGGTTTGAACGAACAAAGTGAAGTGATTTTTCAGAATGTTGTGGACTTGGCAGAGTCGCCCGTTATGACACTGGGTTATACATCCAAACCCATATATTTCGCTGGCCGAGAGTGGGTATTGCGCGGCACGCCGACCGTTGATTATGTACAAACGCGCATGAGTATTTATCCTTATCTGATATTCGTAGTCGGCATGGTCATTTTCTCCTTGCTGGCTTACTTGCAGTATGTGTTGCAGCACCGTGCGCTGAGCGTGCAAAAACGCGTGGATGCAAAAACGCGAGAGCTAAGGGATGCGAACAAGAAGCTCGAGAAAATGTCGAAGGCTGATGGATTGACAGGTCGATACAATCGCGATTACTTCGATGAGTGTGTCGAAGCAGAAGTGAAGCGTTCTCAGCGTGATCGCATGGCAATGAGCATGCTTATCGTGGAGATTGACCAGATGTCAGCCTACAACGAGAAACATGGGCGTGTGGGAGGTGACAAAGTGATACGCCTTGTTAGCCAAGCGTTGGCAGACAAGCTAAAACGTCCCGGAGATATACTCTCACGTTATGGTGGAGAGTCTTTTGCCATTTTATTGCCAAACACCAAAGATGGCGCACCGATCGCGCAGCTCTGCTTTGATGCGGTGAAGATACTGAAGTTGCCTTTCGACAAAGAAGCAGGGGACGACATTGTTACCGTGTCGATCGGTGGCGTGACGGTATTGAAAACAGAAGAAATTGATCCCGCCAAGTTCATGGCATATGCAGAAATTGCGTTGAACAAAGCCATCGCAGAGGGTCGAGACCAAACACATTGGATCTACTCCCCAGAAGACAATCAGCCTCGTGTGGGAGGCTGATTATTCGTGACTGACGCACTGTTCGAATGTGTTGATGGACTAACTTACTATTAGTTAGTGCCGTCATTCAGTTGGAAACGTAGCGTGTGGTCGCTGTTTTTCAGTACTAGGGTTTCTTTACCCAGCTCTACTGAGCTCCAGTTACCTAATACATTTGACATTACACCTTCAAGCGCCATCGCAGGTTCTGGACACGCCATCATGGTTGTTGCCATTTTGTAGATGCGGAACTGGTCGCCTTTCAATTCAGCTTGGCCAAAGTAACGGTTACAACCGCCATGACCGTTAGCAGCGAATGCTTCGCCAATTTCTAGATTTGGCGCTGCAAAGCCTTCTGGAAGCGCCAGCGCTTTTCCGTCAACACTCTCTAGCACCCAGTTGTGGTTTTGCATGTTATCAACGGTAACATCCATTGATGATCCTTGGCCTGAGCTAGCAGCACAGCCAGCCAAAATTGCTGGCGCGAATAGCATTGCGATTGCGGTCTTTTTCATTATCAACTCCAGATAGAAAACTGAATCAGCTTCGATAGAGACAGTCTAGTCAAGGCTTGGTTCAACACCTGAGCGATCAACTGGACGCTTACTGACTTTCGCAATTATTCCGATTATTGCGACGCACGCAAGTCAGGAAAGTGTCATATCCCTAATAATTGTGTGAATACTGTCGATGGAATAAACAATTGGCGGATAATATTCGGGCAGAAACAAAAAAGCCCCCAAATTCAGGGGGCAAGGGTGAATACCATCGCTTTGTTATTGTTATCGTAAAAAGACGGCCAAGCTGAGTAAAAAGTCACGTTCGTCATTCATAAAGCGAGTGGGTTTGGTAAGATGTCTCAATCGCTTTGCCAAACGGTTTAAGTCGTATCGGGGTAGTTCTTTTCTTGGATTAGCTTTCTTAGATTACGCTTACTTCGATTAACCAAAGTCCCCATTCACATAACCCAGCGTGCGGTGGTCTGTCGGGTTCATGAAAATGTGCTCAGTGTCGTTGTGCTCAACCAGTTCACCCATCAAGAAGAACGCCGTGCGATCTGAAATGCGTCGTGCTTGTTGCATTGAGTGGGTCACAATGACGATGGTGAAATCTTTTTTTAAGGTCTCCATCAAATCTTCAATTTTCTTGGTCGCAATCGGGTCAAGTGCAGACGTTGGTTCATCCATCAGGATAACGTCAGGTTCCATTGCGATGGTGCGAGCAATACACAGACGCTGTTGCTGACCACCAGACAGACCAAAGGCATTCGACTTCAATCGGTCTTTGACTTCATCCCACAGCGCAGCACTGCGAAGGCTCTTCTCTACCACTTCGTCGAGGTGTTTCCTGTCATTGATGCCTTGAGCACGCAAACCATAGGCCACGTTTTCATAAATGCTCATCGGGAAAGGATTCGCTTTTTGGAACACCATACCCACTTTAATACGAAGGTTAGCAACGTCTATGTTGCCGTACACGTCTTCCGCATCCATTTCCACAAGACCATCAATCTTTACGCCGGTAATCAAATCGTTCATGCGGTTCAAACAGCGTAGCAGGGTAGACTTACCACAGCCTGAAGGACCTATTAACGCCGTTACTTTCTTATGAGGAATCGGCAAGTTGATGTTCTTCAGCGCATGAGTGTCGCCATCGTTGTAATACAGGTTCAGGTTTTCAATGTTGAATTTGTTCATGTTCTTAATCCTCGGGCTCAGTAAGTGGCTTTGCTGAATTTGCTGGCGATCAGTTTTGT
>JBELME010000168.1:0-8962 GCA_042096095.1 Enterovibrio sp.
CGTTTGTCGTCGATGAAGGCGAGAAAGGCATTGTGATCCGTTTTGGTCGAGTACTGAAAACGGATGATGACTTGGCACGTATCTACAATCCTGGTCTGCAATTCAAAGTGCCGTTGTTTGATCGCGTGCAATTACTTGATGCACGTATCCAAACCATGGACGACCAATCAGACCGTTTCGTAACGTCTGAGAAAAAAGACGTGATCATCGATTCTTACGTTAAATGGCGTATTAAAGATTTTGGTCAGTACTACCTGTCAACTGGCGGTGGTAACCGACTGACTGCCGAAGCGCTATTGCAACGTAAAGTCGCTGATGGTCTTCGTGCTGAAATCGGTTCGAAAACGATCAAAGAGATTGTGTCTGAGAAGCGTGAGCAAGTCATGGCTGACGTACTCGCAGAAGCGCAAGAAAGTGCGGCTGATATCGGTATTGAAGTGATTGACCTTCGTATTAAGAAGATCAACCTGCCTGACGAAATCAGTGGTTCTATCTACGCACGTATGCGTGCAGAGCGTGAAACTGTTGCGCGTCGCCACCGCTCTCAAGGTCGCGAGAAAGCCGAAGTTATTCGTGCTCAAGCGGAACTTGAAGTGGCAACCGTGCTGGCTGAATCAGAAAAAACTGCACGTGTAACGCGCGGTGAAGCTGATGCAGAAGTTGCGAGGATCTACGCAGATTCGTTCAACCAAGAGCCTGAGTTCTATAACTTCCTACGTTCACTACAAGCGTATGAGAAGAGTTTTAACAATAAAGGCGACATCATGGTTGTGGATCCAAACAGCGATTTCTTCCGCTACATGAAAGAACCAAACCTTAACGTTAATTAAGACTCTTAGTCGCGTTATAGAAAGACAAGGCCTTCACGCCTTGTCTTTTTTTTATCCGCTTATTGAGGTGTGAAATGGGAAAGGAAATCATACTGGCGCTGGGTTTGGTGCTGGTGGTCGAAGGCTTGGGTCCTATGCTCATTCCGAACAAATGGCGCAATATGGTGAGTGAGATGAGTCAGTTACCTGATGCTACGTTACGACGCACTGGTGGGTGTTTAGTCGTCGCTGGCGCGGTTATCGCATATATGATGTGGCCGTCTAAGTAAATGAAAAGAGAAAAAGTTTGTGACGGCTTGGTATTCAGCATCGCGACGACGGTTAAAAAATGACTGCAACGTTTAAATGAAGGTGCTAGAATCCCGTTTTAATCAGCAACTGACTGGAAAAGATGAGTAATAACGTAGTCGTTCTCGGCACTCAATGGGGTGACGAAGGTAAGGGTAAGATCGTCGATCTTTTAACTGAAGACGCAAATTACGTGGTTCGCTACCAAGGCGGTCACAATGCGGGTCACACTCTCGTTATCGACGGTGAAAAAACCGTTCTGCATTTGATTCCTTCTGGCATTCTTCGTAACAACGTTAAGTGCATCATCGGTAACGGTGTTGTTCTGTCTCCTGACGCATTGATGAAAGAAATGGGCGGCCTCGAAGATCGTGGTATTCCAGTTCGTGAACGTCTGTTCCTGTCAGAAGCTTGTCCGCTAATTCTTCCATACCACATCGCTCTCGACGTCGCGCGTGAAGCAGCTCGTGGTAAGAAAGCTATCGGTACTACGGGTCGTGGTATTGGTCCTGCTTACGAAGATAAAGTTGCTCGTCGCGGTCTACGCGTTGGCGACCTTTTCGACAAAGAAGCATTTGCTGAGAAGCTTAAAGAAGTGATGGCATTCCATAACTTCCAGTTAGAGCACTTCTACAAAGCTGAGCCAGTTAGCTATGAAGACACGCTTGCGAAGATCATGGAACAAGCTGACATTCTGACCAGTATGGTTATTGATGTGACTCAAGAGCTTGACGACGCACGTAAGCGTGGCGACAAGATCATGTTCGAAGGTGCACAAGGCACACTTCTGGACATCGACCACGGTACCTACCCATATGTAACTTCTTCTAACACAACCGCTGGTGGTGTAGCTGCAGGTTCTGGTTTTGGTCCACGTCACCTAGGTTACATCCTAGGTATCGCGAAAGCATACTGTACCCGTGTAGGTTCAGGCCCTTTCCCAACAGAGCTGTATGACGGCCTAGAAAAGCAAGACCCAATTGGTAAACACTTGGGTACTGTTGGTCACGAGTTTGGCGCAACGACAGGTCGTCTTCGCCGCACGGGTTGGTTTGATGCAGTGGCAATGCGCCGTGCGGTTCAAATCAACTCTATCTCAGGTTTCTGCTTGACCAAGATGGACGTGATGGACGGCTTGGAAGAAATTAAGATCTGTACTGGCTACCAATTGGCTGATGGTACGGTTCTCGACGTTTCTCCAATGGCTGCTGATGCGTACGAAAACGTCACACCAATCTACGAAACCGTTCCTGGTTGGAGCGAGAAGACCTTCGGCGCGAAATCAATTGAAGAGCTGCCGCAAGCAGCACTTGATTACATTGCACGTATCGAAGAGCTGACGGGTGTGCCAATTGACATCATTTCAACTGGCCCTGACCGTAACGAGACCATCATTAAGGTGCATCCTTTCGCGTCTTAATCGGTTCGAATTCGAAAAAAACCAGCCCAAGTGGCTGGTTTTTTTTTATCCAAAGCCCTCTATACTCAGTGAAGATCTTCTTGGGAAATATTCACCAGAAAAAAGGTAAAGTTCATCCTTGGGGTGCCGATACAAATTAGGCAAGACGACTCATATCGAACTTACTGACTTTCACAAAGTAGGAATGCATGAAACTGCGAACCTTATTTATATCACTCATGTTTGCCAGCTCTGCCGCCAAAGCAGCGATAGGGCCTGCATTGCCTGTATATGAAGATTCGCAATTACTCCGTCTGTTTGAAACCAACAGCCACCTGCAGAAAGTGAAAGCGGATGAATGTCAGCTTCTACAAGATATCGAAGCGCGTGCTATTCGCGTTGAATCGCCATCGTATCAATTTCTCTATGGCGACATGTTGGCGTGGGGCGTGTGTGTTGACCGGGATGTCGAGCAAGGTGTTTATTACATGCAGCTTGCTGCTCAGCAAGGCTTACCGGCTGCACTTGAACAGCTTGGGCGTTATTACACGCGTGGCACCTTGGTTCAGCAAGATAAAGAACGTGCAATTCCCTACTTACGTGAAGCCGCGTCACTTGGCAATACACGTGCGAGGTTGCAACTTGCAGAGCTTCTTGTGAACGATTATGGCAGTCCACTCGACTATGAGGATGCGTATCGTTGGCTTTATCACACCATCACAGCGGATCGCTCAACACACCAAAAAGTCGCCATGCTCCGTCGTGCACTTGAAGACAAAATGCCGAGAAACGTTATTGCACGCGCCAAGCGTCGAGATACCTATTGGTGAGTTTCCCTTGATTGTGTTGCACTCAAAAATAGTGAAAGCCCCGCATATTGCGGGGCTTTCGTTTACTTACAGATGAAAGGCAGTGATCACCTGCAAAGTAATCAATCACTTTATGTGGGCCGAAGCACTCATAGTGAATGCTACCTTTGCTGACGCCTGAGCTCACTAATTGCTTGGCGACAGCCTGCATGAAGCCAACAGGGCCGCATAGGTAGAAATGGCGTTGAGCATCGTCGGTTAACCCATTAATGACACTCAGATCGATCATGCCCGTGTGGTCATAATCTTCTGCCACTTTGTCACTCTCTAACGGATCGCGATACCAAACGTTGCGTTTTGCGCGTGGGTTTTGCTTGATAAGGTTATCGATGTGCTCACCAAACGCATGGTGCTGGCCGTTTTCGGTCGCATGGATCCAGTGAATATCTGCGTCATGTTCGCCAGCCAGTGTTTCAAGCATAGAGAGCATTGGCGTTAATCCAACGCCGCCAGAAATCAGCGCAACAGGGGTATCTTTGCTGGCTTCGAGGAAAAAGTCTCCGCTTGGCGGGGCTAGCTTCACTGTATCGCCCACGTTCAAGTGATCGTGCAAGTAGTTCGACACAAGACCTTGAGGGTCACGTTTTACTGAAATGCGGTATGTATTGGTTTTAGGTGCGCTAGACAGGCTATATTGACGGATCTCCTGATGCTCAAATTGCTCAGGATTTAGGTAGATACCAATGTACTGCCCCGGCTTGTAGCCTGTAACAGGCTCGCCATCAACGGGCGCAAAAACAAAGCTGGTGATCACATCGCTCTCTTTGGTTTTTGTCAGCACCGTAAATTCTCGCGTGCCACGCCATCCACCTTGCGTACTTTCTTTGCCCTGATAAATCTCTTCTTCTCGGGTGATAAACACATTCGCCAAAAGGCCATAGGCTTCCGCCCATGCATCAATCACTTCTTTCCCCGGGTTGAACATCTCATCAATGGTGGCAAACAGGTTTTCACCGACAATGGCGTACATTTCCGGTGTGATGTTAAAGCTGACATGCTTCTGAGCAATTTTCTCCACTACAGGAAGCAGCACTTCGATGTTATCGATATTTGCTGCATAACCATGAACGGCATTGAACAAGGCTTCGCGTTGCGCACCCGTAAATTGGTTGCTCATGTTGAAGATGTTTTTCAGTTCAGGGTTGTGTTTGAACATACGCTCGTAGAAGTGGGCAGTGAGTGCTGGACCCGTTTCAGCAAGCAATGGTGCGGTCGACTTTACAATCTCAATCGTTTTTGGACTTAACATATTCGTCTCTTCTTTAAAATTACATCTAAAATGCATGTTTTAAGTTGTATCTAAAATGTATGTTTAGATCAACTAAAAATGATCTTTTATTTTGAAGAAAGGCAAAGATGATCAATGCTGATAAAGTTGGAGAAAAAAGAAACAGTGACGAAGCGCGCCTTTTACATCAGTTCAGGGTACAATGCGCCGGAGGAGATTTGAAAACGTGCAATTAACCAGTTTTACAGACTTTGGCCTAAGGGCTCTCATGTATCTGGCTATGCTGCCGCCCGGAGAGTTGACCAGTATTAGCGTGGTCACAGAAAAGTATGGGGTGTCTCGAAATCATATGGTGAAAATCATTCACCGTATGAGTCAGGCAGGCTACGTAGAAGCCGTCCGTGGAAAGAATGGCGGGATACGATTAGGCAAACCAGCAGCATCAATTGTCATTGGCGAAGTGATCAGAGCGCTTGAACCTCTGCATCTTGTCAATTGTGGTGAAGACAACTGTCATATCACCCCCGCTTGTCGTCTAAAAGATGCACTCGCGAAAGCGATGCAGGCATTTCTTGCAGAGATGGACAACCACACACTTCACGATTTGGTGGCAGGAAATAACAGCCTACACCGCCTTCTTATCCCTGTTCGCCCGGCTTAACAAGCGTATTGATAACTTGTCGTCATTTTTTTGTGGCAATTCTGCTGGGCACCCATTTTCTTTTATTTAAAGCGATATACTTGAAATCAAGTGTCGCTAACGGGAATCCTATATGTCTCAGGACAAACACCTACATAGCAACGATCCACATTTGGTTCGTGAAGCAGAAAAATATGACAATCCGGTACCAAGCCGCGAACACCTACTCGAAGTGATTAAAGGTTTCAGTACCCCGGTTAATCGCGATCAGCTTTTTGACGTGCTGGGTTTAAAATCAGACGAAGAGTATGAAGGTCTTCGTCGTCGTCTTCGCGCCATGGAGCGAGACGGACAGCTTATCTTTACTCGCCGCCAATGCTATGCCTTACCAGAACGCCTGGACTTGGTGAAAGGCACAGTGATTGGCCACCGCGATGGTTTCGGTTTCTTACGCCCAGAAGGTAAAGGCAATCGCGAAGATTGGCTCTTGCCGCATCATCAAATGAAAAGCGTGATGCATGGCGACTTCATTCTCGCGCAACCTGCAGGCACCGATAAGCGTGGCCGCAAAGAAGCACGTGTTGTGCGTGTGCTTGAAGAGCGCAAAGGCCAAATTGTTGGTCGCTTTTTCTTGGAAGACGGCAATGCCTACGTGGTGCCTGATGACTCGCGTTTAAGCCAAGACATCATTATTCCTAAAGATGATCGTAAAGGCGCTCGCATGGGCAATGTTGTCGTGGTGGAAGTCTTCCAACGCGCAACACGTCAACAAGGTGCGATGGGCCGTATCGTCGAAGTACTGGGTGAGAACATGGCACCGGGTATGGAAATTGAAATTGCGCTGCGTAGCCATGACATTCCCAATGTGTGGCCAAAAGACGTCGAAAAGCAGATCAAAGGCCTGACGGAAGAGGTGCCTGAAGAAGCAAAAGTCGGCCGCGTAGATTTACGTGAATTACCATTGGTGACCATCGATGGTGAAGACGCGCGCGACTTTGATGATGCCGTTTACTGTGAGAAGAAGAAATCAGGCGGTTGGCGTCTATGGGTTGCGATCGCGGATGTGAGCTACTATGTGCGTCCTGATTCAGCGCTGGACAAAGAAGCTATCAACCGTGGTAACTCGGTGTACTTCCCATCGCAAGTTATCCCAATGCTGCCTGAAGTACTGTCGAACGGTTTGTGTTCCTTGAACCCACAGGTCGATCGCCTGTGTATGGTCTGTGAAATGACCATCTCTGAGTCAGGTAACCTTTCGGGCTACAAGCACTACGAAGCTGTCATGAATTCGCATGCACGCCTGACGTACACCAAAGTGGCGCAGATGTTGGATGGCGACGAAGAGCTTCGCGACCGTTACGCGCCTTTAGTGCCGCACCTTGAAGAACTGAACAAGATGTTCAAAGTTCTGAAAGGTGCACGTGAGCAACGTGGTGCCATTGAATTTGAAACCGTCGAAACCAAGTTCATTTTCAACGCGATGCGCAAGATTGAACGTATCGTGCCTGTGGAGCGTAACGATGCGCACAAGATCATCGAAGAATGTATGATTTTGGCCAACGTTGCATCTGCACGTTTCGTCGAAAAACACAAAGAAGCCGCGCTTTACCGTGTGCACGAAGCGCCGGGTGAAGAGCGTCTTACTGGCTTTAAAGATTTCTTGGGTGAAATGGGTCTGTCACTCAATGGTGGTTTGTCACCATCACCGACAGACTACGCACAACTGGCGCACTTGATTCAAAGCCGCCCAGATCGCGAATTGATCCAAACTATGCTGCTTCGCTCAATGAAGCAGGCGGTATATCAAGCAGACAACCAAGGTCACTTTGGTTTGGCGTTGAAGCAGTATGCACACTTCACCTCGCCAATTCGTCGTTACCCAGACTTGTTGCTGCACCGCGCGATTAAGTACCTTATTGCCAAGCAAGAAGGCCGCAACACTGATCGCTGGACACCAACCGGCGGCTTCCATTATTCATTCGATGACATGGATGTGATGGGTGAGCAATGTTCGATGACAGAACGTCGTGCAGATGATGCAACACGTGACGTGTCGGATTGGCTAAAGTGTGAGTACATGCAAGACCACGTTGGCGATACCCTTGCGGGGACGATTGCAAACGTGACAGGATTCGGTTTCTTTGTGCGCCTGAATGAGCTTCACATTGATGGTCTTGTCCATATCTCGAACCTAGACAATGACTACTATAACTACGACATGGTGGGTCAAAAGCTCGTGGGTGAGAGCTCTGGTCGTGTTTTCCAACTTGGCGATCAGGTCACGGTCAAAGTATTATCCGTCAACCTTGATGAAAGGATGATCGATTTCGAACTGGAAGGCACAACGCGTAAACCGCGCGGTGCAGGTAAAACAGCGCGCAAACATGCCAAGAAAGGCCGAGCTGAATCGGGCAAGAATCCTGAATTCAGCAAAGAGCGCGGGTCTGTTCGTCAGCAACTAAAACGTGGCGCTATTCCAAAAGCGGGTGGGGACGATAAAGCCCCTGAAGGTAAAGGGAAGGGCAAAGGTAAAGGCCATCGCAAAGGTCCATCTGCGAACAAAGGCCAATCCGCGAACAAAGCGACGGATGGAACTCCAGCGAAGAAAAAGAGCAAGGCTCAGAAGGTGCGTAAGAAAAAAGCGCAACGAGGCAAACCCGCGAAAGCCGGCAATTAAAAGAAGTAACTCATGAGCAATGAAATGATTTATGGCATTCATGCCGTCAAAGCCGTGTTGGCATCTGATCCTGCACGCTTTATCGAAGTTTATGTTTTAAAAGGTCGTGAAGACGATCGTTTACTGCCCGTGCTGAAGGAATTGGCTGAGCTTGGCATCACCACGCAGGAAATGGGACGCAAGGCGTTGGATGATAAAGCTGATGGTGCGTCGCATCAGGGATTGATTGCACGAGTTAAGCAAGGTCGTCAGTACAACGAAAATGACCTTGATGCGATTCTAGAAGGCAAAGATAACCCACTGTTGCTGGTTCTCGATGGCGTCACAGATCCGCATAACTTAGGTGCGTGTCTGCGTAACGCCGATGCGGCAGGCGCGTGTGCGATTATCGTTCCGAAAGACCGCTCTGCACCCTTGAGTGCAACCGTACGTAAAGTTGCTGTTGGCGCGGCAGAAATCGTGCCGTTGGTTCGTGTAACCAACCTTGCGCGCACCATGCGAGCACTGCAAGAAAAAGGCGTGTGGTTTGTAGGTACAGCGGGCGAAGCCACGCATGACATCTACCAAAGTAAAATGACAGGTCCACTGGCGATCGTCATGGGTGCAGAGGGCGACGGTATGCGCCGCCTAACGCGCGAAACCTGTGATGAGCTGATCAGCATCCCAATGGCGGGAAGCGTGTCGAGCTTGAACGTGTCAGTAGCTAGCGGTATCTGTTTGTTTGAAGCAGTGCGTCAGCGCCGCGGTTAAGCGTCGAAAGCAAGACAAGGAAACAACCTACTGCGCCCGACAATTAAATTTGTCGGGCGCAGTGCTTTTTGTTGCTATTAACGATGCAATTCTGTACTATCCTGCCTCCAAATTCCCAGTCTTTTACTTTCGTTCCTTGCTTCCTTTGGACGACTGGGCCAACACTGGAAGCTGAATAATCCGTAAGGAGCAACCTATGCGTCATTACGAAATCGTATTCATGGTGCACCCTGATCAAAGCGAGCAAGTTGCTGGCATGATCGAGCGTTACACTGGTTCTA
>JBELME010000169.1:0-8903 GCA_042096095.1 Enterovibrio sp.
CACCTCGCACCTCGCACCTCGCACCTCGCACCTCGCACCTCGCACCTCGCACCTAAAAGCATCTATCCATATGAATTTAATAGATATAATTAATTATCAAAAACACCCCAACAATATGAAAATTTAGTCTTAAACCTTGCTCGGTTACCGCTTGCTGACAACCTAGGTTTGGCTGATAATCGCCCCGATATCTCTCCCATTTTTGCACCTCCCTCTTTGTAGGATCCCAGATTGAACACATTATTGACCTCACTTCGCACGCACTGCGATGCGCACTTTTTTGGCCGTTTGATCAGCATAGGTCTGCCTATTGCGCTGCAAACCATGCTGTTTTCCAGCCGAAGCTTGGTCGACATATTGATGCTGGGTCAGCTCGGCGAAGCCGATGTCGCCGCCATTGGTGTGGCAGGTAAAGCCCTGTTCGTGGCCACCATCTTGATCTTTGGGGTTACCACAGGCGGTTCGATGCTGACGGCCCAATATTGGGGGGCTGGGAACATGGAAGGCTTCCGCCGTAAAACCGCTCTAACGGTTGTCATGACATCGGCGGTGGCGAGTCTGTTTGCACTGATTTTCTTGTTCATGGCCGATCAGGTGATGGGGCTTGCGACCAAGGATCCCAAGGTTATCGCCCTAGGCACGGAATACTTACAAATTACAGGTGTGGCGATGATCACTGTCGCGCTCGGCAGCAGTTTGTCTGTCTCGCTTCGTGCGATGAACAAACCCGCCATCAGCACGTGGTTTAGCTTTGTGGGTATCAGCCTCAACATCGGCTTGAACTGGGTGCTCATCTTTGGCCATTTCGGTTTCCCCGCCATGGGCATTGCAGGGGCTGCATGGGCGACCTTGATCAGCGGTATCGTCGAAGTTGGGCTGTTCTACTTATACGTGTACCGCAAAAACTTGGCGGCGGCTTTTCACCTTCAACACATCGTTGAAGCCTTTGAGCCTGCGGGCATGAAGCGCTTTATGTCGCTGTCACTGCCAACAGCTGCAAACCATTTAATTTGGTCGAGCGGCATTTTTGTTTATCACGCCATCTTGGGACAAGCCGGCGTAGAAGGGCTCGCTGCCCTTTCCGTGATTACACCGATTGAATCGTTCGCTCTCGCGCTGTTGATTGGATTATCGAACGCGGCCAGCGTCGTCATGGGTAATCAGCTCGGCGCTAACCGCTTAGATGTGGTGTATCCGCAAGCCTGGGGTATTGCGGTATTTAGCTTCATCGGCGCAGTGCTTATCGCGGCAGTCATGCTGCTGGTCTGCCAACCTGTTTTGAGTTTGTTCTCCGCGCTGTCGCCAAGCACCATGGCGCTAACCGAGAAGTTCTATTGGGTATTTGCAGGCATGTTGGTGTTGAAATCCGTGCCAATGAGCATGATTGTCGGCGTACTTCGCGCCGGTGGCGACATCCGCTACTGCTTATATCAAGACATCGCAGCCCAATGGATGATTGGTATCCCCATCGTCGCCTTCGCCGCGTTTGTATTAAAGCTGCCGCTCGAATGGGTTTATGCACTGTTTGCCGTAGAAGAAGTGGTGAAATGGATAGGGTCGATTTACCGCGTACGCGCGAAGGTGTGGATTAAGAATTTGGTGGGGGTGTAACCTCTTCCACAACCAGCACATGGAAAAGCCACTTCAGTTTTTATGAGCCTCGCATCGACGAGGCTTTTCAATTCCTATTCACCAGCCGTTCCTTTACACCCAAACCAAAATTCTCTTATTTGAAACAAACAACTAGACAATTGAATAAGTGAAAAGCAGTTATTTATGACATAAATGTTATTAATTACAACAAAATATGATCTTAAGCGTATGACAAACCGTTAACTTGCATTGTCTCGCAAATAATACATCTCAAACTCATTATCATTTCAAAAACAATCAAGAAACAAAAACAATAAGTCCGATTTTAATTCCAAGGAATCGGATAAATGTTGAAAACCAAACCCTCGATTTTAGCCCTTGCGCTAGCATCGATACTCATGGGTTGTGGTGGCTCAGAGGATGAGTCATCCAACTCGACCCCCGTTGTAGACACACCAGAAACGGGTGAAGCAGGCACTGGCAGCCCACAAGTTCAAAAAGCCAGCCTTCAAATCGTGTCAGGAAAGCTGACAACACCCGATTACACGGGAATTTCTGATGCTCAAGTCTCCATCAGTATTTTAAATAAATCTGAAGAGTCACTTTACCAACAGACAGCAACAACCGATTCCAACGGCCTCTTTGAAGCAATGCTTCCTCAATTTGAAAGCGCTGATACTGCGACTTCAATCATCGTTAGCTTCGACAAATCTGGCTTTACCAGCGGTGAAAAGTTATTCAGCGTTGATAGTGATTCCGTTGCTGTGAATGCAGATGCCGTTATCTCCCCTGTCGTCGTCAAATCATTCAAAAAGCAAGATCTAGAAATCGTGGCAAGCAACAGTGAGAAAAGAACGGTGACCTTTTCTCTGGTCTCTGACATCAGTGGGCGAAAAGCCATCCAAGCGGGTACCCCACTTGCCATGTCAGCGACTGAATCGAATTTAAAAATTGATCTTCCCATTGACGCTATCGGAGAAGATGTTGAAGCCCTCAACGTCGAAATGGCGCACTTTGATTCTTCAAACACCACGGATATACAAGCTTTCCCTGGTGATTTTGTGGGGTATGGGGAAACGGAAAATCAAGGGGTTGGAACGAACTTTGGCATAGACAATGCCGATGAAGACCCTTACCGATTAATATCAACCACTTTTGCCCAGATCTCTATCACCGACCAAAACGGTGACTTACTACCAATTTCAGAAAGTCTATCGGCATCGGGCGATACACCCACCGTTCAAGCATTTGTCTCTCCAAGTGCATACAAAACCATCACCGAAGATGTTGCGTCTGACATTAATGGCATCCAAGTACCCATTTACGTTTACCGCTCAAGTAAATGGGAGTTCGTGGGTAACGGAAGCCTGACCAATTCAGCCGGTGATTTCATTGAGGCAAACCATACGCCAGGTGCGTTGGCGGAATACTTAGAAGGATTAAGCCATTCCGTTTACGTAAGCATTCCTGTCACCAGTGCAAATCAATGGGTGAAATGGATCAACCTTGACTGGCCAATGTTTGCTGAACCCACGCAAACGTGTGTCACAGGTGAGCTTTCCTACGAACGTGGTGCAGCACACGGCGGAAACGTAATACTCACACTGCCTGACGGCGGTACCGAGTGGGCATATGCCGATTACGAAGGACGCGTATCGAACACGTTCCAAGCCGTTGAAGGTGCCGCAAGCGGTTACCAAGTACACGTCTATAACCCGCTCACCAATGAAAGTGAAGTTTATCAACCATCAGTGGTCTCGGGTGGCGAATGTGATGTCAATATTGATGTCACCTATGAACTCATCAACCCCTATCAGTGTTCCATTTCGGGCACGTTGTTTGAACCTGATGGCGAGACAACTATTCCAAACACTTGGGTACAATCAAACCTAGTCGGTACGCGTTTCTCTACCGTTTCAGATGAACAAGGGCAATTCTCATTGTCTTCAAACTGCGAAGGGACGGCAGAGTTAAGGGCCTTCGGTCAAAACGTTACCATTATGCTACCTGATGGTCTTCAGCCGGGCGACGAGCACACCAATGTTGCCTTAATTCGCCAAAATCAAGCACCGAGTATTTCTGTTTGGCAAAGTGATAAGCGTGACTACCGCGTCTCTGACGGAGCAAGCTTCTATCACTGGGTCTATGACCAAGATGGCGATGAATACACCTACGAAATCACATGCAGTGAGGGGTGCTCTTTTACCGAGTCAGGCAGATTCGTAAAAGTGAGTTTTGCCAATGAAGGCATCCACACTGTTTCCATCACCGCCACAGACGAATACGGTGAGAGTGCGACAAAAGACGTTGTCTACGATGTCAAACCTGACGGCAATATCGCCCCAGAGATACTTGGTTTTGATATCAATGGCCAACGTTATTCACCCAACGGTTCGATCACTGTTGTAGAAGGCGAGAACATCACACTTGATGTCATCGCAATTGACAAACAAGGCGATGCAATTTCATATGCTTGGGAAAACAACCCTCAAGGAAATTGCGAAGCAGCCACCTGCAACTTCGCCTCTCCTTCAGCATCAACGGGCAACATTGCGATTAATGTAACCGCAACGGATGACAACGCCGAGCCAAAGTCTTCTGAAGCAGAATTCATGATACTTGTTGAGGAAAACCAAGCACCAGAAGTCCTGCTGTCCTCAACCGCCAACACCCTATGGACGGCAAACCAAGTTGCGCTCAGTGATTGGCGCGTTCGGGCCGTTGTAAAAGATGACCAAAGCGCAGCGCCAAACTTCTCTTGGAGCTTCATTGATAGCACGGGCGAAGAAAGCAATGCATTCACCACTGACGACAAAAAAGCCACGTTGGCTGAAGGCGATGCCGTTCAAGCCGGTGAATACACCATTAGAGCTACTGCAAGCGACAACCTAGGCGCTATCACCATTGAAGAAACAAGACTGCTGGTTCGCGAAGACAGCGCACCAACGCTCGATCTCGTCGCGTCGACACTCAGCCTGCAAATCACCGACAAAGGGGAAGGCATCGAAGACATTCTCTTTGAAGCCACCTTTGAAGATGATAGAACGCCGCTTGACTCACTTGATGTTGACTGGACATTCCCGGCAGGTATTGCTTTAGAGATTGCAGAAGACAACCAACGAGCAACCTGGCTCGCGAACAACCTTGTTGAAGGCATCACGGATATCACCGTGTCAGTGACAGATGCATTTGGTCAAACAACATCTCAAACGCTGTCCATTGATATTCAAATTGCCGAAGACCTCGCCCCAGACGTTACCTTGAATGCAAGTCACACCGTGGTCGACATCATTGACGCGGAACAAGATGCCCATGATGTCATCTTCACCGCACAAATTGACGACGACTTTACCGACATCGAAAACCTCACCATTGAGTGGACAACGGACAACGATGTGTCATTGGTCGTGTCAGAAGACAAAACCCGCGCGACCTTGCTGAAAGACACATTGGTGGATGGCGACACGGTTGTCTCTGTCATGGTGACCGATGCGTTCGGCCAAGTCACCACGAAATATCAAACGCTAACCGTTAACGTTATCGAAAATACAGCCCCTGAAGTTTCACTCGTCGCCAGCCACAATCGTGTGGATATGATTGAAAATGGTCAAGGTGCACACGATGTTACGTTCACAGTGACCTACAGTGACGACCTCACCGCATCAGAGGATCTTGAGGTGACATGGACAGCAACCAACGGCATCGACCTACACGTCTCTCAAGATGGGAAAACAGCGACACTTCTTGCCGCTGATTTGTACGCAGGCGAAACCTTGATTACCGTCTCTGTTACGGACGAGAATGGCGCTGAATCATCAGACACTCAGCAACTCATCGTTGTGATGGAAGATGATGCAAGCCCAGAAGCCAGTCTTTCCGCCAGCCATACTGAGATTGAAATCCCAGCAAACGGTGAAGGGTCCGAAGACGTGACCTTTACGTTGGCTATCAGTGACGACTACACACCAACAGAAGACCTGCATATTGCCTGGTACACCAGTACTGGCGCAAATCTTCGTGTGTCAGATGATGGAAAAACAGCCGTACTTCCAGGCAGTGCACTGCAAGGTGGCATTGTCACCGTCTCTGCCTCTGTCACCGATGAAGAGAGCCAAACGACAACCGCCCTCTATGACCTGAGCGTCAACATTGCCAACGATGAATGGCCGCTGGTTAGTCTGGATGCTGATCATCAGTACGTCGAAATCTATGAAGATGGCACCGGCGCGAACGATGTTGTATTTACCGCAACCTTCTCTGATGACAACACCAACAACGAAGATCTTGATGTCTTCTGGACATCTTCAAGCCCTTCACCGTTTATCTTGTCTCAAGACAACACACAAGCCACGATCAAAGCAGATTCATTGGTCGAAGGCGAGACGACGATGACGATAGAGGTCTTTGATTCTGCAGGTCAAAGTACAGTAATTTCCCTCACCATCAATGTGGTACTCATCAACGATGAACACCCAGAGGTCCAGCTCAACGCAAGCCACAGTGACATCATTGTTGGTGAAAACGGACTGAACGCCACAGACGTGACCTTCTCTGCTGTCGTCTCAGATGACCGCACGGACGCACAACAACTTGAGATCGAATGGCAGGCCACTAATGGCGCATTCGTCGAAGTGGGCAGCGATGGGCGCACGGCAAAGATCGACGCGCAAGAGCTCTCTGTTGGCGACACGCAAATCACCGTTACCGTTACTGACGAAATGGGGCAGTCATCCGTTGCCACTCACACCTTAACGATACGTGTCGATCAGCAACCTGACATTCAACTCACCGCAAGCCATGACGCACTTACAGTAGGAGAAAGCGGCCAAAATAAAACCGATGTGATATTCACCGCATCCGTTTCAGACGACCTCACTGACGCTCAGCAACTTGTCATTGAGTGGGATGCCAATAATGGGGTCTTCATCGATGTAGAGGCTGATGGACGCACAGCAAGGATAGCTGCCAACGAATTGACTCAAGGTCAAACGGTGGTAACTGCAACCGTCACTGATGAAAGAGGCCAATCATCGACAGCCACACGCACTCTTGTTGTCAGCGTTGACCAACGTCCGGAGATCACTGCGCTCAACGTATCACCAATCACACAGCTTGTGCCTGTTGGCGAGAAGAATAATCAGCCCGTACTGATCACCGTCTTGGCAAACGACGATAGAACATCCGACCTGCCAATCACATGGGAAACCGATACCGGTCTTCAACTTGAATCGCTGGGTAACACCTTGTTGATTCAAGAAGGGCTATTAGGTGCTGGCAGTTACCAAGCAACCGCGACAGTCACAGACGAGCTCGGTCAAACAGCATCACAGTCAGTCAGTTTTAGCATCACCGAGCAAAGCGGCAACATCGGCGTCGAAATCGAATAATTTTCAAAAGGAATTGAATACATGAAGCACTACAAACTCAACCCCATTGCAGCCATGGTCTTAGCATCTCTTGCACTCACGGGCTGTGGTTCAGAAAGCAGCACCGAACAAGCTGCTAATACAGTAGAAAACGCCGTCGTCGACGATGTAATCAACGGTGCCGTTGACAGCGATAGCGCATCAACCGTGGCAGCGACAGCGTCGATTTCTATTGGCGTTAAGTTCCCACAACCGGACATCAACGCCGCTTGGATTGGCGATTCCACCAGCATAGAAGTGCATTTTTTCGACACGGAGATAATAGGCAGTCTTGCTGACGTCGATACGGTGTTTGAACAACAGGAAGAGTGCACGTCTGAAGACAACTTCTATGGTGAATTCACCATTAACGGTAAGCGCCTGTTTTGCGATGAGCTTAACCAAGATTTACTCAAAGGTCAGTACGCCACACAAGTGACCCTCACACCGACTGAGTCACGCGCAAACCTGAGTCTTGTGCCGGGTAAATACCGCGTCGAAGCACGCTTTTTCGACAGCCAAAGCCAACTTCAAGAAACCAGCGTTAGCTACGTTACCTTGTCAGACGGTACGCATAACCTCAAATTACGAGGCATGGAAGCAACATGGACAGCTGACGAGCCGCTCTCATTGGCATTACTCAATACCAATGCCTTGGATTGGAACCCTAAAAAAGACGGCGTGCAGACAGCAGCCGAAACGCTCGGGGTGAATGGAAACCTCGTCGGTCTGCACCTACCGAGTATTCTGACCTACAAAGGCGGTCTTCAGCCTAATAAAGATTGGTCTGGCGAGTTTCTGCAAAATGCCGGTGTCTTTTCACACTCAGATCTTAAACCAGAAGACTTCGCGACAGCATTTCAACCCATACTTCGCGTTAACGACGCGGGTAACGTTAAAAACATCTTCCCAGATGATTTTAGAATCGTCGAAGATATCTACCACTCAGAAGGTTGGCTGAATGGACAAAACTATTTCTGGGTTGAGTCATCTGTTGGCGTGCTTCGCCAACAGTACACCGCAGAAGGTGATAACTACGGGATTCATTTAGGCTCAAAGGTCATTGGGGTGACTGGCTGGGAAGACAACCTTTGGGAAGGCCGTTTTGCCGTACTCGAGTTTGGCCTGATGGACACCAGCGCTGAAGACGCATTCTACTCTATTGACTATGTATCAGATCAATACAACCAACATACTGGTGAAAACATCACCGTTGCGACCATCAGTGAGAATGGCGGAACAGACAACTTTTGGCGAGACGCTTATGTCTCACTCTCAGCCTTACCAACAAGCATCGTCAATGGCAGCACAGTACGTGGTTATTTAATTGAATCCATCTCTGAAGAATCCAGTGTTGGGAATCAATCCGTTCAAACGGCCATGTACCTTAATGCAGCATTAGAGAAAATTGCCGTTGCAGAAGGGCTTAAAGCATCAAGCGCTGATGCCAATTGTACCGACCTAGAATTTGGTGGGGAAAGGCAACAAAGCACGCAATATCGCTGGGACGAAGCAGAACAGCGCTGGGTGGCGGGTATGCTCAATACCGTCTATCAGAATAATAAGCTCGACGTCGAAAGCCAAATTGACTCGATGGTGTTCAACCATGAAAACCAAATTGCGTATTACGAAAACGAAATCGTTAACTTTCCAGAGAGCGAAGAGTTTTACCGCGCTGAGATAGAAAGATATCAGGCAGAACTCATAGAGCTCGTCGGTGTTCGCGATGAATTCATGACGATGATAGATCTCAACCAAGATGGCACCGCCACTTTGTTTGAAGACGGTGTGTTCCCGACTAATCGTTGGGCCAACCAAAGTTGTTATTTCAATGATAATTCGTGGAATCCAGACCGCCTGCCCGAAGATCCTGCCTTCTCTGTGGTGTGCAACGACATTGACGTT
>JBELME010000170.1:0-8883 GCA_042096095.1 Enterovibrio sp.
CTTCTCAACCATGTTATCTACGCGGAACAAGTCATCTTTGATCTCTTGTCCTGAAATAACACCGTATTTGTGGGTTTCGTCTTCCGGCACTTCTTCAACGGCGACGATTGAACAGCGGAATTGCTTATAAAGCGCAACCATCTGCGTCAATACACCCTGATCTTTGTTGATACAAAGGTCATCCGCCAATACCACTGCGAAGGCTTCATCACCGACCAAGTCGCGACCTGTAAGGATGGCATGACCCAAACCGCGCATTTCTTTTTGGCGAATGTATGTGAAAGACGCCGCATCAATCGTTGCACGAATATCTTCAAGCAGGGCTTCTTTGTTGGTGCCTAGAATTTGGTGCTCGAGTTCGTAGTTTTTGTCGAAGTGATCCATCAGGCTGTGTTTACCACGGCCAGTGACGATACACATGCCATTAACACCAGCTTGAATCGCCTCATCAACACCGTATTCAATCAATGGCTTGTTTACGATAGGCATCATTTCCTTTGGCATGGATTTAGTTGCTGGTAGGAAGCGTGTTCCGTAACCGGCGGCTGGAAATAGGCACTTATTGATCATCAGATATCCTTAATTAGTTACATCCGAGCTATTAGCATTTGTATTTTAAAATAGGCAGTGCAAATGGTATCACTTACCCATTATAAAATTATTTATTTCTTCCAGTATGGGGTGAGGTTAACCAATAGGCCAAAAGCCTAAACGCGATTTCACTTTATGGAAGGCAAGTAAGTTCTGCGTACTTAACCCCACACTGACGGCAATCGCTGCACCGAGCGTGCCCCAAATGTGCGTGAGTATGAAGGTCAATGCTAAGGTGAGCAAGCCTGCGAATACCGTAACATTCCTCATGTCTCGTTCGTGACCGCACATGGTAAGAAGAAACCCAACCGAGCCTGTCATCACATTGATGGTTTGACCGATGGCGAGAATCACCAATAGCGGCGCGCCGAGAACAAAGTCCTCACCAAACAACCGCATAATGTGTTCCGGCCATACCAACACTGCGATGAGTACCGGCAGCGAAAAAGCAATCATTAATCGCGTCGAAAACTGTGCAAGACGTTTTAACTTCTCCATTTCACCCGCGTGAAATAAGGCGGAGAAACGGGGAGCTGCAACGAAATTCACCACCATCAACATAAAGGTGATGAGCAAGGAGGTTCGCTGTGCGGCGGAGAAATACGCCACATCTTGCGATTGCGTATAAAACCCCACGATAACGACAGATGCCCAAGGGATGGCTTGGCCCGTTGCGGCAATGAGCCACAGGTTTGGTGCGGCTTGCCACAAGGCGGGTTTGCCTAAATCGCGGCGATCAATACGGTGCAAAGGTTGGCGAAACCACAGCACTAACCCTGAAATCACCACAATGGCGGCAGCGCCCGTATATAACATTGCGGCGACACTGGCACTTGGCTCCACCGCATAATGTGATAAGCCATAAAGCGCCAGTAGCAGCAACACCGTGACCCCAAGCTGCATAGAACACACAGATGCAATCACACGTCGGGTTGCTTGCAGTGCATAGCCGTTAAGGAAAAACAGACTGATCAGCGGTATTGCCACAGCAAATGCGCGCATGGCATCAACTGCATCGGGTTTGTCGAACACACTGGTTGATAACCACGGTGAGAGAACAAATACGATGAGGCCAACCACCGTGCTGGTGGGCACAACCGCGGCATAGGCATTGGTGAATACTTGATTGGTTTCTGTTGCATCTTCTGTCGATGAGTTTCCAATGAACCGCAATAGCGCGTTATCCATACCCAACAAGCTGAGGGTGCCGAGCAAGGTTGCTAAGCTCAACCCAAGGAAGAACAGACCGGATTGGTGCGTTCCCAACGTTCTTGCGGCCACAACGCTAAGCAGAAAAGCCGCCCCTGCAGAAAACACCCGAAACAACGCCGCAAGGGCAGCGTGGAACAGGAACTGCCGACGCTCTGCGGGGAGTTGTTGGAATCGGGTGACAAGGCTTGCGATCATAAATACTTCACCAAGGAAAAACGTAAGGCACGAGAATAATGACACCCAAGCCGTAGGCCAGTGTTAATGGGAGACCTGCTTTCAGGTAATCCCGAGTTTGGTAACGGCCTGCTGTAAACACCATCAAATTGGTTTGATAACCAAACGGCGAGAGAAAACTCGCACTTGCCGCAAACGCGACCGTCATGATGTAAGGCAGAGGATCCACCCCATATTGACCTGCCAACGCAAGGCCGATGGGAAAGGCAATGGCTGCCGCTGCATTGTTGGTGATGAGTTCCGTCATCAACCAAGTCGCAATATACAAAATGACGAGCGCACCAAACGGCCCCCAGTGTTGGCTAACCGACATCATGCTGGTGGCAATGATGTCTGCCAATCCTGTTGTTGATATCGCTTGAGCCAGACCCAGTGCCGCGCCAATGACCACCACCAATTCGAAGGGGAAGCGACGGCGTAAATCATGAATGGTGACGATGCGCGACCCAACAGCTGCCGCGATTAACAGCACCAATCCTTTGTACAAGGGCAGCACGTCCATCGCACCTGCCAGCAACACGGCAACGGCACCTAAGCAAAACAGTGTTGATTGACGCGATGTCAGCAGTGCATGTCGACTGCGTTCACCGACCAACACAAAATTCTGGGCGATATTCTCTCGGCTGTGGAAGTCTGTGCCGACGGCCAGCACCAGCAAGTCACCACCGCGTAAACGCACTTGTCCAAGGCCACCACGAATGTGGTGGTCGCCCCGTTTTACCGCCACCACTGCCGCATCAAACTGCGAGCGGAAGTTCAGCGATTTAATGGTTCTTCCCGCCACCATGGCTTGGGGCGTGACGACCACATCCACCAAGTTATCCGACGGTGTCTCTTCCCCTTGTGTCACCAAGGTTAAGCCTTTGAACCTTGCCAATAATGCCGTGGCTTCCAGATCCCCTGAAAACACCAACACATCATCGGCATGCAAAGGCTCCGTAGGGGAGACAGGCGAAATGACACGCTGTTTGCGGATGATCTCGACCAAAAACAAACGTTCGAGATGCCGTAAGCCACTGGCCTCGACCGTTTGTCCGACAAGTGGCGATTCCGCCTCCAATCGACTTTCCAGCAAATAGGACTGTGAGGCTGATTGCTGAGTCACGTCATTTGTAGGCAAAAGGCGAACAGAAATTAAGACAATAAGCGCGATGCCGATGAAAAACAGCGGCGCGCCCACTAAGGTAAAATCGAAAAAGCCCAGCCCTGGAAGGCCTGCGCTGAGGGTGAACCCATTGACCAGAAGGTTGGTGGACGTCCCTATCAAGGTCATGGTGCCCCCTAAGATGGCAGCATAAGAAAGGGGGATCAGCAGTTTACTGGCAGGGTATGCAGTGTGAGTGAGGCTTCGCATCAAGGTCGATACGACCGCGGTGTTGTTGATCACCGCAGACAACAAACCTGCCGCTAATGTGGATTGCAAGGTGACACGGCGAAGGCTTCCGCGTGTGCACCAATGACCGAGCGCGCTAATCAATGCGGTGCGCTCGAGTACCACCGACACCAATACCAATAACACCAATGTTATCAAGGCAGGGTTCGTGAAGTGATTAAACAGTTGAGTCGCAGGCACGATGTCGAGCAGCAGCAGCACCGCAAACACAGCACCAAACACCAAAGCGGGGCGAGTTCGGGTCAGCATCAAGGTTGCGAGAAGCCCGATAATGAGCAACGCCACTACCCACATCATGGTTTAGGCCCCATAGATATCAATAAGTGCGCTGCGTTGTTTTTCCGCACTGAAAGCGTCGTTAATCGACACCAATGAGGATTGGTAATCAGGATGCTGAGGGTTTCGGCAATAATCCACGATTTGCTTTGCCATGGCATCCGGCGTGCTAACGAGGAAAGGATAATGCAGGTTCTGGGTCGCGCCAATGATCCGCAATACCATTGGGACATTGAGACGTGCAGCTTCAAGCAAGGTCAAAGGCATGCCTTCCCATGCCGCGGTGTGCAGATACAAATCCGCATCTTTCAGGGTTTTCATGAGGACGTGGTGAGGGATCATTCCTGTGACGTCCACGCCTGCCGCTCTCAGTTCTTGTTCTTTGTCTGGGTCTCCTCCGCCCAGCCACTGCAGTTGGACTTGGTTAAACTCAGGAAAGCTTCTGAGGTGGTCAATGGTTTCCAGTAGAAACTCTGGGTCTTTTTGGGGCGAAACGCGGCCCACAATGACCACTTTAATGCGCGGCGTCTCTGCCTGTTGCGTGTTGTCTTCTGAGGAGGCTTGCGAGTCTTCCATCAGTTCAGGGCTGAGCTCGGCATAGTTATTTAGATGAACCGCGCGCTTTGCGCCCAATTCTAAACCCAGCTCGCACTCTCGCTCGCTACATCCGGCGATGACATCAATGCGCGATAAACCGAGGGTTTCTAAACGCATATAGATTTCTTGCTTCCAATCCGGAATATCACGACGCTCAAAGGCATAACAATGCGGGGTATATACGATCTTTGCATTGCCCTTAGGCAGAAAGCGGCACAGAAACCCTGCGAAGCTAGAGTGCAAGTGAATGATATCTGGTTTGTACTGAAGCACGGCTTTACGCGCGCAGCGATAGAAATGAAGTAAGCCACCGTCGACCGTTTCGACCTCGTCAAACACGTTTTTGATGGCAAGGCCTGTGTCATCTTGAGGGCGCAATCTCGCAAGAAGAAGGTGGCGAATGGGATCACCTTCAGTGGATTTGGCGTAGCTACACAATGCGGTTTGAATGCCGCCACCGAAGGCCTCTGTAATATGAAGCACCGTTTTCATTCGCGTCCCCATTTTTGTTTAAAGCGTGCGATTTCATCTTCGCTATAGACGGCCCTGTAAATGGGTGCGTCGTAAAGACTGAACAAGCGCTCAAACGGGTACGTTTCTTTAAAGCGCTGATACAAGGCGGAGTACCATTTGTTGGAGGCTTCATTACTGGATTGTAGCGAGAAATCTGTCTGATCCAAAAACGCGCCCAGCACGTCAGCGGATTGGTTGATGGCTTCGCATTTCATCAGCAGCACATCACAACCTTTTTCCTGAATACGCCAATGTGTCTGGGTTGGATCGGTCAGGTGTGGCATGACATCAACACCAAATTGACGCTTAAGCTCACGGTCGAACCATTCCGTGAAATAGTCATGGCGTAGCTTGTTATCAAACGCATCGATGAGGTGGCTAAGTGTCGCGTCCATGTCGCCGTGAATGGCGTTGTTTTTCTTTCCTTCAATCAATTGAATGTGAAGGTCTTGGAAAAAGCGTGAAATCACGGTCGCAACAGGATCGCGCACAAGCGTGATGATCTTAATGTGATCGCGTTTTTTC
This sequence comes from Enterovibrio sp., assembly GCA_042096095.1. Lineage (GTDB taxonomy): Bacteria > Pseudomonadota > Gammaproteobacteria > Enterobacterales > Vibrionaceae > Enterovibrio. The sequence goes on from JBELME010000170.1 coordinate 5,342, forward strand.
AGAATACGCAGTCTGTGAGCGAGCGTGAGTCTGTATGCGGCGCGGATGTGCCAGTCAAAGAAACAGGCGACATCAGACGTATTGCGGTACATCTGAAACTCTTCGTTATCGTCGAAGGTATGAATGTGCCAGCTTGGAATGTTGCAGTGCTCTAACGATGCCTCAATGGAGGATGAGCCAACTTTACCCATTTGGTATACCAACACAAAATTAGGCTCTCGCAGTGTTTGGTCAAACGCGCGTTGTCGGGCAAGGCTGAACTTCATTACTTCTCCTCATGAGGGGGGATTGGGTCTGTGATAATGGATGCACTCGTTGGGAGCGATGAGGGTGTTGATTCGCGACTCACTGAAACGGCACGGTGACTGTTGGTTCTCTGAGAGAGGCTTCGTGCGAAAGATTCAGTGCGAACATTGATAAACAGGGGGAGCAAAAACATCAGCATGATGGTGCTGTTGACGGCCACAAATAGCACCATGGAAAGAATGTATACCCCCAACAAGAAGGCAACAGGGTTTTCCATGCGAGCGCGGAAAAGGCGCATGAGTGAAATCAGGAAACCACCGATCAAAATGGACAAACCAACTGCGCCATATTCAATGGCCACATCAAGTGCAAAGTTGTGGGTATAAATGGCTAACACCTCATTTTGGAAGTAGGGCGCGATATGTGCAGGGAGCATTTTGGGGCCGACACCGAAGATCGGATACTCTTGGAATAACGAGAAGCCGTTTGCGAGGAGCAGTTTTCGCCATACTTCCGAATCCCACTGCGCGGCTTGTTGATCCGCAAATAGGATGTCGAACTGCGTAAATTCGAGGGTATCTAAAATACTGTTTAGCCCGACCATGTACCAAACGGAGAACGCCGACAGTAGGCCGCCAAAGATGAAAAAAGTGATGATGGCGACGCGTGTGGTTCGCTCTCTCTGGTGATGGGTTTGCTGGCAAAAGAGGTGATCGCAGGCAATCATCATCACGACACCTAACAATGCTTTACGCTCTTCTGACATCACTAAGAGAACAAATGCGATCGCAAATAAAACCCGGCTATAACTGATGTGTTGGCGCAACAGATAAATCATTGCGCAGGTAAACCCAAAGAAGTATTTGGTGTTAGCCAATTGCTTGAAATCGGGCATGCCGGGTTGTGCCAAGTGCCAAGCTGCGGTGTATAACGAACCTGCCAGCGCATACAAGGCAACCAGCGAGAGAAAGCGTGGTGATGCCAGTAAACCCGCTTGATGTAACATGCCCAAAAATGCAGCGACAGACAGCCACTGAATCATCTCGATGAGCACAAACTTAGCCGGCGCGTCACTGAGTGTGCCCACCAGCAAGATGTAAAGTACAAACAAGAAAATGAAGCTTGAGGCTTGAATGGTTGAGTGGTGCAAGCTCCCACGGGCAGTCGCAAGACCCATTACGCCTAAAGAGGCGATGCCAACAAGATCGGCGATATACAGTTCAATGCCCGATAGATTGGTTTTCAATGGGACAAAGAAAAGGATGACTGCAAACGCAGCAAGATGCTCAACTGACCGTGCCATCTACCAATCCTTGATATGTTTGATAGTAATGCGTGCGGAAGGCATCAAGCGTAAATATCTGGCAGCGAGAGATGGCATATTCAGACGCGGTTTGATAGGCGTTTTCGTCATCACACAGGCGCTGAATGGCTGAGGTTAATGCGTGTGCATTGCCGAGTTCGAACAGGTAGCGTTCATCACCCATCACTTCACTCAAGCCCGGCACATTACTCGCCAGCACGGGCAAGCCTGCCGCCATACCTTCAACTGCGGCCAAGCCAAACCCTTCGACACTTGAGCTTTGTACGTACACATCGAGCGTATCTAAGAAGGCGGGTATGTCGGTTAATACGCCATGAAAAATGACGCGGTTTTCCACCCCGAGCTCTTTGACCAATGCCATGTATTCATCACGACGCTCACCATCGCCGGCAAAATGCAGTTCGTAGTTTTCGGGTAATTCTGCCAGGGCACGGATCACGGTAGGGTGATCTTTGTAGGCATGGAATCTTCCCACCATGCCAATGCGACGCGGCTGTTCAGGCGCAGGCTGTGATTTAACGTTTAATGGATACTTGGTCAGATCGACACCGTTAAAAATAACACGATAGTGCTTTTTATACTGTGGCAAAAAATCTTCCAGCGCATCTTTAACCTGCTCGGTGATACACACAGTGACTTGGTAGCGCCAGTAAAGAAATAGCTCAAACGGTTTCATCCAGACATGATCACGTCGACGATTGTGGGTCGCGTGTTCGGTCTGAACACGCTTTTTACCAAATGCCGCTAACGCGAGGTATATCGAAGGGAAAAGATGACCATGAATCACATCAGGCCAGCGCAGAGCCTGCCATTTTTCCTTCCACGACAGGTGTTCCCACACATCACACTTCACGCCGAGGGCTTCCAATTCTTCGCAAAAATCATTGGTATCTTCGAGCGTGATAACGCGAATGTCATAGCCTTGCGGAGGAGGTGAAACCAAATCAATCACAAACCGCTGAGCGCCGCCATTTCGAGACAGATCATTAATGATATGAAGTACTTTCACGCTCATTGTCGCGGTATTCTCCCTGTTGGCATCGCACGCTATGCTGTTCACCGTTTCCCTTCCTCTCGCTCGTCGTCTTATTTGACTGACTTCGCTTCCCACTCAGGGAAGTTTTCGCGAATGTAGCGGTTTAGCGCAATTTCTGCGTCTGTGTATGTGCGTGTCGCTTTCGCTTCTTTTTGCGTGTGAAGCGCTTCAACCATGCCTGCCGCAATCGTGATATTGGTGAGCCTGTCGATAATGATGAAGGCTCCTGTTTTCTTGACGGAGGCGTAGTTGTCCGCAGCGACAGGGGCATTCAAGTGCAAATCGACAACGCCAATTTCATTGAGTGCGAGCGCATCAGAAGAGAGCTCTTCAAACGTATTGATATCAATCTTGTGGTGAACGTTTGTCACTTGGCCCGTCAGGCTGTGGCTGGCAAACTTGAAGTCATAGTCGCGGCCTGTTTTCAGCGCATCTTGTGCCATCCAGACCAGTGACGCCGAAAGGTGATCTGTGAGCTCTGGTGCCGTGTCGGCGTGGGTGATCATATCGCCACGCGAAATATCAATTTCATCAGCGAGTGTGACGGTCACGGCGTTGTTGGGCGCAACGGCTTCAAGCTCGCCGTCGTAAGTCACAATGCTGGTGATTGTGCTGGTTTGGCCGGATGGCAATGCCATCACTTCATCACCTTTACGTAAAATGCCCGACGCTAATGTGCCGCAGTAGCCACGAAAGTCGAGGTTAGGGCGGTTGACGTATTGAACGGGGAAGCGCATCAGATCGAGGTTTTGGTCACGGCTGATCTCAACGGCTTCTAACATGCCCATCAAAGGTAAGCCTTTGTACCAAGGCGTGCTGTCGCTCAGCGACACCACGTTATCGCCAGCAAGCGCTGAAATCGGTACATAGTGGACGTCTTTAATGCCAAGCTGGTCGGCCATGGCTTGGTATTCCGCTTTGATGTTTTCAAAAACG